>NZ_JACGXB010000001.1:0-516418 GCF_014138065.1 Ochrobactrum sp. P6BSIII | reverse complement strand
ACCGATACAACCACAATCTCCGTGACCTTGCCAGCTTCCTTCAGGCGGATCGCCTCTTCAACCGCAATCTCGTCGAACGGATTCATCGACATCTTCACATTCGAAAGCTCAACGCCTGATCCGTCGCCCTTAACACGGATCTTAACATTGTAATCGACGACACGTTTTACTGCGACAAGGACTTTCATCCGCGACCACCTCTTCAATGAATCCTGCGGCACGACTATGCCGCCATGAAACACCGCCCGCATGTCAGATTCCGACGGGAATCCGACATGGAAGCGGCTCCGAAAAAAGCACTGTGACAAAGCCTTTAGCCACGGCGCTTCCTATTAGAAATCGGCGGGAAACGTAAAGACGCCTGACGTGCACGTCAATCAGCCTCGGCAATCTATATCGATTAATATCCATTTATTCTGACAGAACTTCATTCTCAGATTGCGACATCCCTCATCGTGCCTTCTGTTCCCTTATCTGTGGCGTTTACAAAGGCGTCATCCTGCTTTACGACACGCTCCGCACTAACCGGTCGCAGCCTACCCGGTCAAAACAAGGAACCCTGACTATGAAAACGCTTGTCGTCTGCTCCGGCGGACTCGACTCCGTTTCGCTTGCGCATAGAATCGCAGCGGAACTTGAACTCACTGCCCTTCTCTCCTTCGATTACGGCCAGCGGCATAAGAAGGAACTGGATTCAGCCAGAGCCTGCGCCGAACGGCTCGGCGTTCCGCACCAGATTATCGATATCCGCACCATCGGCGCCAGCCTCACCGGCTCGGCACTGACTGATGCTATCGATGTTCCGGACGGTCACTATGCCGAAGAGACGATGAAGATCACCGTCGTACCCAATCGCAACGCCATCATGCTGGCGATTGCCTTTGGTGTGGCCGCCGCACAAAAGGCCGACGCGGTGGCGCTGGCCGTCCATGGCGGCGATCATTTCATCTATCCCGATTGCCGTCCCGGCTTCGTCGACGCCTTCCAGACCATGCAGAATCATGCGCTGGACGGCTATGCCGATATCAAGCTGCTGGCACCCTATGTGCGTGCATCCAAGGCCGATATCGTCACCGATGGTGCAAGACACGACACGCCTTTCGAGGCGACATGGTCCTGCTACAAGGGCGGCGAACACCATTGCGGTCGCTGCGGCACCTGTGTTGAGCGTCGCGAGGCATTTCACCTCGCAGGCGTCGCAGACCCAACCGTCTATGAGGATGCCGATTTCTGGCGCGAAGCCGTTGAGCGGAGGAACGCCTGATGTTTCGCATCACCAAGGAGTTTCATTTCTCTGCATCACACCAGTTGACCGGGCTACCTGCCGATCATCAATGCGCGCGCCTGCACGGGCATAATTACATCGTTGAAGTGGAGCTTTCCGCCGCCGGTCTAAACGGACATGGCTTCGTGCGCGACTATCACGAGCTGGCGCCGTTCAAACACTATATTGACGACGCTTTCGATCACCGGCATCTCAACGATGTGCTGGGTCATGGACACACCACAGCCGAAACGCTGGCAAAGCATTTCTTCGACTGGTGCCATTCGCGCTGGCCGGAAATTTCGGCCGTGCGGGTGAGTGAAACGCCAAAAACATGGGCGGAATATCGTCCAAGTGTAAAGCAATGAAACCGGCATCCGAAATCCGCATCAGCGAGATTTTCGGCCCCACCATTCAAGGCGAAGGCGTGCTCATCGGCGAGCCGACTGTCTTCGTGCGCACAGGCGGCTGCGACTACCGTTGCGCATGGTGCGACAGCCTGCACGCGGTCGAAAGCCGCTTTCGCCATGAATGGAAGCCTATGGGTATCGAAGCCATCTGGCATGAAGTGACGACACTTTCGGGAAATAAGCCGTTAACAGTGTCACTTTCTGGCGGCAATCCGGCGATACAACCTCTTGGACCTCTCATCGCCCATGGCAAGGTGGAGGGTTATCGCTTTGCGCTGGAAACCCAAGGCTCTATCGCCAAGGACTGGTTTTCGGCGCTGGACACGTTGGTGCTTAGCCCCAAACCACCGTCAAGCGAAATGGAATTTGATCCCGATGCGCTGGCGGCCTGTGTCGAAGCGGCAGGACCGAAGCCGCGTGTGGTGCTGAAATTCGTGATCTTCGATGATGCCGATTATGCCTTCGCAAAGCATGTCTCGGCGCGTCATCCCCAGCTGCCGGTCTATCTCCAGCCCGGCAATCACACGCCGCCACCGCCAGAAGCAGATGATGCGCTGATCGACATTGACGGCATCATGCGCCGCATGGAATGGCTGGTGGACGCGGTGATAGCAGACCGCTGGTTCGAAGCGCATGTGCTGCCCCAGTTGCATGTGCTGATCTGGGGCAACAAACGGGGCGTCTGACTACCGATTTACGCCTGGCACCCAGAGCACGTCTTTCGCGCCGTTGTCATTGACGGCGCGGGAGGCGACGAAGAGAAAATCCGAGAGGCGGTTGATATATTGCAGAGCCTCCGGCGACACCACCTCGCCCTCAATCTTCGCCAGCGCCACCATCAGGCGCTCGGCGCGGCGTGAAACCGTGCGCGCCAGATGAAGTGCTGCCGATGCCGCCGAGCCGCCCGGCAAAATGAAAGAGCGCAATGGCTGGAGACTGGCGTTGAGACCATCGATATCCGCTTCCACGCGCGCGACCTGCGACGCAATGATGCGCAGCGGTTCATAAGCCAGCGGCTTGCCGTCATCGGGCGTCGAAAGATCGGCCCCGAGATCGAAAAGATCGTTCTGGATGCGCGAGAGCATCGCGTCGATTTCAGCATATTCGCCGGTATGAATCCGCGCCATGCCGATGCAGGCATTGGCTTCATCCACCGTGCCATAGGCTTCCACACGCAGATCGGACTTCAGACGGCGCGGGCCGCTGGCAAGGCCAGTGGTGCCGTCATCGCCGGTGCGCGTGTAAATTTTGTTGAGCTTGACCATGGCTTACTGTCCGCCAGTGTGCCGCGCGAAATAAATTGCGCCCACGATCAGAACGATTGCGATGAACTGCAGGAATACGCGTAACTGCATCATCTTGTTGGAAAAATTGGCATCACCACCGCGCATCATATTGCGCAGGCCAATGATCAACACAATCGCAACGGCGAGCATGGCCACCATGGCTGCGCCTTTGAACACAACGTCCATCTTGTTCCCTTCCCATCATCCGCAGCCCCTTGTTTTTCAAGACTGATCGGACAGCATCCGGTACAGCCAGCGCGACGGCATCAGGCGGCGCGCCAGAATTCCCAGTTTCGCCGGTCTCGTTACCGCATAGTGCGGACGTGGACGCGGCGCCTCCAATGCGTGAAGCAGTACATCATAGACGGCTTCCGGTCCAAGCTTGTTCTTCGATTTGGTGCCGCCGCTTGTCAGCTTGGCCATCTGGCGCTGATAAAGTTCGCGATGCACGGAAGCTTCCAGATCGATATTGGCCTGCGCATGCCGGGCGGCATTATAGGTGAATTGCGATGCAATCGGCCCCGGTTCGATCAGCGAAACCTCCACACCGGAGCCTTCAAGCTCCATACGCTGCGCCAGCATCAGCCCTTCAATGGCGAATTTGGACGCGACATAAGCGCCGCGCCATTTCATCGGCACCAGCCCCAATATCGACGAACAATGAACGATGCGCCCGTGCCCCTGCCCGCGCATGACGGGCACCACCCGTCGCGTCAGATCATGCCAGCCGAAGAAATTGGCTTCGAACTGGGCGCGAAGCGCTTCCACCGGCAAATCCTCGACCGCGCCCGGCTGGGCATAAGCACCATTATTGAACAACGCACCCAGCCTGCCATCCGTCTTGCGCAACACTTCATCGGCAAGAGCAGCAATGGAGTCCGGCTCGGCATAATCAAGATAATAGGCCGCCATGCCTTTGGCTTGCAGAGCGGCGATATCCTGTTCCTTGCGAGCGGTGGCAAATACCTGCCATCCACGACGATGCAAGGCTTCCGCGCAATAAGCGCCAATGCCGGAAGAACAGCCGGTTATGATGATGCTGCGATTTGCGTGTTCCTCAGCCATTTCGTCCTGTCCTGCCACCGCGTTTCATCCACAGTGCTTGATTCGCAAGGGCTTTAAAACGGCGCAACCCTTGCAATCTGACAGGTGATGCTAGATTTAAGTGTCTGAAACTTGAGCCAAGGATCGAAGGGGTAAAATCTGCGGATGCGAAAAGTCAGACGTTTTCTCCGTCAGATTACCTATGATGTGCTTGGTCATTTCAGTTCGGACGACGGCTGGGCTTTTGCCAGTCACATCGCCCTGTCGGGCCTGATGGCGCTGTTTCCTTTCCTGATCTTCGCAACTTCGCTGGCCAGCTTTCTCGGCACCAAGGAATTTGCTCAAACGGCGGTCCATGTCATTTTCGACATGTGGCCGTCGAATATCGCGGCCCCCATCGCCAATGAAGTGACCAATGTTCTGACGGTTCAGCGCCGGGGGCTTCTGACCCTCAGTGTGATCGCCGCTGCGTACTTTGCCTCCAATGGCGTGGAGGCGCTGCGCATCGCGCTCAACCGCGCCTATCGCGTCACCGACCAGCGCTCGATCATCTTCTGCCGCCTGCAAAGCCTGGGTTTCGTTCTGGTCGGCACTCTCAGCCTGATGGCAATCAGCTTCCTGCTGGTTCTCGCACCGCTCGCCGTGCGCATTGCCGAACAATGGTTTCCCGACATTGCACCCTTCACCGGCACTATCGCGTTCTGGCGCTATAGTGTCGCCGTGGCGGTTCTGGTGCTGGCGCTGTTCATGGTGCATATCTGGCTGCCTGCCGGTCGCCGCAGCCTTGGCGATATCCTGCCCGGCATCATCATCACGCTTCTTGCCTGGCTTGCCTCGGCAACCGCCTTCGCAAAATATCTGGAGACTTTTGCCAATTATGTTTCCACCTATGCGGGCCTTGCCTCGATCATGGTGGCTATCGTTTTCCTCTATATGCTGTCGGCTATCTTCATCATCGGCGCAGAAATCAACGCCGCAATCATGAATTTCCGCAAACGCGAGCAGCAGCCGGATTTGATCGTCGAATAATCAGCGCTTCATCGTCGTCAGGGCCACGCCAAGCGTGGTGACGACCATGCCTGCAATCTGGATCGGACCGAGCGTCTCGCCAAAAATCAGATAGGCCATGATCGCCGCTGTGCCCGGCACGAGATAAAACAGCGATGCGACTTTCGACATCGCACCCTCGCGGATCATCACCAAAAGCGCCAGAATCGCACCGATGGAAATCGCCAGCGTCAGCCAGACCAGCGCGAAAATGAGCTGCGGCGACCAGATCATCACCCGGGTTTCGAACGCAAAGGCACAGATAGCAGTCAGCGTAGCGGCGGCGATATACTGAACGGCAGTGCCTGTCTTCAAATCGCCGGTCGTTCCAAAACGCTTCTGCCAGACCGTGCCCGTGCTGATGGCCAACACCGCAAAAAAAGCTGCGGCAAGGCTTTTCGGGTCGACGCCGCTACCAGCGGAAAACTTCGGCCAGACGACCATGGCCACGCCAAGAAAACCGATCAGTAGTCCCGCCCACTGACGTCCGCTTGCTCTTTCCCCGAGAAGCATGGCGGCGATCAGCGTTGTGAGCATGGGCTGCAGACCGGCGACGAGGCCCGACATGCCAGCAGGTAGACCGTGATGCACGGCCCAGAACAGTGCCGAGAGATAAGCGCCATGGATCAGACAACCAGCGATGGCTGCATGAACCAGCGTTGCCCCCTTCGGCCACGCAGCCCTGCTTGCCAGCGCCCAGAGCGTCATGATGACTGCCGCAATGGAGAACCGCACCGCCATGAAAGTGAAGGGTTCCGCATAGGGCATGGACAGCCCGGCCCCGATAAAGCCAGTGGCCCAGAGCAGAACAAACATGATGGGGAAGAAACGGGCGGCCATGACAAACTCTCTTATTTTGGCCCGCCATATACCGCTTCGCTAGAAACGCCTATCGCATAAATCTGATTGCAGCGTTCAATTTGCCAAAAGGCGCCGGTCCTTTTATGGAGAACGGATGACCGCTGAAACCAATACGATCCGCATTCTTGTCGACGCCGATGCCTGCCCGGTGAAGGCTGAAATCTACCGCGTCGCCGAGCGTCACAACCTTCCGGTGGTGCTGGTTGCCAACAGTCACGTGGCAATCCCGCGCGATGCCGAACGGGTGGAACGGGTTGTCGTTTCGGACAAGCTGGATGCGGCGGACGACTGGATCGCCGAAAATGCACATCCGGGGGCAATCGTCATCACCGCCGATATTCCGCTTGCTAGCCGCTCACTTGAAAAGGGCGCATCGGTCATCGCGCCCAATGGGCGCGTTCACACACAGAGCACCATCGGCAACACGCTCGCGACACGCAATCTGATGGATTCGTTACGTTCCGCCGGAGAAATCACCGGCGGCCCGGCGCCATTTTCGCCGAAGGACCGTTCGGCCTTTCTGTCGGCGCTCGATCTCGCGATTGTACGGCTGAAGCGCGCCGGTTTTACCTCAGCTTGACCGGATCGTCGCGGTCGCCACACCAGCGCCGATCAGCAGGGTTCCGCCGGCACGATTGAAAATCCGCAAGGCCCGCTCGCTGGCAAAGAAGCGCCGCGCCCGCGCTGCTGTCAGCGCATAAGCGAAGGCATTGAGGAAGGCGAGCACCAGAAACGTGCTCTCAAAAACCAACATCTGGGTCAGGAAATCCCGATGCGGGCTGAGAAACTGCGGCAAAAACGCCACGAAGAAAGTAATACTCTTTGGGTTGAGAGCCGTCACCAGCCAGGCGTGAACCAGCATCTTTGCCGGATGCACCTTGTCATGCCGCGCCTTGGCGTTCATCGCGCCGCCTGCCCGGAACAGCTTGATGCCCAGCCAGACGAGATAGGCTGCACCAATCCATTTGACCGCCGTGAACACAGTTGCAGAAGCCGCGAGCAGCGCGCCGACGCCTAACATCGACAGGGTCATGGCCGTGAAATCGCCAAGCGCCACACCCACCGCCATCGGGAAAGCCGTCTTCCAGCCCTGTCCAAGCGCGTAGGAAACGACGAGCAGAACTGTCGGCCCCGGAATGATCAGAAGCACGATAGATGCAGCGGTGAATGCCAGCCAGACGTCGAGGCTCATGGGATGTCTCCTTAGAAAAAGGAGGAAGCCACCAATTCCGGACTTTGTCGAGGACTAAAGCATAATCCGACCGGAGTGAAACGAGGATTGATAAGATTATGCGTTAAACAAAAGAATTTAGAGCGTCGATCCGATTCATTCGGATCGGTACACGCTCTAAAGTTTTTGCGCTGCGTCGATCAATTTCATGGCGTCAGGCCCTTCCCATGGAGCAGGACCGTTCATGGAGGCGATCTGGCAGCCTTCCTTGTCGACCAGAAGTGTGACCGGCAAGCCGAAAGCGAGGTTCTTGCGCTTCAGCTCATTGAAACTCGCCATTGTCGCATCGCGATGCAAGGCAAGGTTCTTGATGCCGATCTCGTTCAGAAAGCCCTTCGGCTTGTCGTCGGAACCTGTGTCGATATTGATCGCCACAACGTCGAAATCCTTGCCACCTTTTTCGGCCTGCAATTTGTCGAGGGCGGGCATTTCCTCGCGGCATGGCGCGCACCAGGTCGCCCAGAGATTAACGAGAAGCGTCTTGCCCTTGTAATCACCAAGCGTCATCTGCTTGCCGTCGGGGCCGGTGAAAGCCAGATGAGCAACGGAAATCGGCTTTTCCGCCGGGCGCATGGCAGCCACGCCACCGGTTGCAGCCGCGTCCAGTCCCTTCAGGGAATCGGCTTTGAGGGCGCATTGGGCGGACGCTTCGTCATTTTCGGCAGAAACATTAGCCGCTACCACATTGCCAGAGGGGCGCTCCATCACGTATACCGCCCCAATACCGGCAATGACACCGGCAAGGGCTGCAAGAAGGACGATCTTGCGATTTCCCGATTTCGCCTTTTCGTTGTCTTCTGCCATGTCGCGTCACTTCTTTCTATTATCCGGCCAAATCGTCACTCGGGGCATATGAGCATGAGCGAACAAAAATCAAGCAATCAGATGTGGGGCGGCCGTTTTGCCTCAGGACCCGATGCGATCATGGAAGAGATCAATGCATCGATCGGCTTCGACCGCAAGCTCTACGCGCAAGACATCCAGGGCTCGCTCGCACATGCAGCCATGCTTGCAAAGACGGGCATCATTACGGCAGACGATCATAAGCAGATCGAGCAGGGCCTGAAAACCATCCTCAAGGAAATTGAGGACGGCAAGTTCACCTTCTCACGCAAGCTTGAAGACATTCACATGAATATCGAGGCGCGGCTGGCCGATCTGATTGGCCCTTCCGCCGGACGCCTGCACACGGCCCGCTCGCGCAACGATCAGGTGGCTGTCGATTTTCGTCTCTGGGTCAAGCAGGAGATGGAAAAGACTGCCGTCGCCCTGAAGAACCTGATCGAAGCATTTCTGGAACGCGCCGAGGAACATGCGGCGACGGTCATGCCGGGGTTCACCCATCTCCAGACCGCGCAGCCTGTCACTTTCGGCCATCATTGCATGGCCTATGTGGAAATGTTCGGCCGCGATCTGTCCCGCGTGCGCGATGCAATTGAGCGCATGGATGAATCGCCGCTGGGTGCAGCAGCCCTTGCAGGCACCGGCTTCCCGATCGACCGCCACATGACAGCAAAGACGCTCGGCTTCCGCGAACCGACCCGCAACTCGCTCGATAGCGTTTCCGACCGCGATTACGCGCTGGAATTCCTGTCGCTCGCGTCAATCTGCGCCGGTCATCTGTCGCGCCTTGCGGAAGAAATCGTCATCTGGTCGACGCCGCAGTTCAACTTCGTGCGCCTGTCCGACGCCTTCTCCACCGGCTCGTCGATCATGCCGCAGAAGAAAAACCCGGATGCCGCCGAACTGGTTCGCGCGAAAACGGGCCGTATCAACGGTTCGCTGGTTGCACTTCTGACCATCATGAAGGGTCTGCCGCTCGCCTATTCCAAGGACATGCAGGAAGACAAGGAACAGGTCTTCGACGCTGCCGAAAATCTGGAACTCGCTATCGCCGCCATGGCTGGCATGGTGCGCGACCTGACCATCAATGTCGCGTCCATGAAGAAGGCTGCCGGTTCGGGCTATTCCACGGCAACCGATCTGGCCGACTGGCTGGTGCGGGAACTGGGCCTGCCCTTCCGCGAAGCGCATCACGTCACCGGTCGCGCTGTTGCTCTGGCGGAAAGCCGCAAGGTCGACCTCGCCAAGCTCTCGCTGGAAGAGCTGCAATCGATCCATCCCGGTATCACCGATGCGATCTTCGGCTACCTCACGGTCGAGAAATCGGTCAAGAGCCGCCAGTCCTTCGGTGGTACGGCCCCGCAGGAAGTGCGCCGCCAAATCCGGTACTGGAAGAAGCGCATCGTGAAGGCGTAATCGCCGTTCAAGATAAAGTCATGTGAAATCATCCGGTCAACGGATGATTTCACTCTTGAGATTTTTGCGTTACAGCTAGCGCAAATAGATTTTGATTCAGGAACCAAAGCTGATGACAGGCCGCTCCGCTATTTCTACCGTGCTTATGATCGCCGCACTCGCGGCCACGCTTGCCGCCTGTGGACGCAAGGGCCCGCTGGAGCCGCCGCCGTCGTCGCTGATTACCGACGATCAGGGGCATACCAAGCCGAAACCCAAGGAAGACAAGCCTTTCATTCTTGATAAGCTGCTCTAGTTCCCAGAAGGACTATCTTCCGTGAATCATTTTGAATATCGCGACGGCGTGCTGCACGCCGAAAATGTCAGCCTGCCTGAAATCGCCAAGGTGGTCGGCACGCCGTTCTATGTCTATTCCCGCGCCACGATCGAGCGTCATTTCCGCGTTTTCAGCGAAGCTTTCGCTGACATGGAACCACTGATCGCCTATGCGCTGAAGGCCAACTCGAACCTGGCGGTGTTGAAGACGCTGGCGAAGCTCGGCGCAGGCGCGGACACCGTTTCGGAAGGCGAAATTCGTCGTGCGCTCGCCGCAGGCATTCCCGCCAACAAGATCGTCTTTTCGGGCGTCGGCAAGACGCCGCGCGAAATGGATTTCGCGCTGCAAGCCGATATCTACTGCTTCAACGTCGAATCCGAGCCGGAGCTGGAAATCCTCTCGGCCCGTGCAGTTGCAGCCGGCAAGGTTGCCTCGGTATCGCTGCGCATCAATCCGGATGTTGACGCCAAGACCCACGCCAAGATCTCGACCGGCAAGTCTGAAAACAAGTTTGGCATTCCGCGCGTCAAGGCGCGTGAGGCCTATGCTCGCGCGGCGAGCCTCCCCGGTATCGACGTCGTCGGCATCGATATGCATATCGGTAGCCAGATCATCGATCTCGAACCGTTCGACAACGCCTTTGCGCTGATGGCGCAACTGGTGACGGAATTGCGCGCCGATGGCCACAATATCCGCCATGTCGACGTTGGCGGCGGTCTGGGCGTTCCCTACCGCACCGACAACAACCCGCCGCCACTGCCCGTGGCCTATGCGGAAATTGTTGCCAAGCACATCAAGCCGCTCGGGCTGAAGACCGTTTTCGAGCCTGGCCGTCTGATCGTCGGCAATGCCGGTCTGTTGGTGACGGAAGTGATTTTCGTCAAGGAAGGCGATGCAAAGAACTTTATCATCGTCGATGCCGCGATGAATGATCTCATCCGCCCGACGCTTTATGAAGCATTCCACGATATCCGCCCGGTCAAGCTGGCGAAGGACGACGCGCCGCGCATCCGCGCCGATTTCGTCGGGCCTGTTTGCGAAACGGGCGACTATCTCGGCCTCGACCGCGAAACAACAAAGCCAGCGCCCGGCGACCTGATCGCCGTCAGCACGGCTGGTGCCTACGGCGCGGTTCTGTCGAGCACCTATAACAGTCGCCTTCTGGTGCCGGAAGTTCTGGTGGATGGCGACCGCTACCATGTCGTTCGCCCGCGCCACACTTACGAAGAGCTGCTCGCGCTCGATTCCATTCCGGATTGGCTGTAGTCGATATTAATCGTGGCCCATATTAATCATGGCGAAGCCTCGCCTTTGCCATGATGCATGTTATCCTGTCATTCGATTGCACACTGGCAGACAGAGCAGAAAGCCCGGATGACGGATCAAGGCCACGACAAGAAGGATAAGCCGCAACTGATGCGGGATGCCTTTTTGCGCCTGTTTTCAGGCGATGGCGCGCTGTTGCGGCGTCTGCGTCTGCGCACTTTCCTGTCTGTCGGGTTTGAACGTCTGTGGCCGCTGGTCCTGCCGCTGATTCTGCTGGCAGCACTTTTCGCAAGCATCAGCTGGTTTGGCCTGTTCGGCATGATGCCGCGCTGGCTGCATATCGCCGTGCTAACGGTCTTCGCGCTGGCAGGGCTGGTTGCGCTCTATCTCCCGTCCCGCTTCCGCCAGCCGACCGACGACGATGTGACGGCGCGGATCGAGGCGGTGAACGGCCTTGTGCATGAGCCGCTGGCCGTGCAGTCCGGCCACATGGCCACCGGCACCCACGATCCTTTCTCGCAGGCTCTGTGGCGCGAACACCAGCGCCGCATGGCCGAACGGCTGAAGAACCTGCAATCCGGTCTGCCGCGACCGCGCCTTCCCGAACGCGATCCTTATGGCCTGCGCGCCGCCGTGGCGCTGCTGTTCGTCACGGCGCTCGCCTATACGTCCAGTTCAAGCAGCGGGCGCATTGCCGATGCGTTTCACATTCGCCCCGGTGAAGGCAGCGCTGTTGTCCGCGTCGATGCCTGGGTGACGCCACCGCGCTATACGGGCCGCGCGCCGGTCTTCCTGACGGTCAGTGCCGACAATGCCCGCAATGCCGAGGCGATTACGGTTCCGGAAGGCAGTGTGCTTTCGGTCCGCGTCATCGGCGGCAGCTCGGAACGCCTGACCGCAACCAATGCAGAAGGCGAACAGCGGGATGTCCAGCCGGTCGCGCCGAAGGAAGAGCAGACGGAAGCCAAGGGGCTAAAGCCGGTGCAGACGCCGGAAGAAAGCGCCGTCGCGGGCAGCCGCAACTTCCGCTACGATTTGCGTGAAGACGAAACCCTGACGCTTTCCGGCACCGATGCGCGCTGGAAATTTGCGGTGACGCCGGACACGCCGCCGACAATCCGCTTTACCAAGGAACCCGGTCGCGCGTTGAACGGCACGCTGCAACTCACCTATGAAATCGATGACGATTATGCGCCGGCCAAGGCTTTTGCTGAAATCGTGCCGCTGGAAATCGATGAAGACGAAGAAGCAACGCCGCTTTACGAAGCACCTGAACTGCCGCTCGCACTGCCACGCCGTGGCGTGAAGGAAGCCACCACCTCGAAGGACCTGACCGAACATCCGTGGGCTGGCCAGAAAGTGGCACTGACCCTCGTCGTCACCGACGCGGCAGGTCAGGTCGGCCGCAGTGAAACCAAGACAATAACGCTTCCAGAACGGCCATTCAGCAACCCGCTTGCGCGCGCAATTGCCGAACAGCGGCGTATTCTGGCGCTCGACGCCAATCAGCGCGATCATGTACTGGACATGCTCTCGGCGCTGATGCTGCGCCCGGAAGAAACGATCAAGAACGCCGCGCATTATCTCGGCCTCGTGACCATCCGTACAAAGCTTCGTCTGGCGCGCAGCGATGATTCGCTCCGCGAGACTGCCGATTACATGTGGCAGGTGGCGCTGGGTATCGAGGACGGCAATCTCTCGGCAGCCGAAAAGCGTCTGCGTCAGGCGCAGGAAGCGCTCAAAAACGCGCTGCAAAACGGTGCCTCGCAGGAAGAGATCGAGAAACTCACCGCCGATCTGCGCAAGGCGATGCAGGATTTCCTGCGCGAATTCGCCCAGCGTCAGCAGCAGAACCCGAATGCGCGCCAGTCAGCGCCCGATCCCAATGCGCGGATGCTGACGGAAAAAGACCTGCAGCGCATGATGGACCAGATCGAAAATCTGGCCCGTCAGGGTTCCCGCGATCAGGCCGAACAGCTTCTGTCGCAATTGCAGGACTTGATGAACAATCTGCAGATGGGACAGGCGCAGCCCGGCCAACAAGGTCAGGGTCAGCAAGGTCAGCAAGGTCAGATGCAGCAGCAGATGAACAAGCTTGGCGATCTGATGCGTCGCCAGCAGCAGATGATGAACGAGACATTCAATCTCGACCAGCAGCAGCGGCGCCAGTTCGACAGCAATCCGGGTGCGGGGACAGAGGGCGAAGACGAAGACATGGAAGGCCTGTTTCCCGGCGATGACGGCTCCAAGGGTGGTGGCTCGCAGCAGGGCGGCCAGACGGATGAAAAGACGGCTGAGGCCATGCGCAAGCTGCAACAGCAACAGCAGCAATTGCAGCAGGAATTGCAGAAGCTAACGGAAGACCTGAAAGGCATGGGCATTGAACCCGGCAAGGATTTCGGCGATGCCGGAAAATCCATGGGCAGTGCCGCCGAAGCGCTCGGACGCAATGAAGGTGCGGAAGCCAACGACAATCAGGGCAGCGCTCTGGACGCCTTGCGCCGTGCCGGACGCGACATGATGCAGAAGATGCAGCAGGCGATGGGGCAAGATGGCCAGCAGGGTCAGGGCGCGAATGGTTCTCGTGGCCGCGATCCACTTGGACGGCAGCAGGGCATGGGAGCTGATGACGGCAGCGGCACCAAAATTCCAGGTGAAATCGATATCCAGCGCGCGCGTGAGATTCTGGATGAAATCCGCCGCAAGCTCGGCAATGCGCTGACGCCACAGATGGAAAAGGAATATCTGCAGCGCCTGTTACAGTTTGATTAGAGCATTTCCAGCAAAAGTGCGTAGCGCCTACGCAGGGCAATCAGTCCACTGGACTGATTTCTGATCCTGCTTCGATGCGTTGGATAATGCGAAAATACAAATAGATCGAGCGGTTCGGAACCGCTCTAGAAGCTGTTCAGCAAATTCGTCAGGCCACGGCAAAAAGAGTGATTTTCAAGCACCGGAGCGGAGCATACTTAAAGCTACGTGAGCACCGGCGCACAGAAAAGCGCTCTTTGCAGCCCGGCATCACGGATTTGCCGCTCAGTCCTTGACGTGCCCAACATAAGGCAGTTGCCGGAACGAATGAGCCACGTCCATGCCGTAGCCAACGACAAAATAGTCCGGGCATTCGAAGGCGACGAAATCAGCTTCCAGATCAACCTTGCGACGCACGCTCTTGTCGAGCAGAACGGCGATGCTGACGCTGCGCGCTCCACGTTCCAGCATCAGTTCGCGGACGAATTTGAGCGTCTTGCCTGATTCCAGAATATCGTCGATCAACAGCACGTCGCGGTCGCGAACTTCACTGTCGATATCACGCAGCAGGCGAACCTCGGTGCTGGTCGTGCCCTTGCCATAGCTGGAAACGGTGATGAACTCGACATCCGGTTCAACGCCTGCATCATGCATGGCGCGGATGAGGTCAGCTGCGAAAATGAACGAGCCCTTGAGAATGGAAATCGTCAGCAGATTGTGAAACTTGCGTTCGGCAATAGCCTTCGCCAGCTCAAGATTGCGACCGGCAATATCTTCCGGGCTGAACAGAACTTCTATCGTCTTGCCGCCGACTTCTGGCATTGTCGGTTCTCTCCTGATCGTTTGCTGTACTTCTCACACCCGAAGCCGTTTCAGACTTTCGGGAGGTGCTGTCATGCAGAAGGCACGCTCTATAGCATGGTTTGAGAAAAATGCACCCCGCCTGTCAACAGGCTCAGGCTTATATCCATTCCCCGATGACGGGATTTGATATAGCGTGCCAGCATGCATCCGGACATTATCGAACTGCGCTCCTTTTACGACACGACACTCGGTCATTTGGCCGAGCGTGCCATACGCATGGCGATTGCAGGTCTGTGGGAACGCGTACCGGGTGAGCGTCTCGTCGGAATGGGCTACTGCCTCCCCTATCTTGACCGTTTCAGCGCCGATACCGAGCGCACTTTTGCCTTCATGCCAGCCGGACAAGGCGCCATTGCCTGGCCTTCAGCCGACAAATCCAGCACGGCTTTGGTCTTCGATGAAGAACTGCCGCTGCCAGATTCCTCTATCGACCGCGTTTTGATGGTGCATGCACTGGAATATGCGGAAAACGCGCAGGAAACGCTGAAGGAAATGTGGCGCGTGCTTGCCCCTAATGGACGGCTAGTGATTGTGGTGCCGAACCGCCGCGGTGTCTGGGCCCGCTTCGAGCACACACCTTTCGGCAGCGGGCGACCCTATAGCCGCGATCAGCTTTCCACCTTGCTGCGCGAAGCCAACTTCACGGTCAACACCGTCAGCGACGCCCTGCATTTTCCACCCGCCACGCGTCGCTGGATGATGCGCCCCTGTCTGGCGCTAGAAGGCATGGGGCGGCGGCTGTGGCCGCTTTTCTCCGGCGTTCTGGTCGTGGAAGCACAGAAGCGCCTCTATCAGGGCCTGCCGGTTGCGCAGCGCTCGTCCCGCCGTGTTTTCGTGCCGGTGCTTGGAACCCCCGTCGGGGGCTTGCGCAAAACAAAGCAGAAAGAAGCGGAAACCTGACGCTTTTCCCTTGAAAACAAGGTTTTTCTCGACTTCCCGTCCATGGCGGTTTATGTCGCATCGGGGCTCAAATCCCTTGAGCGTCCCGTTAAGCAACACTGTTCTTTTGGCGGAGCCAAAATCATGACCGATCAGCAAACCCTTTCCCGTCCCCAGCCCAAGGCCGGCCTGCTCAACATCGCAGCCTACGTGCCTGGCAAGGAACATGTGGAAGGCGTTGCCAAGGTCTATAAGCTCTCCTCCAACGAGACGCCGATCGGTCCCAGCCCCCATGCGGTGGAGGCCTATCGATACGCGGGCGAAAAGCTGGAGATTTATCCCGACGGACAAGCGCTCGCGCTGCGTGAGGCCATTGCCGAAACGCAAGGCTTGAACATTGGCAATATCCTGTGCGGCAATGGTTCGGACGAGCTGCTTGGCCTTCTCTGCCAGACCTATCTTGCGCCCGGCGATGAAGCCATCATCACCGAGCACGGCTTTGCCGTGTACAAGATCCAGACGCTGGCAGCCGGTGCAACGCCGGTGACAGTGAAGGAAAGCAACGAGCGCATCGACGTGGATGCCATTCTTGCTGGCATTACGCCGCGCACCAAGGTTGTCTTCATTGCCAATCCGGCCAACCCGACCGGCACCTATCTGCCGTTCGAGGAAGTGCGCCGTCTGCATGCGGGCCTGCCGAAGCATGTCCTCTTCATCCTCGACGCGGCCTATGCCGAATATGTCCGCCGCAACGATTACGAGGCTGGCCTCGAACTCGTTTCGTCGAACGAAAATGTCGTGATGACCCGTACCTTCTCGAAGATTCACGGCCTTCCAGGCCTGCGGATCGGCTGGATGTATGCGCCTGCCCATGTAATCGACGCGGTCAATCGCATTCGCGGTCCGTTCAACATGAACGCGCCCGCCATTGCTGCGGGCGCCGCGGCCATTCGCGATCGCAACCATGTCGAAAAGTCGGTCGCCTATAATGACACCTGGCTGAACTGGCTGACGGAGGAGTTCACCAAGCTCGGCCTTCGGGTCACGCCTTCGGTAACGAACTTCCTTCTGATCCATTTCCCCGAAGACGCCGCGCACTCGGCGGACAAGGCGGATGAGTGGCTTTCCAAGCGCGGTTATATTCTGCGCCGCGTTGGCGGATACGGTTTCCCCAATGCGCTGCGCATGACTGTCGGACCGGAAGAAGCCAATCGCGGCGTAGTCGCCGCACTCACTGAGTTTTTAAAGTAAGATCAATGTCCACGATCCATTTTGATAAAATCGCGCTGATCGGTATCGGCCTCATCGGTTCGTCGCTCGCACGCGTCATCCGTCGCGAAGGCCTTGCAAACCACATCGCAATCGCAACCCGCAGCGCCGAGACCCTGAAGCGCGCCGAAGAACTGGCCCTCGGCGACAGCTACACGACCGACAGTGCCGAAGCGGTCAAGGATGCCGATCTGGTTATCGTCTCGGTGCCGGTCGGTTCTTCCGGCACTGTCGCAAAGCAGATTGCCGCAAGCCTGAAGCCGGGCGCCATCGTCACCGATGTCGGCTCCACCAAGGCTTCCGTCATTGCGCAGATGCAGCCGGAACTGCCTGCCAATGTGCATTTCATTCCGGGCCACCCGCTGGCCGGAACGGAATATTCCGGCCCGGATGCAGGCTTTGCGGAGCTGTTCAACAATCGCTGGTGCATCCTCACGCCTCTTCCCGACACGGATGAAGCGGCGCTGGAAAAGCTCACCGCCTTCTGGACAGCCTGCGGTTCACGGCTCGATCACATGGACCCGCAGCACCATGATCTGGTGCTGGCCATCGTCTCGCATCTGCCGCATATCATCGCCTACAACATTGTCGGCACGGCCAGCGATCTGGAACAGGTGACGAAATCGGAAGTCATCAAATATTCCGCATCCGGCTTCCGCGATTTCACGCGTCTGGCGGCATCCGATCCGACCATGTGGCGCGATGTCTGCCTGCACAACAAGGACGCCATCCTTGAAATGCTGGGACGGTTCTCGGAAGATCTTGCCTCCTTGCAGCGCTCGATACGCTGGGGTGATGGGGAGGCCTTGTTCGACCTCTTCACGCGCACACGCGCGGTCCGCCGCGGCATTATCGATGCAGGTCAGGAAGTGGATGCGCCGGACTTTGGCCGTCAGGCTGCGACGCGCACAAACGAAAAGAAGTAAGGCAACGGGTAGGGCAGTAAAACATACTGCCCTACTCCCTTATTCCCCTACTCCCCTATTCCCTTACAACGCCGGCAACCGCCCAAGCGGAATGAACCCGGCATTGGCCCTGCCCTTGCGAACAGCAATCTCCAGCGTGGGATTGCCGTTTTCGTCTTTCGGCATAGCTGAAAGCGCGAAGAGGATGGTGGCGATATTGCTGCCCTGTTCCGGGAAAACCGTCTGGCCTGCTTGCGCCAGCGACTGGGCATTCACCAGCGTCAGCTTCACGTCGGCATTGATCAGCCCGTCGTCATCGACGGAGAAAGGACCGGTCAGCGATACCATGGCCCCATTGGGCATGGAGAGAAATGCCTGATGGATCGTGCCGCTATGACCGCGCAAACGCTGGCTGAAGTCGGAAGAGCCAGACGCCAGAAGCGTCGCAGCATCGGCGATCTCGATATCAGCAACACCGTCGATCTCGGGGCTCTTGGCATTACCGATCACCGGTGCTGCAAGCTTCAGCCCTGCAAAACGGCCAGTCAGCTTCAGCGCGCCATCGACGGCGCTCATGCTGAAATCCATCTGTTCCAGACTGCTGAGTGGTTCCGTGGTCGTGGCTTCCGTGCGGCGGCCGACCACGACGTCGCGGGCTTCCAGCGCAATCTCAGTCGGGAACGGGCGGGCAAGCCGGGTGTTGGAGTTGAACTTGCTCCAGTTGACTTCTAGCGGTTGCAAGCCGGGGAATTCGATAAAGGCGGGGCCGGTCAGATCATTGCTGAGCGAGCGCGGCGCATAGACAGGCGAGCCGGAGGTGAAACGACCGGCACGGAATGCCATGCCAGCGCTCGGCTTCTGCCAGGAAATGCTGTCGCAGACGACATTGACGCGGAGCGGATAACCGCTGGTGCGCAAATCCTCGCAGCGCACACCAATACCCTGAGCAGAAAGCTTGGCCATGTCTGCCGTCGCGCGCGTTTGCAGGCGGTCGGCCACATAAAACCACCCGGCTGTATAGCCAGCGACGAGAACGATCAGGAAAATGCCAAGCGCAATCGGGCGCTTTCTGGACTTCCGTTGCTCTGTTCCAGCTTCCGTCCCGGGATGCATCATCGAAAAACCTTATGTCGGTCAGAGAGTTGAGCCTGAGAAGCGGCAAAGCCGCCAGCGACGCATCTTTCGATACCAGTGTTTTGCTCAACCTCACTGGTGGCCATATTATGGCAGGATTGAGTCTTGTGAAGTGGAGCTTCAGAAAAAACGAGGGATATCCATCAATTACCCATGGAAATCGAACAAGAGACGGCAAATATTATATCATCATGACAAAACACATCGATGAAAAGCGGACGAGTGATTTCTGGGTTTTTGGCTATGGCTCGCTGATGTGGCGTCCCGGTTTCGCGCATGTGGAAACTATTCGCGCCCGCCTGCACGGCTATCGTCGCAGCCTGTGCATCTATTCGCATTTTCATCGCGGCTCACCCGATCATCCCGGACTGGTGCTTGGCCTCGATGCGGGCGGCTCCTGCCTTGGCATGGCCTTTCGCGTGCCGGGCGAAATGACCGACGAAGTGATGGTCTATCTGCGCGAACGCGAAATGTCGAACAATGTCTATCATGAAAAGAAGCTGCGGCTGCGCCTTCACGACGGGCGCGATGTTCAGGGACTGGTCTATGTAGCCGACCGCCGCCATGTGCAATATGCCGGCGCGCTCAAGGCCGAGGATGCAGCGGCAATTGTTGCCTCCGCGCATGGCGAGTCCGGCGCAAATATCGACTATGTAGCCAATACGCTGAAGCATCTGCGCGACATGCGGGTGCGCGATCACGCGTTGGAACATGTCGGCAATCTGATCGCCTCGAAATCACACCAGCCGCGTGATTTCGACTGACAGGACGCGTCAAGGGATGACAATCATCCTCTGATAGCAAGAATGGATTTCGCCAGTCCGGCAATCTTTTCAAACTCGATCTGCGCATCCGGGAAGAGCTTGCGCACCTGCCCCGTGGTCAGAAGGCGGATCGATTCCACGTGGAAGCGCGCTTCATCGGCGGTTTCCTGACGCGGGAAAAAGCCAAGCCGCATTTTGGTCATCAGCCAGATGCGCACCGGCACCGGCAGCCACTGGAATCCGATAAAGCGGAAATGCGGCTCGTAAGGGAACCAGTAATTCGGCGTCTGCATATAATAGCGCTTGCCGAGCCTGCGCGTATTTTCGGCGAACCGCGTGATGGCAGCCCAGTCGCCGACATGTTCAATGACCGAGTTGGAATGAACAACATCGAAAGCCCGCCCGGCAAAAAGCGCTGGATCGGTCGCGTCTCCAACCAGAAAGGTGAAGGTTTCCGTGTCCTTCTCTTCCTGCTTTTCAGGATTGATCAGTGTGAAATGCAGGCGGTCGCGATTGGCCTCGATGAAGGCTTCGCCAATCAGCCAATATTTTTCCGATCCGCCGAGATCGAGAATCTCGACCTTTTCGCCTTCCGGCTTTTCGGCGAGTGCGGCTTCGATCAATCTTTGGATATGAGCAAACCGTTTGGCGCGGAAAGAAAACTCGATGCTTTTGCGGTCCTTATAGGGATCGCGACCATTCTCTGAAATACTCATTGCCGTTTTATCCGTTCAGCCAAACACCCGTCAGCACTGTCAGGTTCACTTGGCATTTATTACAGAGCATAGCAACACTGCACAGAATATTAGTATGCTCTAATTTTTTGTTCACATATCATCACCGCTATACTGAATATGGGGTGATCTGTGAATAATCAGGACCAAGGCGGGAAAGAACGGCGCATTCGCACGGCATTTCAGTCACGAAAATTGAGCCGACACTCTATCGGGCACTTGTCCTTAATCGCTGTAATCGCTACATCTCGGCCAATCGTCAAGGAGACAGACACTCATGATTGCATTGTTCCGCACCATTGATCTGGCGCTCGACATCTACACCTGGATCATCATCGCCAGCGCCATCTATTCGTGGCTCTATGCGTTCAATGTCGTCAATTCCAGCAATCGCTTCGTGGCCTCGGTCGGAGAGTTTCTCTACAAGGTGACCGAGCCGGTTCTACGCCCGATCCGCAATCTCCTGCCCAATCTCGGCGGGATCGATATTTCGCCGATCATCCTGCTCCTGATCATCTTCTTCATCCGCCAGTTCATGTGGACGACGCTGCTGCCGCTCTTCCTCTGATCGGCAAATCAAAGCTTAAAAGCAAAAGCGCCCAATAATCCTTCGGGGATCATTGGGCGCTTTTGTTTTAAACCAGAATGCAAACCGGCGATTGCTCGCCCGGATTATTTGCCCTTGGCGCGTTCGATCGCTTCAACGATGAACTTGCGAGCGTAATCTTCATCGCCCCAATCGCCAATCTTGACCCACTTGCCGGGTTCCAGATCCTTGTAGTGTTCGAAGAAATGCGCGATCTGCTTCAGCGTGATTTCCGGCATATCCGTGTAATCATGGATCTTCTCGTAACGGCGCGTCAGGTGCGGCGACGGAACGGCGATGATCTTTTCGTCCTTACCGGAATTGTCTTCCATGACCAGAACGCCGATCGGGCGGACATTGATCACAGAACCCGGCACCAGCGGACGGGTGTTGCAGACGAGAACGTCAATCGGATCGCCGTCTTCCGAGAGCGTATGCGGTACGAAACCGTAATTGCCCGGATAGGTCATCGGCGTGTAGAGAAAACGGTCAACGATCAGAGCCCCGGACTTCTTGTCCATCTCGTACTTGATCGGCTGGCCGCCGACTGGAACTTCGATGATGACGTTGACGTCTTCGGGAGGATTGGTTCCGATGGAAATGGCATCAATATTCATGATGGGTCCTTTCGTGTCGCGCTCTGATACCGGGTTTCATGTTTCCGTGCAAGAAAAACGAAACTCCCACAAAACGCGACTAATTGTCGTTTAACTTAAGTTGAACATGAAGGCTCGGGACGTTTAACCGCGAGGGGAAACGCCCAGTTCCTTCAAGCGCTCAACAGCTGTTGGTGGCATCGGGGGTGGGTTGGGGTCGCGGCTTGCCGCAACCAGAAGCTCGTCGCAGGCCGTTTCGGTGGTTTCGATCAGCCGGCGCAGAAACTCTTCCTTTTCAAGCCCCGGCGGAATCGGAGGCAGAACACGGCAGCGAACGGTGCCCGGAAAACGCAGGAACTTGCGGCGCGGCCAGTAGAGCCCGGCATTATGCGCAATCGGCAGGACCGGCAGATCGAGCGCATCGTAAAGATGCACGATGCCGTATTTATACTGCGGCGGTGCGCCCGGCGACCGGCGTGTGCCTTCGGGATAGATGAGGATCTGACGCCCTTCGGCGATAGCCTTTTCCGCGCCCTTGGTGATCGAGTGCAGCGCCTTGACGCGCGATCCACGATCCACCGGGATCATCTCCATCTTGGCGATATACCAGCCGAACAGCGGAATGCGCATCAGTTCGCGCTTCAGGATGAGAACCGGATCGTCCAGATAAGGCAGGAAAGCATAAGTATCCCAGGCCGACTGGTGCTTGGGCGCGCAGATATAGGCGCCTTCCGGAATATTCTCGAGCCCTTCGATGACGTAATCCGTACCGGCAATGACCTTCTGGAGCCACAGATTAACCCGCGCCCAGAGCTTCGGCACGATCCATGCCTTCTTGCGCGGCAGCAGGAAATAGAACGGCGTATAAAGGATCATCTGCACCAGTGTGCAGATGTAAAACGCAGCGTTGAAGAGGATCGAGCGCAGGTATAGAAGCATCGTGTCGGCGAGTATCCCGGCTAGAGCACATCCCGAAAAGCGTGAAACGGCTTTCAGAAATGATGTGCTCAAAACAAACAGTCAGACCATAATCCCGAAAAACTGTCAGGCCTTCGTTTTCCGAAATCTCGGGCACTCCTATATCAGGAACTGCCCCATTTTCCATACAGAAAACGGTGACTGACCGCCGGGATTTTCCTGTTTGTTACCGATTGATCTTCTGACCGGTCACGCCGTCGAGAATGTCGAAGCCGAAAATCTCTGACGCACCAACGCGCACGACCGCGCCCAGATATTTGACATATTCAACGAAGAGCACGCGCAATGTGTCGCCTTCGGCCACCCAGCTTTGCTCGCGACCGTCGCCATTCACCACCGGATAGGGCACGAATTCCACGTCCTTCATCCGATAGGACATTTCCAGAATGCTGCGCGGCATATGGTAATTGTTCGTCACGACGATCACGCGGCGATAATCGTTGTTGCGAATCCAATGCTCGCTTTCCTCGGCATTGCCGACGGTGTTGCGGGCCGAACGGTCGAGATCGACACAGCAGTCGAACAGGCCTGGATCAGCATGCGTTGCGCGCTGTATGGATTTTTCATTCGTCGAAGGATGAACGCCGCTGATCAGCAGTCGCTTGCCGCGCTTATCCTGCAAGAGATCGACCGCCGCCTGAATGCGGGACTGACCGCCGGTCAGAACCACGATGCCATCGGCCGGCTCATCGATCACTGGCGGCGTCATGCTCGTCACCTTCTCCCCGAAGACGACAAAGCCGACGAGAAAAGCCAGAAGCAGCGTGAAAAGCACAATCGAGATGGGTTGGAAACGTCTGAGCATACGCATCATGACAGACCACAGGAATCTGGCTGGCGCAAGCAGCAAGGATGAAGGGGCAACAACAGGGGGACTGCGCCGCCAGACCACAGCGCCCGCATGCATCTCTTCCGCTGTTCGTTTCTGTGCCACCGCATCGTTACTCGCCCGGTATCCGCCGCCCAATGCGCGCGCGATTCGTCCGTCGTTCCTCTGGCTATCATACGCAGCATTGCGGCGATAACTCGGAGAACTACCAGGAATTCCCGTGCGACGGAGCGTATTGGGCCAAAAGACTGTCATTCGGAGCGTACTCCCGGACCATCCATGGTTGCGAGCTGGCGGATAACCGTCAGGCGGCTGGTCAGCATAGTCAGGACACTGACCAGAATGATGATGGCGGCGGCACCGAGATAGCCGCTGCGACCAATGGCGAAGCTGCCGAACATGGCAGCGGCCTGATCGCCTTCGGGTGTCGCCATATGGCGCGAAGCCCACCAGGAAAAGATCAGGAAAACCAGCATGGCGGCAGCGCCGCCGAACAGAGCACCCTTCAGCGCCGTGCGGAAGAAATGCCACTCGAATTCGCGCGCCACGAATTTCGATTCCGCACCGATGAAATGCAGAACCTCGATGATGTGGCTATTGCCGGACATTGCGCCACGGGTGGCGAAAATGACGGTGAGAACGGTCGCCGCAATGACCAGCGACAGAACCGCCGTACCGACCAGAACCGTTGTGTGCGCCATCGACACCAGTCTGTCCACCCAAGTCCGGTGGTCGTCGAAGCTGGCCGCCGGAATAGCGCGGGTCAATTCCGTGCGCATGGTGCCGAAATCGGGCGGCGCGCTTTCGTCGATGGTCACCACGACGAGGCGCGGCACAGGCAGTTCATCGATATTGAGACCAGTGCCAAGCCATGGCTCCAGCAGGCGCGCAGTAGCATCCTTGTCGATGATGTTCGTCGCCTTCACGCCCGCAAAGCCGCGTGCGATGTCGCTCGCCTGCTGCAAGGCCTTTTCAATATCCTGCCCTTCGACCGAGCGTATCTGGATCGTTGCCTCCCGCGCAATCTGGCTCTGCCAGGCGGCAGCCGATGCACGAACCAGCGACACGCCGCCCATGGTCAGGCAGGCAAGAAAGGTCATGATCGCGATAACGGTCACCAAAGCGGTGCCGGTAACGCTTCCGTCGGGCACAATCGGGCTTGGCCCTTTGCGTTGTCGGCGCTTGCCGACGCGCACCAGAACCATATCCTTCAGGTCTTCGAAACGAACCTTCAGGTCATCCTGAATTTTCTGCCAGCCGCTTGGACGGCCACTGCGGGTACTACTCATAGATGTCGAGCCGCCCGTGTTCCAGAATCATGCGCCGCGCATTGACCTGATCCATCAGGGATAGATCGTGCGTGGCGATGATGACAGCAGTGCCCGAGCGATTAAGCTCCGTAAAAAGGCGCAACAGGCGCTTGGCCAGCGGCGGATCGACATTACCGGTCGGCTCATCAGCAAGCAGCAGTTCCGGCTGATCAATGAGCGCACGCGCAATCGCGGCGCGCTGCTTCTCACCGCCGGACAAAACCGGGGGCAGAACGCCCATGCGGTCACCAAGGCCAACCCAATGCAGCAGCTCTTCCACCTCATGCCGATAGGTGGCTTCTTCCTTGCCGCGCACCCGCAGCGGAAGAGCCACATTCTCGTAAGTGGTCATGTGGTCAAGCAGGCGAAAATCCTGAAACACAATGCCGATACGGCGGCGCAGCAAAGGCACTTGTCTGTGATCAAGGCCCGCCACATCCTTGCCGAACACGTTGATCAGACCGCGTGTCGGCTTCAACGCCATGAAAAGAAGGCGCATGAGCGACGTCTTGCCGGCGCCTGAAGGGCCAGTCAGAAACTGGAATGAACGCGGCGGTATGTGGAAACTGACATCCTTGAGGATCTCAGGTCCCATTCCATATCTCAGGCCGACATTCTCGAAACGTATCACCGGTCAGCTTCTCTTCGGTTCTTCGCGCGCGCGAAGCGTTCGCACGCGCATCAATATCGGATTGACCTTTACCCTCTATGGTTAATCTTGCGTTAAATCCGGCCTGTTTGGACCGTTAAAAATTTCGCGAGCGAAGCATTAACCATTTTGCGGCAGCCTAGGCTGGCAAGGTCTATCGAGAAAACACAGAGGAAGATGACTTCATGATGGCGAAGCAATCATCAGCCAGAGGTAGCGCGCGCGGCCAACCGCATGCGGCAAAGCCTGCTGGCTGGCGTCTGTCGCCTGCTGCTGAAGTCGAGGATGCCGAATTCGAAACCGTGCTGCCGGAGCGGCAAATGCCGGTCACGCCGCTCGCGCTGCCGGGTTTGAGCCTTTTTCACAAACAGGACCATCCAACGCTTTCGGTGAAAGCCGCCAGCGGCCCCGGAGCGGCCTATTGGATTCTGGTGGCCTTTTGCGCCACGACCGCTTTCTGGATGGCGGGCGGCTATACGATCATGACCAGCAAGTCATCGGATGTCGCAGCCGCTGCCTCGCCGTCCCTGCCACTTGCTCCCGCATTGAAAGTGACCGACATCACCACGAATATTGCTGAGCGCGCCGAAGGCAATGTGCTGAATGTCGGCGCCAGCATCAGCAATGAAAGTCGCGAGACACGGCTGCCCCCGGCACTGATCGTCAGTATCACCTATAGCGACGGACAAAAGCGCGAGCGCCTGCTGGAACCGGTGCGCACCAGCATCCGGCCCGGCGGTAATATCCGCTTCGAGACAATGCTGCCCGCGCTGCGCGGCACGATCGAGAAAGTCGATATACGGATGGCGAGCCCGGCCTGATTACCGGGCGCAGACCGCCTGTAATTCTCGAAACCGCGGTTACTGCCAGCAGCCGAGATTGCGTCCCTTGAGATTGTGAGAATCGATATCGACGACAAGCTTCGGGTCCTGACGCAGCAGAACCATCGTCGTCCGCTGTTTCAAATCAATCTTCTGCCATCCAGCGCATTCGGTCGGCATCGGCGTGGAGTCGATCTTGACCTTTTCCGTCCATGCGGTCGCCGTGCAGCCCGACAGAACGGAAATCAGCGCCACTGCCACAGCACTGCCCAATAGGGCTTTCGATTCTCTGGTCTTCGGATGCGTGTTCAAACCGCAAACTCCCCGTCATGCTCTGCGACAGCCTTTGAAAATGGCTGTTCTTCGGTTGCGGGCCTGCCCCGTGCCTACCTTTCGCTTATAACGCGCACGCAGCGTTCTGCGCAATGACCCGACGACAGAAGACCATGGCCAAGGCTCCATTGCAAATGCGGCGCCGGTCAGGCCAGCGATGATGATCCCATCAACGCAGAAGCGCGATAGAGCGCTAAAAAAGCCGGCCTCTATTTTAACCAACGGGGCAAATGGATTATTTAAATGAATTCAATATTTTATGGGCTAAATTTATAAAATTCATAATATAATTGGGATAAATTTGCGCCTTTACTGTTAAAACGGTTCTAACAAGCAAAGCATAACAATCATTCTTTGCTTTCAACAATATTGCCGGAAGAATATGACAAGGATATAGTTTTTTGTCATCTGATTCGCTTACGGCCAGTTTCACTACACCAACCTTGGGGATTTCCATGTTGAATAAACTATCGGCTGAGTTTTTCGGAACTTTCTGGCTGGTTTTCGGCGGCTGCGGTAGCGCGGTGCTCGCTGCGGCTTTTCCTGAACTTGGCATCGGCTTCCTTGGCGTCGCCTTTGCTTTCGGTCTCACCGTCCTGACCATGGCTTATGCTGTGGGCGGCATTTCCGGCGGTCACTTCAATCCGGCTGTATCACTCGGCCTCGTGATCGGCGGCAGACTTCCGGCAAAGGACCTCATTCCTTACTGGATCGCACAGGTTCTGGGCGCCATCGTTGCGGCGGCAGTACTCTATCTGATCGCTTCGGGGAAAAGCGGTTTTACGGCTGGGGGCTTTGCTTCCAACGGTTATGGCGAATTGTCGCCTGGCGGCTATAGCCTGACATCGGCCCTGCTGATCGAAGTCGTCCTGACGGCGTTCTTCATCATCATCATTCTGGGTTCGACCTCGTCGATTGCTCCGGCAGGTTTTGCGCCGATCGCTATCGGTCTTGGCCTGACCCTCATCCACCTGATCTCGATCCCGGTGACCAATACATCGGTCAACCCGGCTCGCTCGACCGGCGTTGCGCTCTTCGCTGACACAGCTGCACTCAGCCAGCTCTGGCTGTTCTGGGTCGCACCTTTGGTCGGCGCAGCACTCGGCGCGATCATCTGGAAAGGCCTGCTTGGCAAAGATTGATCCGCCCTCCCGGATCGACTAGGCCGGCTTCATGTCGGCCTTTTTTTATTTGAAGATTTTTCGCCCCTAGTGGATTGAATCTGACGTTTGAATCCCGACTGACATAGATGCTGTTTCAAACGTCAAATTCGAAAAATCCACTAGATACTTATACTTGCTAGTGGTCTGATTCCAACATTTGCTCAGCGCTTGAACCGAAGGACGCAAATGTTGGAATCAGACCTCTAGAAACAGGGGCGAAACATTTGCCACCAAAAAAGTGATTCCGATCATGGGAAGGATGCTGTAAGTAACAAGCATCTTTCCTCTCGATGTCTTGAGCAATGTCCCCCTCAACTGATGCTTCTTCTGCGGATCGCTACGCAGCATTCCGCCACTCGTCATTCAAGAAATACTGGGGCGCGCGCTTTCTGAGCGCCTTCGCGGTGCAGATTGTCAGCGTTTCGGTCGGCTGGCAGATTTATGACCAGACCCGCGATGCCTTCAATCTGGGCATGGTCGGGCTGGTGCAGTTTCTGCCTGCATTGCTGCTTGTTCTGGTGACCGGCGCAACAGCCGACCGTTTCGGCAGACGCCTGATCATGGGGCTGTCGCTGGTTCTGGAAGCTGTCGTCACGGCTTTGCTGCTCTCACTGACGCTGGCGGGCCTGTTCGAGCCGATGACCGTGTTTGCCTGCCTTCTGCTCTTCGGTATCGCACGCGCCTTCCTCGGACCGTCCTCGGCATCGCTCGTCGTGAACCTCGTTCCAACCGAAGACTTTGCAAATGCGGTATCGTGGAATTCGTCTGCCTGGCAGGTCGCAACCATTGTCGGCCCGGTTGCTGGCGGTTTGCTCTATGGCATCTCGCCGGTTGCGGCCTATTGTGTGGCCACAATCTTCCTGATCGCGGCTGCGGTTCTCACCTTCTCTATCCCGAAACCGAAACAGCACACGCTGACGGAAGAGCGCTCCATGTCGAGCATGCTCGCCGGCTTCCGCTATATCTGGAAGGAAAAGATCGTTCTGGGTGCGATCTCGCTCGATCTTTTTGCGGTGCTGCTCGGCGGTACGGTCGCACTATTGCCGATCTATGCGCGGGATATTCTCGATCTCGGTCCGTGGGGGCTTGGCCTGCTGCGTTCAGCACCCGGCATCGGCGCGGTTCTGACCGCAATCTGGCTGGCCGGTCATCCGATCCGCGATCATGCGGGCCGCGTGATGTTCGTGTTCGTCGCGTTTTTCGGCCTGTTCAACATCATTTTCGGTGTTTCAACACTGACCTGGCTTTCCGTCGTCGCACTGGCGCTGGCGGGTGCTGCCGATATGATCAGCGTCTATATTCGCGAAACGCTGATGCAGCTCTGGACGCCGGATCATGTTCGCGGACGCGTCAATGCCGTGAATATGGTTTTCGTCGGCGCGTCGAACGAACTGGGCGAATTCCGCGCGGGCCTGATGGCAGCGGCGCTCGGCGCGGTTCCGGCTGTGGTGATCGGCGGCGTCGGCTCCATCGCGGTCGCGATGATCTGGGCAGCCATGTTCCCGCAATTGCGCAAAGCCCGCCACTTGCAAGGGCGGACTTGATGATCAAAAGGGCGAGCTACGGCTCGCCTTTTCTATTTGTACCCGTGCCTGAAGAGCATTGCGGTCGTCTTCGCGGATGCCGATAAGCTCCGCGATACGCCATGTCACGTCCGCTTCCACTTCGCTGACATCGCCATCGGCATAGACCATTTCCCACATCAGCCCCACGAAATCGAGCCGCGCATTATAGTCGAGCTGGCGCTTGAGAACGGATGTGAAGCTTGAAAAATCGATGGCCTCGCTGTCGGCCACTTCGGCGGCCTTGATCAGCTTCTTCAGCGCATCGCCTTTGAGATTATATTTCAGCGACAGCATCGCCGCGAGCTTCTTGCGCTCGCTCTCACGCGTCTCGCCATCGACATCCATGATGTGGAACAGCAGGGCAGCTGCGGCAAGCTTGGGATCGTCATTGGAAATATCACCCTTGCGGTCACGAAAACCGTTGCCGGGCAGCTCCTTCAAAAATTCCAACAGACGATCGAACATTCACCCTCGCCAGACATATCAATACAGACGCACCCCATAGAGAAACGCTGCTCTTCATATCTGCGAACCTAACCGGGGAAACACGGCAGACAACGCGACAAACCGTCATGAAAGACGGTTCGCAGCAGATGACGCCGCCAGCGTTGTTTTTAAGCAACGCTTTGCTAAAGCGGAAGCGGCTTAAAAGAGCCGCAAGCCGCCCTGCGCCTTGCGTGGTGTACTGTTTTGATCCACACCTGGATCATCGACGACGAAATGACCGCGCTTGTCCTCGTCGTTACCATCATCAATGGGCGACGCATCAAGAGGCGGTTGCGGAATTTCATCGCGTTTCTGAGCAGGCGCGGGAGGGGAAGCTTTGACCGGTTCTGCGTCGGGAACGACCACTTCGGCCTCCACCACGTCGATTTGGGGAGCTGCTTTCACTCGCGCTTCGCGAGCAGGCGGTGTTACCACAACGGGCACTGGCGCTTTGTCATCGGGAATTGGCCCCTTGATCTCCGGCTCTTCCGCCTCAACAACCGGGGCAAGCTCGACCACCGGAACTTTCCATTCAAAACTGTTCAGGCGACCGGTGACCGGCGAGACCGGCGACCAGCGTTCCGACACATAACCATCGGCAGTCCAGGCGGGATCACGTGGCGCCTTGACGGCCCGGGCTAGCCACTGACGCACCTTGCCCTGATCGCCAGTCTCGGCTTCCTCAATATCGGCCAGCAGCAAATAGACGCTTTCCGTCGGACGCGCCCTCAGCACCTGATCGGCACTGTCGCGCGCTGCCTTGAAATCTCCGGCTTCATAAGCCGCGCGCGCCAGCACAAGACTGCCTTCGGCTGTGTTGGAACGCAGCGAAACCAGATGCCGCGCGCGTTTCAAACGGTCCTGCGCCGTGTCGCCAGCGCGGGCATAGACATAAGCGGAAGCGATATCCGGATGCGGGAAACGCTTCCATGCCGCTTCCAGAAGCTTGGAACCCTTGCGCACTTCGCCATCGCTAAACAGCGCCTGTGCGGCCACCACGGCGGCGGGCACCAGATCTGGCGCGAGCTTGTTTGCCTCCAGCGCCATGGTGCGTGCGTGGGCGTGATCCACATTCAGCGTTGCCATGGCCTTGGCCGTCAGCAGCGCGGCGCGCTCCTTCTTCACCGTATCTTTGCTGTGCGCCAGCGCCTGCTTGCGCGCCTCAACCAGCTTCAGCGCCCCGTCCCAATCGCCATCAGCGCAGAACTGGCCCATAACCGCAGATGACGCCCATTCTAGTTGCGGAGCTTGCTTGGCAGCTTCCGAAGCATAATGGCGTGCGGCTTCAATCGCACCAACGCGCTGGGCCTCAATGTAAAGCCCGCGCAGGCCCAGAAGCTTGGTTTCCGGATCTTCCAGCATGGCCTCAAACCCCTTGCGGGCATCGTCCGTGCGGCCTTCCAGCATCGCCGTCTGCGCTTCCAGAAGCTTGATGAGCGGCTCCTGATCGGAATTCAGCAATTTTCCAGCCTGCTTGGTCATGCGGCGCGCGGCCTCGGCATCGCCCGCACCGGCAGCGATGAGGCCGGTCGAAAGCGACTGATATCCACGGTCGCGCTTGCGCGCCCGGAAATGACGGCGCAGCGTGTAGGGCGACTGGATAATGCTCTTCACCAGCCACCACAAAAGCAGGATCGCCGCCACGATGGCCACGATACCGGCAACCGCAGTAATCAGCGGCACGTTATAGTGGTTGCCCGCGAAAACGACATCCAGCTCACCCGGACGATCGGCCAGCCATGCAAAGCCGAAACCAAGGGCCACAACGATCAGTAGATAGAATAAAACACGCAGCATCGGCCCGCCCCCTTAATTACCCGCTGGTGCCGCAGCGCCCGCGTCAGTCGGCGTCTTTGGCTTGAGGCTGTCCGCAACCAGACGCTGGATCAGCGCATCGGCATCGCGGCGCACTTTCATCTGGTTCGCAAATTCTCCCGAAACGGCTTTAGCATCGGCGGGCAGTTTCTCCCATTCACCGATGGCGCGTTCCAGATCACCTGCGTGGAGTGCGGCTTCCATGCGGGCAGTCGTCGGACCGACGCCCTCGCCTTCCACATTGCCCGCGACAGGGCGAACACTTACCAGCCCCTTGGCGCTGGCAACCAGCTGATCCCAAACACCCGCATCGGCGGGCAGCTTGTTTTCGGTCGCGACAATGCGATTGGCAACCGGGCCAAACCAGGCGTTTAGGTCGGCCACTGTCGGCACGCCCGTATCGGCAAATGGCTTGAGGCCCTCGACCGAACTATCCTGCGGCGCAAGTGAAGCATAAGTATCGAGTTCAACCTTGAACGAACCGCCACGATCAATGGCCGTCTTCAGCGCATTGGCCGCGATCAGCGCTGTCGCATCCGGCTGGCGGGCAGCTTCGCCGACCTTTGCCTGCAAGGAGGTCAGTTTTGATTCGAGCGAAGAAATTGTGCCGCTATTGCCCGAAACACCGGCTGCGGCCTGATCAGCCTGATTCTGGGCTGCCGACAATTTCGATTCCAGCGCGTCGAGACGTCCGGTCAGCGCTTCAATATCACCCGAAGCTGCACCTCCAGTCGCCTGCGGCAGTGTTTCGACCTGCTGCTGCAATTGCGTGAGGGTGCCCGCGACCGCTTCCGCCTTGATCTCTGCGGCCTGAACATTCTTCTGTAAATCGGCAAATTGCGTGCGGCTTGCCGCATCGAGCGGCGCAGGCGTTGGATTGGTGCGCAGATCGGCGATCTGCTGCTCCATCTGCGCCAGTTGCTCGGCAGTCACGCGCGCGCCGGGCGACGGAATGACATTACCCCATTGAAGCGCAAACATGCCGCCGAGCGCGATAACGCCACCGGCAATGCCGGCCAGAAGATGCGATGCACCGGATGTGGATTTCGGGCTGGAACCCTGATTGGCATTGCTGATTGGCGGCACAGTGCACGATGCGCTGGAGGTTGAACGCGGCTTTTCCGCTTCCGGCTTGACGCCTGCGGTAAAAGGCGGACTGGCGGCATTTGAGGTACTTGCAGCCGGTTTCGGTTCTGGCTTTGGCCCAGATTTCGTTTCGGCGGCTTTCGCCTCAGCGGGCTTGGTTGCTGTTGCTTGAGCAAAGTTGCCGACCGGCTCGGCGGGCGGAGTCGCCCTGGCTCCCGTCTGTTCATCGACACGCTTTACATCAGACGGATCGAGATTGATCGTCACGGGATTGCGGGCCGGTTTGGAATGTCGCGGGGTGCCGGATTTCGCCATGGGTCCTCTCGTAATCGTCGATTGCCTGCCGGTGACTCTATGTGACTCTAACAGATAAAATCCTCTGTCGCAGGAAGGTTGCGTCTAAAAGAGTCAAAGTTTGGAAAACAGGCGGAAAAGTCCTTTCTCGTCCGGCTGTTCTGCGACCAGCGCATTCGTCTGCCATTCGGCGGGCAGTTTTGCGGCCACACGCGCCGATATACACAAAAAACGGGTCTTTTCGTTAAAAGGCGGGGCAATCTCGCCCATCGCGGCGGTAAATTCTTCCGCCGCCACACCGGAATAGAGCATCACAGCCGCAAGCGGTTGCGTGCCCAATATGCGCTGAAGTTCATCACGCGAATAATCGATGGTTTCGATATCATAGACATCGCACACGGTCATATCGAGACCAGCTGCGGATACACGTTCTTCGAAAATCGGCTGGCGAACGCGCCCCGCCAGATAGAGAATGCGCGCGCCTTGCGGCAAAACCTTACGCATGGTTTCAGCAAGACGCACCGCATCACCGCCACCGTCGACCACATCGGTGAAGCCCGCCTCACACGCGCCGCGCGCCGTACCCTCGCCAACGGCGAAGAGCGGCATATCGCGTTGCGGCAAAGCATGCCCCGCATGGCGAAACGCATTGGCGCTTGTCACCGTCAATGCGTCGAAACGGGTATCAGGCAGGGAAAAAGCCATTGTGACCGTGCGGCTGAGCGGCAGAAGCACCGGCTCGAAACCCGCATCAGTGAGTTTCGCGGCGGTCAGCAGGGCCGCCGGTTCTGGCCTCGTCACCAGAACCCGCCTGCCTGCTATGGCTGCGCCCGGCCCGGTCAAGATCAATCCCAGTCGGTGAAGAAATGCGGACCGGCAGCGGCACGAACCTGACTTGCAGCCTCAATCCCAAGCGCCGCCGCTTCCGATGCCGTGCCGTCGAGCGTCACTTCATGCGCCTTTGTGCCATCGGGCGTCAGGATCATGCCATGGAAATGCACCTTGTCGCCGTCCACAGTGGCAAGCCCGGCAATCGGCGTGCGGCAGGAGCCGTCAAGCGCGCCCAAAAACGCGCGTTCGCAGGCAAGGGCTACCTGCGTGTCGCGATGCGCCAACGGTGCCAGCAGCTCATCAATGCGCGCATCGCCGATGCGGCTTTCAATACCGATGGCGCCCTGTCCCGGCGCGGGCGGGAAGGTCAGCGGATCCACCAGTTCGGTAATCGCTGCATCAAGGCCCAGCCGCTTCAGACCTGCACAGGCCAGAAAGGTTCCATCAACCTCGCCTGCTTCAAGTTTTCGCAAACGGGTATCGACATTGCCGCGATACATCACCACCTGAATGTCCGGGCGAAGGCGCCGGATCAGCGCCTGACGGCGCAGTGACGACGAACCAACGACGGCGCCCTGCGGCAAATCCATGAACCGCTTGGCCGTGCGACCGATGAAGGCATCGCGCGGGTCTTCGCGTTCGAGAAAGACGGAAAGATGCAAGCCTTCAGGCAAGACAGTCGGCATATCCTTGGTCGAATGAACGGCGAGATCGATACGTCCGTCCTTCAGCGCCTGCTCGATTTCCTCGGTGAAAAGCCCCTTGCCGCCGACTTCCGAGAGCGGGCGGTCCTGAATGCGGTCGCCCGCCGTGGACATGGGCAAAATCTCGATTGCCTCTTCCGGCAAGCCATGCGCTTCCATCAGGCGGCGACGCGTCTCGTGAGCTTGAGCCAGAGCCAGCTTGCTACCGCGTGTGCCAATCTTCAAGGATGGTGTTTGCATATTGCGTCGTCCATGGTACCGGGTTGCTTGACGTATCAGAAATATGAGACTGGCAGGGTCTAACCGCAAATGCGCATTCTTGGAATAGAAACCAGTTGCGACGAAACAGCCGCCGCTATCGTTGAACGCAACGATAAGGGTGAAGGCCGTATTCTGTCCAATGTGGTTCTGAGCCAGATCGCCGAACACGAGCCTTATGGCGGCGTTGTGCCGGAAATTGCGGCACGCGCACATGTCGAGGCGCTGGACCGGCTGGTCGCGCGCGCCTTGCAGGATGCGGATATGCAGCTCGATGATGTGGATGCCGTGGCAGCCACCGCCGGTCCCGGCCTGATCGGTGGGCTGATCGTCGGCCTGATGACGGCCAAGGCGCTCGCCATGGCTGCGCAAAAGCCGTTCTATGCTGTAAACCATCTCGAAGGCCACGCGCTGACGGCGCGGCTGACCGACAAGCTCGAATTTCCCTATCTGCTGCTGCTGGTTTCGGGTGGTCACACGCAGATGGTGCTGGTGCGCGGACTTAATGATTATGAGCGCCTCGGCACCACGATTGATGATGCGCTGGGTGAAGCCTTCGACAAGACGGCGAAGCTTCTCGGCCTGCCTTATCCCGGCGGTCCGGCGGTTGAGCGCATGGCGCTTCAGGGCGATCCCAAGCGCTTTGCCCTGCCCCGACCGCTGAAAGGCGAAGCGCGGCTCGATTTTTCATTTTCCGGTCTCAAGACCGCCGTGCGCCAGACGGCAAGCGAACTGGTGCCGCTCAGCGATCAGGATGTCGCCGATATTTGCGCCTCGTTTCAGGCCGCAGTGGCCGATACGCTTGCCGACCGGGTCGGACGTTCGCTCGAACGTTTCAAGGCAGAATTTCCGGACTGCGCGACACCGTCGCTGGTGGTCGCGGGCGGTGTGGCCGCCAACAAGACCTTGCGAGCTTCGCTGGAGCAGCTCTGCGCCAGACACGGCTTCAGCTTTATCGCACCGCCGCTCAATCTTTGCACCGACAATGCAGCGATGATCGCCTGGGCTGGAGCCGAGCATGCCGCAACCAAAATGCCGGATTCGCTTGCCATCGCGCCGCGCTCGCGCTGGCCGCTCGATGAAAAATCCGCGCCGCTGATCGGCACGGGACGGCGCGGAGCCAAAGCATGAGCGGTCGCACGAAGATCGCCGTTCTCGGTGGCGGCGCATGGGGCACGGCGCTTGCTGCCATGGCGGCGACCAGCGGCCACGAAGCCTGGCTTTACGCCCGTGTTACGGACACGGTCGCAGCGATCAACGAAAACCGACGCAACCCGCGCTATCTGGGCGACATCGAACTGCCAGCCGGTATTCGCGCCAGCACCAAGGCTTCCGATGTTGTGACCGGTGCTGACGCCGTTTTGGCGGTAGTCCCGGCACAGGCAATGCGCGTGGGCCTCTCCGAACTGAGCGGCCTCATTCCACAGTCCGCGCCCGTCGTTCTTTGCGCCAAGGGAATTGAACGCGGCACCGGACGCCTGATGTCGGAAGTGGTGGCGGAAGTTTTGCCGAACCACCGCATCGCTGCCCTTTCCGGCCCAAGTTTTGCAACCGATGTTGCACGCGGCCTGCCAACGGCTGTGACGGTTGCCTGTGAAGATGCAGACACAGCCGACAAGCTGGCAGCTCTTCTTTCTGGTCCAGCTTTTCGCTGCTATTCGACCACCGATCTTAAAGGCGTCGAGATTGGCGGCGCTTTGAAAAACGTTCTGGCGATTGCCGCTGGCGCCGCTGTCGGACGCGGCTATGGTGCGAGCGCGCAAGCAGCGCTCGTCACACGCGGCTTCGCGGAACTGCGCCGTATCGGACAAGCCATGGGCGCAAAGCCGGAAACCATCATGGGGCTCTCCGGCCTCGGCGATCTGATGCTGACATGCTCATCATCACAATCGCGCAACTATTCCTACGGTCTTGCGCTGGGACGCGGCGAAGACCTGACCAACCGGCCTCTGGCCGAAGGTGTCGCTACCGCGCCTATTGCTGCGGAACTGTGCGAAAAGCACGGCATTTCTGCACCCATCATCGATGCGGTTGGCGCTTTGCTCAGCGGGAAGATCACCATCGATGAGGCTGTAACCAGTCTCATCAACCGACCACTCAAGACCGAAGACTAGAGGACCAGACGATGCTTTTTGCACTTCTCTGCAACGACAAGCCCGACCATTTGCAGGTGCGCCTCGATACGCGCCCGACGCATCTCGAATATCTTACGAGCCTTGGCGATGTGCTGAAGTTTGCCGGTCCCTTCCTCGGCGAAGACGGCAAGCCAAATGGCAGCCTTCTCGTTGTCGAAGCTGAAGACAAGGCCGCAGCGGCCGCCATCGGCGCCAATGATCCCTATGCGAAAGCTGGTCTGTTTCAGGACGTCACCGTACGCCCGTGGAACTGGACGTTCAAAAATCCTGCCAACGCCTAAGGCTTAAGCACCGGGGAACACGCAATGGCATACTGGCTGTTCAAGTCCGAACCGTTCAAATGGTCATGGGAAATGCAAAAGGCCCGTGGCGAAAAGGGCGAGCAATGGGATGGTGTGCGCAATTATCTGGCGCGCAACAACATGCGCGCCATGAAAATCGGCGACAAAGGCTTTTTCTATCATTCCAATGAAGGGCTCGAAGTGGTCGGCATTGTCGAGGTTTGCGCTTTGTCGCACCCCGACAGCACCACCGATGATCCGCGCTGGGACTGTGTAGACATCAAGGCCGTCCGCGATGTGCCGAAGCCTGTTACGCTGAAGGACGTCAAGGCGAACCCTAAGCTTGAGAACATGGCGCTTGTCACCTCCATGCGCCTGTCTGTGCAGCCGGTGACCGAAGACGAATGGATCGAAGTCTGCCGCATGGGCGGCCTCGACGCCAAAGACATCTGAGACCAGCAACCGATGCTCGATCCGGCGGAAACCAGCACGCGCAGCTTCATTCTGGCCAATACCGGCCTGCAAGCACCACCGCATGTGCCGGAAATCCGCCTGCATCTGGCTGACGAAGCGCACGACCTCTGGCACAAGACAGAGGAAGAACTGGCCACAATCGGCCTGCCGCCGCCCTTCTGGGCCTTTGCCTGGGCGGGCGGTCAGGGCGTGGCGCGCTATATTCTCGACTATCCGAAAACCGTAAGCGGCAAGACTGTGCTGGATTTTGCGTCCGGCTCAGGTCTTGTCGCCATCGCGGCCATGAAGGCTGGTGCGAATAGCGTCCTCGCTTCGGATATCGATCCCTTCGCGCTCCCGGCAATCGATATCAACGCCACGGCCAACGGCGTGGCGGTGACCGCAAGCCTTGAAGATCTCATCGGCACCGATTACGGCTGGGATGTGGTTCTGGCAGGCGATGTCTTCTATGAGAAGGCGCTGGCCGATCGGCTTATTCCATGGTTCGCAAAACTGGCGGAACGCGGCGCTGAGATCATTGTCGGCGATCCGGGCCGCTCCTATCTACCGAAAGAGCGCTTGCGGCAGCTTGCCGTCTACACCGTGCCCGTGACGCGTGCGCTGGAAGATTCCGAGGTCAAGCGCACAACCGTCTGGGCATTCATTTAGACGCACATCTTATCCGAAAACCGTTTCACACTTTTCGGGATGTGCTTTTGCTTAAGCAAAGCGTTTCGCTCCCGCGACGCAGAGCACGACAATCCCCGCTGTCGCGACCATGCCCATGCTGACGGGTTCGCCCGCAATGCCCGCCGCCAGCATCAAGCCGAAAAACGGTTGCAAAAGCTGAAGCTGACCGACCGTCGCAGCGCCGCCTTGCGCCAGCCCGCGATACCAGAAGAAAAAGCCGATTAGCATCGAGAACAGCGAAACATAGACCAGTCCGCCCCAGGCCATGGCCCCAATCCCCGCCCATGTTTCAGGACGCATGAGAATGGTCAGCGGCAGCATGATCGGCAGCGAGAAAACCAGCGCCCAGCAAATGACCTGCCAGCCGCCGAGCCTGCGGGACAGGCTCGCACCTTCCGCATAGCCAAGCCCGCAAACAATGATCGCGCCCAGCATCAGCACATCGCCTAGGAAAGTCGACTGGCTGCCCTGCCCGTAAGCGTAGGACGCGACGATAGCGCCGCCCACGATCGAAAATAGCCAGAACAGCGGACGCGGACGCTCGCCGCCGCGCAGCACCGCAAATACCGCCGTTGAAAGCGGCAGCAGCCCGATGAAGACAATCGCATGGGCAGAGGTCATATGTTGCAGCGCGATGCCCGTCAGCAGCGGAAAGCCGACCACGACGCCCAGCGCCACGACAATGAGTGAAATGACATCGCTCTTGCGCGGAAACGGTTCACGGAATGCCAGCAGCAGCGCCATGCCCAGCAGTCCGGCAATCGACGCGCGTGCCAGTGTCAGAAAAGTCGGATCGATATCGATGACGGCAAGACGGGTCGCGGGTAGCGAGCCTGAGAAAATCAGCACACCGAGAAATCCATTCAACCACCCGGCCGTCTTGTTACCCACGGTCTGGCTAACAACCACCTTGTTCCCAACATTCTCGCGCATGTGTCTTTTCAGCTTTCAACAAAATCGTCTATGAATTTTGCGGACAATGCCGCGAACTTGCCGAAATAATCAGAGACAGTTACCGGACAATTCTGGCAAACTGTACTGGTACGAAAGAGAGTACAGATGATATCGACGGGCTTATTGCGCAGCCTGGAAGCCGTAGAAGCCGCCTATGCGGGCGTCGATAACGCGCGCGGCGATGAAAACGCTGCTGCGGAGAAGACCTCGCTCGTCGAAAAAGTCATGTCCATTATCCGTGGACGGATTGCGGCCATGAGCCTTGCGCCCGGCGCCCGACTGCCATCGATCCGTCGGCTTGCCGGGACGATGGACGTTTCCAAATCGACCGTTGTCGAAGCCTATGACCGGCTGGTCGCCGAAGGCATCATCCAGTCACGCCGCGGCGCGGGCTTCTATGTGTCGGAACGGGCGCGCCAGCCCTTTTCGCTGGCCACGACCACACCGCATAAGGACCGGCAGATCGATCCATTCTGGGTCATGCGCCAATCGCTGGAAACCGAAGGCAAGACATTGAAGCCCGGCTGCGGCTGGCTGCCGGATGAATGGCTGCCGCTTGAAGGCATCCGCCGCGCGCTCCGCGCCATTGCTCGCGACGAGCGCAGCGATCTCGCCACCTATGGCGAACCGCTCGGCTTCCGTCCGCTGCGCAGCCACCTCGCGCACCGGCTGGCGGAACAGGGCATGGATATTTCCGGTGGCGAGATAATGCTGACCGATTCCGGCACGCAGGCCATCGATCTCATTTGCCGCTTTCTGCTTCAGCCGGGCGACACCGTGCTGGTGGACGATCCCTGCTATTTCAATTTTCAGGCCGTGCTGCTGACCCATCGCGTCAAGCTGATCGGCGTCCCCTATACACATAGCGGCCCGGACCTCGAAGCCTTCGCCAAGGCAGCCGCCGAACATGCGCCGAAACTCTATATTTCCAATGCAGGGCTGCAAAACCCGACCGGCGGCGTCATGTCGCCCGCAACCGCGCATCGCCTGCTGAAACTTGCGGAAGCCCATGGCATCATTCTCGTCGAGGATAATATTTTCGGCGATTTTCATCCCTCACCAGCACCGCTGCTGGCGGAACTCGACGGGTTCGAACGTGTTCTGCACATTGGCAGCTTCTCCAAGACCCTCTCGGCTGCGGCCCGTGTCGGCTATATTGCCGGGCGCAGCGACTGGATCGACGGCCTCACCGATTTGAAGCTGGCCACCACCTTCGGCGGCAATTCGATTTCAGCACAAGTCGTCCACGCGCTTCTGACCGACGGCACCTATCGCCGCCACATCGAAGGCATGCGCGCCAAGCTGGCCGATGCCATGACGCTGACCGCCAAGCGCCTGAAAGCCGCAGGACTTGAACTCTGGAACGAACCGCAAGGCGGCATGTTTCTCTGGGCGCGCCTGCCGGACGGCATGGACTCCGGCATCATTGCCAGACACGCTCTCGACAAGGGTGTCGTTCTGGCTCCGGGTGATGTGTTCAGCCCGTCACGGACCGCAAGTTCCTATTTGCGCTTCAATGTGGCACAATCGACTGACCCCGCTGTTTTCACGGTTCTGCAAGAAGCGATGAAAATCACCGAACGCTAAATCCACCCACAACATTAGCCTTCCCGCGTCGAAAACAATTTCAAGCAAAAGACGCACAGTCATGCGGACGGCTGTCGTTATACTCTTGCGACTGTCTTGGAGGAGACATCGCGTATTTGTGTGTGTGGCATAACTCGGACAGCCACAACACGATTGCGCAGGGAGAACGGAGAGGGCAGACTGGTCTAAACCCGTCTGCCGGGAGGGAGTAGCATTGAATACGCACCTGTCCGGGGCGGATGCAGTTTCGCGCCCCGAAGATGAAAAACTGTCGGTTGCTGCCAACATTGCCTATGGTTTTCAGCATGTGCTGACCATGTATGGCGGCATTGTCGCGGTTCCACTGATTATCGGTCAGGCCGCAGGGCTGAGTCCCAGCGAAGTTGGGCTTCTCATCACGGCTTCGCTCTTTGCAGGCGGTGTCGCCACCGTACTGCAAACCATCGGCATTCCCTTTTTCGGATGCCAGTTGCCGCTCGTGCAGGGCGTGTCCTTTGCCGGTGTCGCCACGATGGTGGCCATCGTCACATCCAGCGGTAGCGGCGAAGCGGGGCTGCAAGTCGTCCTTGGCTCCGTCATGGCAGCGGCTTTTATCGGCTTTCTGATAACGCCGATTTTCTCACGCATTACGCGCTTCTTTCCACCGCTCGTGACGGGCATCGTCATTACAACCATCGGCCTGACGCTGATGCCTGTTGCCGCCCGCTGGGCGATGGGCGGTAACAGCAATGCGCCCGACTTCGGCAGCATGTCCAATATCGGCCTCGCTGGATTGACGCTGGCGCTTGTGCTTGTCTTGAGCAAAATCGGAAGCGCCACAATTTCCCGCCTGTCCATCCTGCTTGCCATGGTGTGCGGCACGCTGATCGCCTGGGCGCTCGGCATGACGGATTTTTCGAGAGTCAGCGAAGGCCCGGTCATGGCTTTCCCGGAAATCTTCCATTTCGGAATGCCGGTGTTCAGCATCGCCGCGACCATTTCCATGTTCATCGTCATTCTGGTGACTTTGGTGGAAACATCCGCCGATATTCTGGCGGTAGGCGATATCATCGGCACCAAGGTCGATTCCCGCAGGCTCGGCAACGGACTGCGTGCCGACATGGCATCAAGCATTCTTGCCCCGGTCTTTGGCTCGTTCACACAAAGCGCTTTTGCGCAGAATGTCGGCCTTGTGGCGGTAACAGGTGTGAAAAGCCGCTTTGTCGTCGCGACCGGCGGTCTCATTCTCGTGGCGCTTGGCCTGTTGCCGGTGATGGGGCGCGTGATTGCCTGCGTTCCGCCAGCGGTTCTGGGCGGTGCAGGCATCGTGCTTTTCGGCACAGTTGCGGCCAGCGGTATTCGCACGCTGTCGAAGGTCGATTATCAGAACAATGTCAATCTGATCATCGTGGCGACCTCCATCGGTTTCGGCATGATCCCGATTGCCGCGCCGCAGTTCTATCATCAGTTTCCGGCCTGGTTTGAAACCATCTTCCATTCCGGCATCAGCTCGGCTGCGCTGATGGCCATCTTGCTGAACCTGATGTTCAATGAATTCAAGACCGGCAATTCCGATCAAATGTCTGTGTTCTCGGAAGGAACCGAGCGCATCATCCGCCATCACCACATCGCCGAACTGCATGATGGCGACTATGTCCTCGGCGGAAAGCTCTATGATGTGCAGGGCAATGAAGTGAAAGTCGTTCCCGCACCGGCACACTGACGGATCGAAACTATCGCAGGACGCGAACCACCGTTCGATCCGATAAATGCGGCAAGAGGCGCGCCATGTCGGCGCGCTTCAATGCGATACAGCCCTCGGTCGGTGTATAGCCGGGCCTTGCAAGGTGGAAGAAAATGGCGCTGCCGCAGCCGCGACGGCGCGGTACGATATTCCAGTCCATCACAATGCAGACATCGTAGAGATCGTCCTTGCGCCACATATCTTCGTGACTGGCCTTGTAAGGCAGCGGTACCGGCCGGTTATAATTGCGGTCTCCCGGTGCGTCGCACCAACCGTCCAGACGACGGATTCTACGCAACGGCAGCTGCGTTATCGGCAGAGTTCCCTTATCGCCACGGCGATATCCGTAGAGCAGACGCATGGCGGTCAAAGGCGTTGCGCCGTCGCCCTCGCGCTTGAAAGCGCTGATGCCCCCCTTGCCAAGCGCGCATTCCAGCACCAGATTGCCAGCAGTAAGCAGCCCGCGAGTCTTGTGGCCCGGCTTGGCCCGAACATTGATGATGCCGACCCCACGGCTTCCTTGGTATCTGGTCACGCCCCCGCCTCCATTTTCAGTTTTCGGGCAAAACATGTTTACAATCCGCCCCTGAAGCCGGTGAAAGCATGATTCGCGTTTCGCCGCTTCAACTTCTGGCCATTAAGTGTCATAAAACACGAAGAGCCATATTTAAATCAAAGAGTAACGAGGACAGGCATGACAGGCCGTACAATTCTGATTGTGGATGACGACGAAGATCTCCGCTCCATCCTCGTCGAGCAGCTTGAGCTGTGTGAAGAATTCCAGATCCTGCAGGAAGACAATGCCACCAAGGGCATTCAGACTGCGCGCAACGGCATCGTCGATCTTCTGATCATGGATGTGGGTCTGCCGGACATGGATGGCCGTGAGGCTGTCAAGCTTCTGCGCAAAGGCGGCTTCAAGTCCCCGATCATCATGCTGACCGGACATGACACTGAATCGGACACGATTCTCGGTCTTGAATCCGGCGCGAATGACTATGTCACCAAGCCGTTCAAATTTGCCGTTCTGCTTGCCCGTATTCGTGCGCAGTTGCGCCAGCATGAACAAAGCGAAGACGCGACCTTCACGGTCGGCGCCTACACGTTCAAGCCGGGCCAAAAGCTGCTCATCGACGAGAAGGGGGCGAAGATTCGCCTGACCGAAAAGGAAGCGGCGATCATCAAGTATCTCTATCGCGCTGGCGACAAGGTCATCGGTCGCGACGTGCTGCTGGAAGAGGTCTGGGGTTATAATTCGGGCGTAACGACCCATACGCTTGAAACCCACGTCTATCGCCTGCGCCAGAAAATCGAGAAAGACCCGTCCAATGCCACGCTTCTCGTCACAGAAAGCGGGGGATACAAGCTTGTCCCGTGATGGACAGCGCTCGATGCAGGTGTATTGACAATCTATGGCGCTAGACGACGATATTCGCATTCTCGGCACGGTGGGCCTGTTCGAGTCATTCACACCCGAACAGTTGCGTCTTCTTGCCTTTGGCGCCGAGCGGCTTGTGCTACGCGCGGGCCGCGAACTTTTTCGTGAAGGCCAGAGCGCAGACTGCGCATATATCGTCGTTTCCGGCAACATTACCCTGTTTCACGATGCTGATGAGGGGCGGATATCAATCCGCCCTGTCGGCCCCGGTGCGATGCTTGGTGAGATGGCTCTCATCGCCCAGACATCACGCCTCACCGGCGCGGTCGCTGAAGCAGAAACTGAAGTGATCCGCATCAGCCGCTCGATCTTCCGGCGCATTCTGGAAGAATATCCAGAAGTGGCAGCCTCCTTGCATAGTCATATCAGCCGTAATCTGCTGGACCTGATCAGCGAGATTGAAAAGGTCGCGCCTCGTCTCGGGAATGGTGACTGACCGCCTCTCATTACAGTTCAATCACTCGTTCTATTCCGATGGCGTTCAAAAACGCCTGATCATGGCTGACAACAAGTAAGCCGCCTTCATAACCGTTTAGCGCTATTTCGAGAGCCTCGATGGAGTCGAGATCGAGATGGTTGGTCGGTTCGTCCAGGATCAGCAATTCCGGCTTCTGTGTTCCGCCGAGAACGCAGGCAAGCGCGGCGCGCAGCAATTCGCCACCGCTCAGCTCTCCCGCAAACCGGCTCGCGCTTTCGCCGCGAAATGAAAAACGCGCCAGCGCTGCACGCGCATCATTGTCATTCGCATCCGGATTGAGACGACGGAAGTTCTCATAAAGCGTGGCCGTGCGATCCATCAGCTTCATCTGCTGATCGAACATCGCAATTGGTACGTAACACTGCACGCGTCCAGCAACCGGCAACAGTTCTCCCGTGACAAGCCGCAGCAGCGATGTCTTACCCGCACCATTGGCACCACATATAGCGATGCGCTCCGGCCCGACGATCTTCATCGAAAAGTCCCGGATAACAGGCCGGCCTGATCGCGGTCCACCCGACACAGTATCGATTTCCACAAGAACGCGCCCGGATGGCAGTGCCGAACGCTCGACGTTGAAACGCATTGGCTTGATCGTTTCGACCAGCGCCTCGGCCTCCTTCAATTGAGCCTGCGCTTTCTCCGAATTGCGATCCGCGAGCGCCTGCCCCTTGCCGCCGGTCTTCTGCGCCCGATCCTCCCGCGCATCGAGTGTCATTTTACTTATGCCGCTATCAGCACGTGAATTACGCCCACGCGCATCACTGCGCGCCTGACGTTCGGCCGCGTCCTGCGCCTTGCGTTGAACCTGTTTCACCTCGCGTTGAGCCGTCTGAAGATTGCGGGCCGCAATATCCCGCTCTTCCTGCTTCTTATCGTGATAAAAATCCCAGTTGCCGCCATAAAGATGCAGGCCAGTTTGCGTAAGCTCGGCGATGCTATCCATCTGCCGCAACAATGCGCGATCATGGCTGACGACAATCGCCGCCCCGCGCCAGTCCGCCAACATAGCCCTCACGGCCTCACGGCCATCGTGATCGAGATTGTTGGTCGGCTCATCCAACAGAATGATATCGGGTTGGTGGAAGATCAGGGCAGCCAATGCCGCGCGTGTCCGCTGCCCACCGCTGAGCAACGCAAGGGGTGTCTGCGGTTCAAGTACCAGTCCGAAGCGCTGTAAGGCGTCCGCAAAGCGCTGCGGCAGAGCCCAGTCGGCTTGTTCAAAGTCGCTGTCCGCCCCCTGCCCGGTCTCAATACGCGAAAGCATGGCTAATTCTGCGGCAAGCTCGAACAGATCGGCCAGCGTTTGCCCGCTATCGGTCGAGATATTCTGTTGCAGAACACCGAGCCTGCCGCTGCGCGCGACAGTGCCCGATGTCGGCGCCAAGACACCGCTCATGATGTTGAGAAGCGTGGATTTACCCACACCATTGCGCCCGACAAGCCCGATACGGGCTTCGGTTACGCTAAAATTGACGGATTCGAAAAGCGTGCGGCCATCAGCCGTGATGCAGGAAACATCCTGAAGTGTCAGAAGAGCAGTCATTGCGAACCATGGAAACATTGAAAACACTGGTCGGTTGATACAGTGCTGTCTGATCCATCGTTCTTTTCTCCTTGCTTAGACTGCTTCCTATATAGGGGCTGTTACCGGATCAATCCAGATCGAACGTCGCAATAACCGGAACATGGTCTGATGGCCGCTCCCAGCCACGCGCATCGCGCAGAATCTGCAGGCCCTTCATATGGGCCTCCAGATCGGCAGAACCCCAGACATGGTCGAGCCTGCGGCCACGATCCGATTCATCCCAATCCTTGGCGCGATAGCTCCACCAGGTATAGATTTTCTGGTCAGACGGAATGATCTGACGCATGAGATCGCTCCAGCCGCCCTTGACGCGCAAATCTTCCAGCGTCTCGGTCTCGATCGGCGTATGGCTGACGATCTTCAAAAGCTGCTTATGCGACCAGACGTCGTTTTCAAGCGGGGCGATGTTGAGATCGCCCACCAGGATCGACGACAGACCATCCTGACGATCCGCCACAATGGCGCGCATTTCTTCAAGAAAGCCAAGCTTGTGGGCAAATTTCGGATTGATTGCCGGGTCCGGCTCATCGCCTCCCGCCGGCACGTAGAAATTATGGATGCGAAGCTTCTTGGTCCCCGCCTCGACCACCGCACTCAAATGGCGGCAATCGCCCATATCGCAAAAGCCGATTTTCTCAACACCGGACAATGGACGGCGCGAAATGGTTGCGACGCCATGATAACCCTTCTGGCCGCTGATCGCGATATGTTCATAACCAAGTGCGCGAAAACCCTTGGATGGAAACTGATCGTCCGGGCACTTGGTTTCCTGAAGACACAGAACATCGGGCTGATAGTCGCGCAGAAACTGCTCGACCAGCGGCATGCGCAGGCGCACAGAGTTGATGTTCCAGGTAGCAACGGAAAAAACCATGGGGGTGGGACTCGCAGCAACGAAAAAGATGCCGCGAACCTAACCATTTATCCTGCAAATGCAAACAGCTTGCCGCAGCAAGGTGACATTTGCTGACCTTTTTGTGAAGGCCGTTACTGGCCTTTGCGCTTCATGGCGATGCGCTGATAGTCGATCTTGAACATGTCATCGGTGAAACGGACACCGCTGCGCACATTGAAGATCATGACCGTCGTATCAAGCTTCTGGGCATCGGTGATCGTCCACTGCTTCAGCTCGTAAGACTTCGGATCGAACATCATGGTGATTTTCGAATCGCCGAAGATCGACTTGTCACCGAGAACCAGCGTGGTCATGTCCGGTTCCTGCTTCACATTCTGCAACCGACCGCCGCCGAGATCAATGCGATCTGCCAGTAACAGCTTGAGCGGCGTCTTGGACAGCGGATAGAGATCCCACGTATCCAGCTTGCGATTGTTGATGACCACAGACTCGCCATCGGAAATCACGCGGATCGGCGAATTATTGTAGTTGAAGCGGATCTTGCCCGGACGCTCGATATAGAAAGTGCCGCCAGTCTGATCGCCCTTCGGGCCGAACTGTACGAACTCACCCGTCATGGTGCGAACCGATGAAAAATGATCGGCGATCTGCTGCGCTGCACCAGCAGCACCAGCCCCCTGCGCCATCGCGGCAACAGGCGTCAGAACCAGAGACGTGACGCCAAGACCAAGCGCTCCCATTCCCAGCACGGCTGCAAGACGACCAGCTTTCGCAAAGGCTGAAAAACGGGAGAATATCATCGGTATACTTTCTCTTTTCATCATATCGTCAGGTTATCGCGCCAGTTTGGCGCGAGTGTGGCGTGCCGTTTTCATAGGGTCGATGAGATTTTGGCTATGGCGCACCGAAAATGGTGGGGTTCGAGAACCGGAGCGGAGTGTACTTAACGTACATGAGCACCGGAAGCGCAGAACAACGCCATTTGCAGGTTGCCAGAGCCGAAATATCCCTGGCTTAAAAGTCATCGTCACCGGTCGGTACGAGAATTTCGCGCTTTCCGGCATGGTTGGCAGGACCGACAATCCCTTCGTCTTCCATCCGCTCGATAATCGACGCAGCCCGGTTATAGCCAATGCCAAGACGACGCTGGATATAGGAAGTGGAAGCCTTCTTGTCGCGAAGCACCACGGCGACGGCCTGATCATACGGATCATCGGAATCTTCCAGATTGGAGGTTCCAGACGGGCCGCTGCCGCTCTCGTCGTCTTCTTCATCCTCAGTGATGGCATCCAGATATTCCGGCACGCCCTGAAGCTTCAGATGCTGCACGATGCGTTCCACCTCGTCGTCGCCGACGAAAGGCCCGTGCACGCGCTGGATACGACCGCCGCCAGCCATGAAGAGCATATCGCCCTGACCGAGCAACTGCTCGGCGCCCTGCTCGCCCAGAATGGTGCGGCTATCGATCTTCGATGTCACCTGGAAGGAAATACGGGTCGGGAAGTTGGCCTTGATCGTACCGGTGATGACATCCACCGATGGACGCTGCGTGGCCATGATCACGTGGATACCAGCGGCTCGCGCCATCTGCGCCAGACGCTGCACCGCGCCTTCGATATCCTTGCCCGCGACCATCATCAGGTCGGCCATTTCGTCGATGATCACGACGATATAGGGCATTGGCGCCAGATCCAGCTCTTCGGTCTCGTAGATCGCCTCGCCGGTATTGCGGTCAAAGCCGGTCTGCACAGTGCGTGCAATCGGCTCGCCCTTTTTCTGCGCCAGACCGACACGCTGATTGAAGCCGTCGATGTTGCGAACGCCGACCTTCGACATCTTGCGATAACGGTCTTCCATTTCGCGCACGGTCCATTTGAGCGCGACCACAGCCTTTTTCGGGTCGGTCACAACCGGCGTGAGCAGGTGCGGAATGCCGTCATAGACGGAGAGTTCCAGCATCTTCGGATCGATCATGATCAGGCGGCATTCCTGCGGCGTCATGCGATAGAGCAGCGACAGGATCATCGTGTTGATCGCAACCGACTTGCCCGAACCGGTCGTTCCGGCAACGAGCACGTGCGGCATCTTCGCGATATCGGCAATGACCGGCTCACCATTGATGGTCTTGCCGAGCGCCAGCGCCAGTTTCGCCTTGGACTGTTCGAAGTCGCGGCTGGCCAGCATTTCGCGCAGATACACCATTTCGCGCTTCGGATTGGGCAGCTCGATGCCGATAGCGTTGCGGCCCGGAATGACAGCAACACGCGCGGCAATCGCGCTCATCGAGCGGGCGATATCGTCGGCAAGGCCGATGACGCGGGATGACTTGATGCCCGGTGCCGGCTCCAGTTCGTAAAGCGTGACCACCGGGCCCGGCTTCACATTGATGATTTCACCGCGCACGCCGAAATCTTCCAGCACGCCTTCCAGCAGGCGCGCATTCTGCTCAAGCGCATCCTTCGACAGAGCGGGATCGCGCTGGACCAGCTTGGGTTCCGCGAGGAAATGCAGCGACGGCATTTCAAACACGCCATTATCCTTGAGGAAGGATGGCTGCGCTTCACGCTGGGCGCGAGCGCCCGGCTTGGGCGAAGGCGCGGCCTGCTCGACACGCGCCTTGCGGCTGCGTGCAGGCGGTGCGTCGTGCCATTCCTGACCGGCCAGCGGTGCGTCGTCCACGCCATCATCCATAGGATCATGCATCGGGTCGTCCATATCGAACGGAGCTTCATCCGCTGACGGTCCACCGAAGCCCGGTTCACGACGCCTGCCCGCTTCCGCACCATTGCGCGTTTCAGCACTGCGGCGCACGGCGCGCATATCGCCGAAATCCTCGTCACGGGACTGGCGACGGCCAAGGCCGGTGAGCCGCTTGAAGTTGGCTGTCGTCGTCAGGGCGAGGTGGGTCAGCGCACCAATGAACTGGAAGCCGCCGCCTGCGGCTTCCTCGTCCTCATCGATGAAATCATCCTCAGTCCGTCCGCGTTGTGCAGGCTGAACCGGATTGATGATGCCACGGCCAATGATGCCGCTTGCAAAAAGGCAGAGCCACAGAGCGGGAAAGGCGAGAACCAGCGCAATCGCGGAAGCGATTGCACCCTGCGGGAACTGGCCAAGGAACAGGCCGGGCAGCCGCAGCAGCATGTCGCCAAACACACCGCCAAGCCCGATTGGCATCGGCCAGCTTTCCGGCACGGCAAAGCAGCTTGCAATGCCCGCGAAAAGAATGGCTGCGCCGATCCAGGCAAAGCTGCGCTTGGCAACACGACCGATACCACCGCGCGTCATCATGAGAAGCGACCACACCACCAGCGGCAGCAATGCGGGAACGCTCGCCAGACCGAAAAACTGCATGGCCAGATCAGAGAAGACAGCGCCCGGATAGCCAAGCGCATTGGTCACCGGATTGTCGGTTGCATGGCTGAAGCTTGGATCAGCCACATTCCATGTAGCCAGCGCGCCAACGGCCATCGCCGTCAGCGACAAAAGCGCCAGACCGAACAGTATATAGAACTGCCTGCGGAAGATATTGGTCAGGCGAAGCCTGTCTTCCGTTATCCGCTCGTCACGCAGCGGGTATGAGGGCGAATATCCTTGCCGCATATAGCCAGTCCCGAACCGAAATTTCTGCTGTCGCCCATAACAGAATAGCTAAGGGCAGAATGAATCGGTCCGATCCTAATCCGGCGATGGTTAATTCCGCATTAACCATGGATTATCTTCACACATATGAAAAAAGGCGCAGTTTCCCGCGCCTTTCTTCGTCTTGGGAGAATTGTTCTTAATGAACAGATTCGCCGTGCAAAGAGATATCGAGACCCTCGATTTCGGCCTGCTTGCTTGGACGCAAGCCCATCACAGCCTTGACCACGTAGAGGATGATGGCCGTAGCGATTGCGGTGTAAACGACGGTTACGGCAGCACCGAAGAACTGCTTGCCCATCGTGGCACCTTCGCCAGCTGCATTGATGGTGGCGTCTGCGAAGAAACCGGTCAGAACCGCACCAACGAAACCGCCAACGCCATGGACGCCGAACGCATCGAGCGAGTCGTCATAGCCGAGAGCGTGCTTGATCTTGACGGCTGCAATGTAGCAGATCGCGCCAGCGACGATGCCGATGATGAGCGCGCCCGTCGGGTTGACGAAACCGGCAGCAGGCGTGATCGCAACGAGACCGGCAACGGCGCCCGAAATAATGCCGAGCACGCTTGGCTTACCGGCAACAGCCCATTCCACGAACATCCAGGCCAGAGCCGCACCGGCAGTCGCAACCTGCGTGTTGAGCATGGCGACGCCAGCCAGTGCATTCGCGCCAGCGGCAGAACCAGCGTTGAAACCGAACCAGCCCACCCACAGAAGGGCGGCGCCGATGACCGAGAGAACGAGGTTATGCGGGGCCATGTTGGTGTGGCCGTAGCCGTCACGCTTGCCGAGGATGAGTGCAGCCACCAGACCGGCAACACCGGCGTTGATGTGAACGACCGTACCGCCGGCAAAGTCGAGAACACCATCGGAAGCCATGAAACCGCCGCCCCAGACCCAATGCGCGACCGGGATATAGACGATGAAGAGCCACAGGGTCAGGAAGACCAGCATGGACGAGAACTTCATGCGTTCAGCAAACGAACCGGCAATCAGCGCAGGCGTGATGATCGCGAAGGTCATCTGGAAGGTGATGAAAACATATTCCGGGATGGTGCCGGTCAGCGATTCCATCGTTACGCCGGAGAAGAAGGCCTTCGACAGACCGCCGATGTACGAATTCATCGAACCGCCATCCGTGAAGGCGAGCGAATAGCCAGCGACCATCCACAGCACGGACATGAGGCAGGTGATGGCAAAGCTCTGCATCACCGTGGACAGCACGTTCTTCTTGCGCACCATGCCGCCATAGAACAGCGCAAGGCCCGGAATGGTCATCATCAACACAAGCGCGGTTGACGTCAGCATCCAGGCCGTATCGCCCGTATCGAGAGTGGGCGTGGGTGCCGCAGGGGCTGCGGCGTCCTGAGCCAACGCCATTCCAGCCATGGCGACAAGCGCAGGCAAAGTGGCCAAAAGAGCTGCTGGCTTGATTCTTCCTGTTATGAGCATCGAATATCTCCGTCGAATGGCGGTTTCAAACGCGTATGCGCTGGAAAGACCGGTTCAAACAGAGAGAAACAAAAATCGTGCCAGTTGCAGAAATGCGCGGCACAAAATGTGATTTTTTTGTGAAGCCGAGTATTACGGGTTCCGAGAGAACCCGAAAAGCCGGGCTTTTCTGCCGGAGGTTTAAGCAAATTCAGGCTAAGTGATTCTGGCGATTCAGTTTTTCAGCGCCCTGTGGAAGCGCTGAACTTTACGGCCTACCATCGAATTGCACAATATTTATACAGCAATAACCTGCGCGATTAATATTTAATCATTCCTTCTTTTCGTGCACACGAATTAGCCCTTCCTGTGCAACGGAAGCCACCAGAATACCATCCCGCGTATAAAGCGCGCCGCGATTGAACCCGCGAGCCCCCGAAGCGCTCGGCGTGTCCTGCGTATAAAGCAGCCAGTCATCCAGCTTGAACGGACGATGAAACCACATGGCATGATCAAGGCTTGCCGCCTGAAGATCACGATCGAAGATCGAGCGCCCATGCGGATGCAGCGAGGTGTCGAGAAGCGTCATATCCGACAGATAGGCGAGAATTGCCGCCTGAAGTGCCCGATCATCAGGGACAATACCGTTTGCGCGCACCCAGACATGCTGCACGGGCTCCAGCTTCTCCCGCGAGAAATAATGCGTGAGCTGGACTGGCTTGATCTCGATTGGCCGCTCCCGCTCCCAATATTTGCGGACATTGGCCGGAGCAAGATGCAGATATTGCTCCTTGATGTCGCGATCGCCGAGCAATTGTTCTGGCAAAGGCAACCCTTCAGGCATGGTGATCTGATGATCGAGACCGCCCTCATCCACCTGAAACGAAGCCGACAGCGTGAAGATGGCCTTGCCGTGCTGTTTGGCGAGCACGCGCCGCGTATTGAAGCTCGACCCGTCACGAATACGATCCACTTCATAGATGATCGGAATTGCCGGATCGCCGGGACGCACGAAATAGCCATGCAGCGAATGCACATGCCGCTCTGGTTCCACCGTCCTTTGGGCCGCAATCAGCGCCTGACCGATCACCTGACCGCCGAATACACGCTGCCAGCCCACTTGCGGGCTGTTGCCGCGAAACAGATCCATCTCCAGCGTTTCCAGATCGAGTGTCGAAAGCAACTCGCGCATGGAAGCGGTCTGGCCTGCGCTCTCGCCTGAGACAGGCCCTGCGACAGGCTTGGCATCGGACTGCTGATATTCGGACTTTTCGCGATCGGACATGGACAGCCTAACTCCTGCGACCCTATATGAACCTAATAAACCTATGGCTCATGTTTGTTCCCGACCGCAGAAATCTGTCAAGTGGCGCGGCTGCTTTTAGAGTTCCGCCTCCTTGCGAACATGCCTTACAGTGCCGCGGCAAAATATCGGCTTCACTCTTGCCGTATTTGTGCCAGAAGCGCACAAGCATGGTATAGGCTTTCCGGAAAGGACGAACTGATGGCTGCGAAATCCAAACAGACAAGCACCAGCAACACCGACCTGCTGATCGCCGGCGGCGGTTATGTCGGCCTCGTCACGGCGGTCGCGGTCAAGTCTGCGGCGCCGCATCTTTCCGTTACGGTTGTCGACGGTGCGCCCGCTGGCGCCTGGAAGACCGACCCGCGCGCCTCTTCGATTGCGGCTGCCGCATCGCGCATGCTCGACAAGCTCGGCTGTTGGCAGGAAATCGTGCCTGAGGCGCAGCCAATCACCGAAATGGTCATCACCGATTCGCGCGTATCCGACCCGGTGCGACCCGTTTTCCTGACCTTTTCAGGCGATGTGGACCCGGGTGAGCCCTTTGCCCATATGGTCGAAAATGGCGTTCTCAACACCGCTCTGCATAACAAGGCCGATGCACTCGGCATCAGCTTTCTCGAAGCAACCAGCGTGAACGGCTTTGAAACCAAGCCGGAAACCGTGGCCGTCGCGCTTTCCGATGGCAACACAATCGAGACCCGGCTTCTGATTGCTGCCGATGGCGCGCGCTCGCGCCTGCGCGATCAGGCGGGCATCAAGACCGTCAACTGGGACTACGGCCAGTCCGGTATCGTCTGCAACGTGTCGCATGAAAAGCCGCATGGCGGACGCGCCGACGAGCATTTCCTGCCTGCCGGGCCTTTTGCCATCCTGCCGCTCAAGGGCAATCGCAGTTCGCTGGTGTGGACCGAACGCACCGCTGATGCCGACCGCCTGATCCGCGAAGATGATTTCGTCTTCGAGGCCGAACTGGAACAGCGTTTTGGCCACCGTCTCGGCGCGCTGCATGTCGAAGGTCCACGCCGCGCCTTCCCGCTTGGCCTGACGCTGGCGCGCGAATTCGTAAAGCCGCGCTTTGCCCTCGTCGGCGATGCAGCGCATCGCATCCACCCGATTGCCGGACAAGGTCTCAATCTTGGTTTCCGCGATGCGGCAGCCATTGCCGAAGTCATCGTCGAAACGGATCGTCTCGGCCTCGATATCGGATCATTCGCAGCACTCGAACGCTACCAGTCCTGGCGTCGGTTCGACACGGTGCAGATGGGTGTGACGACCGACGTTCTCACCAAGCTGTTTTCCAACGACAACCCGGCCATCCGCTCCATCCGCGATATTGGTCTCGGTCTCGTGGATCGTGTCCCCAGCCTGAAGTCCTTCTTCATCAAGCAGGCCGCCGGGCTTTCCGGCGAAACACCGCGCCTGTTGAAAGGCCAGTCGATCTGACCGCCTGCTCTCAGATTGCCGCCTGTTAATCGCTGGAAGCTACGGCCAAGCGCCCTATATCCGTGACGGACAATCACCGAGAGGAGCTTCCCCATGGATAGAAAAGCAACGGCAGTCTGGCAAGGCACGCTCAAGGAAGGCAAAGGCACGCTCAACACCCAGAGCGGGGCGCTGAAAGACCTTCCCTATGATTTCAAGGCCCGTTTCGAAGATGAAAGCGGGCGCGCAGGAACCAATCCTGAAGAGCTTCTTGGCGCAGCACATGCGGGCTGCTTTGCGATGCAGCTTTCCGCCTTGCTGACGCAGAACGGCACCCCGGCGGAAAAGCTGGAAGCAACGGCAGTGGTCAGCATCGGCCCTGCCTCGGGTGGCGGTTTTGAGATTACCCGCAGCGCACTAACGCTCAATGCCAAGATTCCGGGCATTTCCTCTGATGATTTCGACAGCCTTGCGAAGAAGGCAAAGGAATCCTGCCCGCTTTCTAAGGCGCTCGGCGCAATCGAAGTGACGCTGGACGCGAAACTGGTCTGAGATCGCCAAAGACGGGCTTTTGAGCGCATCCCGAAAAGTGTGAAACGCCTCCGCAGGGAAATCAGTCCACTGGACTGATTTCTGATCCTGCTTCGATCGGAAAAGATGCGCGTTAGAACAAACCCTTAGAGCGCCGATCTGATCCAATCAGATCGAACGCGCTCTGAGGAACCCGCCTTTTATTCCGGCAGATGACAGACGGCCTCGATATTGTGCCCGTCTGGATCCGTCACGAAGGCCGCATAATAATCGGGATGGTAATCGGCGCGAAGGCCCGGCTTGCCATTGTCGCTGCCGCCGGCTGCAATGGCCGCTTCATAGAAGCGATCCACTTCCGAACGCGTGCCAGCCGAAAAGGCGACATGCAGAACGCCTTCCAGTTTCGCGCCCTTCTGCTTGCCGATCCAGAATTCCGGCTTGCCATTGCGCCCATATCCGACCCAGTCACCGAATTCCATGGCGCGGGTAATGCCCAATGGGGCAAGCGCCTCATCATAGAATTTGCGCGACTTGGGCATGCTGGAAATGTTGAAGCCAATATGGTCGAGCATGATTGCCCATTCTCCGTGCTGCCTTGTTATCTCAAGACATATCGGCGGCAACGTAAAGGTCAAGACCATGCAATCAATGAGTGCATAGTCCTCACGGGAATCCTGACAAAGAAAAAGGGGAAGGCAACAGCCTTCCCCTTTGCGCGTTTAGACTGATAGTTGCCGCGATTACACGCGGCGCTCGACCATCATCTTCTTGATTTCGGCAATCGCCTTGGCCGGGTTCAATCCCTTCGGGCAGGTCTGCGCGCAGTTCATGATCGTGTGGCAGCGATAGAGACGGAACGGATCCTCAAGATTGTCGAGGCGTTCGCCCTTGGCTTCGTCGCGACTGTCGATCAGCCAGCGATAGGCCTGAAGCAGCACAGCCGGGCCGAGGTAACGGTCGCCGTTCCACCAGTAGCTCGGGCACGAAGTCGAGCAGCAGGCGCACAGAATGCACTCATAAAGACCGTCCAGCTTCTGGCGGTCATCATGGCTCTGCAGCCATTCCTTCTGCGGCTCCGGCGAAACCGTCTTGAGCCAAGGCTCAATGGAACGGTGCTGGGCGTAGAAGTTGTTGAGGTCCGGAACGAGATCCTTGACCACTGGCATGTGCGGCAGCGGGTAAACCTTGATGGTCCCCTTGATGTCGTCCATGCCCTTGGTGCAGGCCAGCGTATTGGCGCCGTCGATGTTCATCGCGCAGGAACCGCAAATGCCTTCACGGCACGAACGGCGCAGCGTCAGCGTCGGATCGATCTTGTTCTTGATATAGAGCAGACCGTCCAGAACCATCGGGCCGCAATCGTCGCGATCGACATAATAGGTGTCGATGCTCGGATTGGCGTCGTCGTCCGGCGACCAGCGATAAATACGGAATTCCGTGACGCGCTTTGCGCCATCAGGACGGGGCCAGGTCTTGCCCTCCTGCATGCGGGAATTCTTGGGAAGTGCGAGTTCAACCATTGCTCTTTCCCTTAATCAGTAAACGCGCTTCTTCGGCGCAATCTTGGCGAGGCTGATGCCACCTTCTTCTTCCGTCGTGAGCGGATCGAGGTGAACGGCGCGATAACCGAGCGTCACCTTGCCGTCCGGCGAGAGCCAGGACAGGGTGTGCTTGCGCCACTCGGCATCGTTACGGTCCGGGAAATCCTCATGCGCGTGAGCGCCGCGGCTTTCATGGCGCGCTTCCGCCGAAACAACGGTCGTCAACGCGTTGGCCATGAGGTTTTCAAGTTCGAGCGTTTCGACAAGATCGGAGTTCCAGATCATCGAGCGGTCGGAAACCTTGATATCCGGCAGTTCGTGCCAGAGCTTTTCCATGCGCTCGCAACCCTGCTTGAGCGATTCCGACGTGCGGAACACGGCGGCATCTTCCTGCATGGTGCGCTGCATCTTTTCGCGCAGCTCTGCCGTCGGCGTCGAGCCGTTGGCGTAACGCAGGCGATGGAAACGATCCATGATCTTTTCGACTGCGGCTTCGTTGATGTCCGGGATCTTCGCGGCGCGGTCGATGACTTCGCCAGCGCGGATCGCCGCCGCACGACCGAACACCACAAGGTCGATCAGCGAGTTGGAGCCGAGACGGTTTGCACCGTGGACCGAAGCGCAGCCCGCTTCGCCGACAGCCATCAGGCCCGGCTGGACGCGATCCGGATCTTCCGGCGTCGGGTTCAGCACTTCGCCCCAGTAATTGGTTGGAATGCCGCCCATATTGTAGTGAACCGTTGGCAGAACCGGGATCGGCTCCTTGGTCACGTCCACGCCTGCGAAAATCTTGGCCGACTCGGAGATGCCCGGGAGGCGTTCATGCAGAACGGCGGGATCGAGATGGTCAAGATGCAGGAAGATGTGATCCTTGGCCTTGCCGACGCCACGACCGGCGCGGATTTCCATGGTCATGCAGCGCGAAACCACGTCACGCGAGGCAAGATCCTTGGCCGATGGTGCATAGCGCTCCATAAAGCGCTCGCCTTCGGAATTGACCAGATAGCCGCCTTCGCCGCGTGCGCCTTCAGTGATGAGGCAGCCTGCGCCGTAAATGCCGGTCGGATGGAACTGAACGAATTCCATATCCTGAAGCGGCAGGCCAGCGCGCGCAGCCATGCCGCCGCCGTCGCCGGTGCAGGTATGGGCCGAGGTGGCCGAGAAGTAGGAGCGACCATAACCGCCCGTCGCCAGAACCACCATCTTGGCGGAGAAGCGATGAATGGTGCCGTCATCGAGGTTCCACGCCACGACGCCGGTGCAGACACCGTCGGTCATGATCAGGTCGAGCGCGAAATATTCGATGAAGAACTGTGCGTTGTTCTTCAGGCTCTGGCCGTAAAGCGTGTGCAGGATGGCGTGGCCGGTACGGTCAGCGGCAGCGCAGGTGCGCTGAACCGGAGGACCGTCGCCGAAATTCTGCATGTGGCCGCCGAACGGACGCTGGTAAATCTTGCCTTCTTCCGTACGCGAGAACGGCACACCATAGTGCTCCAGCTCGTAGACGGCGGCAGGCGCTTCACGCGCCAGATATTCCATCGCATCGGTATCGCCGAGCCAGTCCGATCCCTTGACGGTATCGTACATGTGCCACTGCCAGCTGTCCGGGCCCATATTCTTCAGCGAGGCGGCAATGCCGCCCTGCGCCGCAACCGTATGCGAACGGGTCGGGAAAACCTTCGTGATACAGGCTGTCTTCAGGCCCTGTTCGGCCATGCCGAGCGTGGCGCGCAGACCAGCGCCACCGGCGCCAACCACGACAACGTCGAACTTGTGATCGACAAACTTGTAGGACTTTTCGCCCGCAGCAGGAGCTGCATTCTTTTCTGCACTAGCCATCGGGCTATCAACCTCCGAAGCTGAGCTTGAGGATCGCGAAAACGCAGGCAAAACCAACCACCGCCGCAAAGAAGGTGTTCAGCATCACCAGCACGATCTTCATGCCTTCGCCATGCACATAATCTTCGATAATGACCTGCATGCCCAAACGCATGTGATAGACGCCGGTCAAAACGAACAGCGCCATGATAATCGCGGTAAGGGGATGCGAGAGAGCGGCCCGGACTTCCGCAAAGCTTGCGCCATTGAGCGAAATCACCAGGCCGATGAAAAAGAGAACCAGCGGCACCAGAGCCACCGCCGTCATGCGCTGATACCAGAAATGGCTGGTGCCTTTCTTGGCGGAGCCAAGACCGCGAACCTTGCCAAGAGGCGTACGCATATCGTTATTCGAACCGCTCATGGGATCAGCCTCCTAGCGCACCGAGTAAGCGACGACCCAGACGAGGATCGTAGCGATGACCGAGAAGACAACCGTTGCCCAGGCAATCTTGGAAGCGGTGTGCTTTTCAAGACCGGCGCCGGTATCCCAGATGAAGTGGCGAACGCCGCCAGCCAGATGGTGCAGCAGCGCCCAGGTGTAGCCGAACAGAACGAGCTGGCCGATCCAGGAGCCGAAAACGGCGTTGACGGCATTGAAGCACTCTTCGCCAACGGCTGCGGAAATGAGCCAGGCTGCAAGCAGCAATGTGCCGAAATAGAGAGCGCCGCCCGTGATACGATGCACGATGGACATCGTCATCGTGATGACCGGCTTATAGACGGACAGGTGCGGCGACAAAGGACGCTGACGCGTTACGGTCGGTTGTGTCATGGTTCTCGTTGGCCTCTCGTGGGGCTTCCCTGACGTTTCTCCCCGGCAATACCCACCGACGATGATCGGCCAGGCGTACCGGATAGCGGGTTTCTGAAAACCCAGTTTTGAAGTCGCCCTTCACGCAAGGTACCGGAACTTCCGATCCTGCGTCGGCACGACCCAAGAAATATGGCGAGACCGTGGAATACGGCCTTATGTGCCGCTTTCTACTGCTCTTTTACCATCACGTCAAAGAAGCTTTTTCACGAAAAGACTAACAATTGGTCGCACCTTTGCGACACATTCACGTGATTGCGGCCTTCAATCGTTTGAAGGCCGCAATTTCGAAAAACATGTGTAAATTCATCAACTTTAGCAAAGGCGTATCAAGCGCCGAATCGAATCACATAGCTCGACCAGTCAGCCGCCGTCGCGATCTGCTCATAGAGCTTGCGACCGTCTTCCGGCACGCGCGGCGCATTGAGCACAAGCTTGGACCAGCTGCGTTCTTCCGCCTTGTCGGCAAGCAGGTCGATCAGCGCCTTGGCGATGCCTTTGCCCCGGTGATCGTGATGGACATAGATATGATCCACCTGCCCTGCGCGCAGGCCCGATACCGGCTCCGGGAGATCGTAGAAAATCACGAAGCCGACAAGGTTCCCGTCCACACGCGCGCCGAGAATTTCAGTGGCGCGGTCCTGCAAAAGATGCTCGGCATAATAATCGTCGGGACGGCGCGGCGCTCCACGCTTCAGCGCCTGCGCATAGCTGGCAAGCAGCGGCGCAAATTCGTGGGCATCACGAAGATGAAGATGCGCAATATCGACGGCATGATCTTTGGTCATTGAACATTCCTTGGCCTTCGGGGCGGTTCAAGTCGCCTTTGGTCACAACGCGGCGAAGCAGTTGCGTCCAAAGACTTATCCGATTGTAGCCAGCACCGATGACAAAGGTAAAGAAAGAGTTAAGATGATCTGGAAACTCTTTTTGCGTCAGACGGCAAAGGTGAAACCGCACCATGGCAAACCGAAACAGAACAGCCTTGATAGCTTCATGTGCACTTGCGCTTGCCGGCTGGGTCGCGACGGCATCCGCCGACACCACATTGCGCTATGCCGACGCATCGGGAAACCTGATCATGCAGAAAGCGGATGGCGGCCCCAAGATCATCCGTGTTGGTGCGGCGCATAAAGACCCGACATTGCAGATGCCGCGCCGGACGCAGGGCACGACGACCATCACCGCGCCGCAAGACAAGGCTGTGGCCTATATCGTCGGCCCTCCGAACAGCAGCTGTGAAAGCGCTGTTCTTCTGCGCGGGCGCTCATTCATGTATGGGCTGGATAGCGGCGAAACGCCGGTTCTGGATCACCCGGGCTGTTGAACCGGATTATCCGCGTGTGCGGGCGGAGCCCGACGGGCGAAACTCCACGACATTCTCATCCGAGATGATCGGCGATGCTGCGCGCACGCAATTGCGACCGCCCTTTTTCGCCTCGTACAGCGCGCCGTCAGCCCGTTTGTAGAGATCGGAAAACATGTCGTCGAATTCCATCTCGGCAACGCCGAAGCTGGCGGTGAAATCGATATCGCCACTATGGCTCGGAATTTTAATCGTGCCGCATGCCAGACGCATACCATCGGCACAGCGTGACGCCGACTGAATGGTGTTTCCCGGCAGCAGAACCGCAAATTCCTCTCCGCCCATACGCGCCGCAAAACCGCCTCGGGCAACCGCCGTCTTGCGCAATTCAGCAGCAAAGGCCGCAATGACACGGTCGCCCAGCGCATGGCCGTAATTGTCATTTATCAATTTGAAATAGTCGATATCGCAAACCACGAGCGACAAGGCCTGCCGCGACCGCTTCGATTTATCGATGGCCGCTTCCGCCCGCAACGCAAAGCCACGGCGATTGAGCAGGGCCGACAGCTCATCCGTTTCCGAACGGATAGTCATGTCCGAAAGCAGTTCACGCATCAGGCTCAACAGCAACAGCAGCCCCGCCGCGACCGATAGACCTGCGCCAATCGACTGGGCAAAAAGCGCATAGGCCGTGTTCACATAATCGTTCGGCTCGCTGCCCGCCCCACCTGACACATCGGCGAGCACGGGTTTCAAGAGAAAATGTAGCGCACTCAAAGCAAAGAGCGCGGCCATCATCATATCGACGGCACCACGCCTGCTGAAACGCAGGATAACCCAGACGGCAAGCGCCAAGGCCAGAAAATAAGGCGTCTGATAGAGAAACAAACCCGCCCAGCTGCTGCGCGCAATGCCGTAAATGGCGTAAATCATCACCAGCGAAAGAAACACAAGCAGGCCGAGCATCTTCCACGGCACCGGAGCGACATACATGCGCGCCAGCCCGATGACGAGGCAAACCAGCGTCATCAGATAGGTCGCGAAGGCGAGCATATAGCCAAGACGCGGGCTTGGCATGGACGGCATCGCCAGCTCGGTCAGGAAATAAAGCATCGCAAAAACGAAGCCCATCGCGAAGACGCGCGCAGCCGCATTGCCTTGCGCGTAAACGGCAATGCCGAAAAACGCGAAGGCAAACAGACCGGATACGGTCATGTTGATGATGAGAATGAAATCGGCTCCGCCCATGAATGCCTTTTCCGTTCGAAGCGCGTCAAATAAGAAAACACTAATCTAACAGCACTTGCATATACATGGAATATGCGGGGAAACCATGAAGAAGCTCATAAGAGCAGTGCTGTTTAAGGCATTTGTTTTCGATATTTCTATTTAGAACAGAGCATAAAGAAAAAGCCGCCGGATCGCTCCGGCGGCTTTTTCAAATCGGTGTCTTACGGAACTCAGTTCCAGTCGCGAATGTCGACGAAGTGACCGGCAATCGCAGCAGCGGCAGCCATGGCTGGCGATACGAGATGGGTGCGGCCCTTGAAGCCCTGACGGCCTTCGAAGTTACGGTTCGAGGTCGAAGCGCAACGTTCACCCGGCTTCAGACGATCGTCATTCATCGCAAGGCACATGGAGCAGCCCGGCTCGCGCCAGTCGAAACCCGCTTCGATGAAGATCTTGTCGAGGCCTTCAGCTTCCGCCTGTTCCTTCACGAGACCCGAACCCGGCACGATCATCGCGTTGACGCCATCGGCAACCTTCTTGCCAGCGGCCATACGCGCTGCGTCGCGCAGATCTTCGATACGACCATTGGTGCAGGAACCGATGAAGACGCGGTCGATCTTGATGTCGGTCATCTTGGTGCCCGGCTTCAGACCCATATAGTCGAGCGCACGCCACTTCGATGCACGCTTGGTCTCGTCCTTAATCTCGTCCGGATTCGGAACGATGTCGGTGACGAAAACAACGTCTTCCGGCGAAGAGCCCCAGGAGACGACCGGCGAAATCTTGGCGGCATCCAGCTCGACGATCTTGTCGAAATGCGCACCTTCATCCGAATGCAACGTCTTCCAGTAGCCGATAGCCTGTTCCAGCGCTTCACCCTTCGGCGCGCGCGGCTTGTCCTGCACATAGGCGAAGGTCGTTTCGTCCGGAGCGATCAGACCAGCGCGTGCGCCACCTTCAATCGACATGTTGCAGACGGTCATGCGACCTTCCATCGACAGCGAGCGAATGGCGCTGCCCGCATATTCGATCACGTAGCCGGTGCCGCCTGCAGTACCGATTTCACCGATGATGGCGAGCGTGATGTCCTTGGCGGTGACGCCGGGAGCCAGTTCACCATCGACACGCACCAGCATGTTCTTGGCTTTCTTCTGGATCAGCGTCTGGGTTGCGAGCACATGCTCGACTTCCGACGTACCGATACCATGCGCCAGCGAACCGAATGCGCCATGGGTCGAGGTGTGGCTATCGCCGCAGACAATCGTCATGCCCGGCAGGGTGAAGCCCTGTTCCGGTCCAACGATGTGCACGACGCCCTGACGGCGATCGCGTTCGGAATAATATTCGACGTTGAAATCGGCAGCATTCTTGGCGAGAGCCTCAACCTGAATGCGGCTTTCTTCGTTCTTGATGCCGTTAACGCGATCTTTCGAAGTCGGCACGTTGTGATCGACCACGGCGAGCGTCTTCTCGGGATGGCGCACCGGACGGCCAGCCATGCGCAGGCCTTCGAAAGCCTGCGGGCTCGTCACTTCGTGCACAAGATGGCGATCAATATAAAGGAGGCAGGTACCATCTTCCTGCTGATCCACTACATGGTCGTCCCAGATCTTGTCATAAAGTGTACGCGGCGCGCTCATTGCGAGAGTTCCTTTGAACGGTTCTTAATTTGGCCTGTCATATGCACCTGCCGTCGCGTTTCGTCAAGAAACTGAAACCGCAACAGGGTGTCGCAGTAACAATCTTGCGCAAAGCGGGCAGAATTATGCCTGATATTATGTGTCGCGGTGCATTTGGCAAATAAAAAAGGCGGCCACAGGCCGCCTTTTTCAAAGATCTCTGACTGAAACTTATTCAGCAGCGGTCTTGGCAGCTTCGGCCTTGGCAGCGGCAGCCTTGTCAGCTTCGCGCTCAGCCTTGGTGCGGTTGTCTTTCTTTTCAGAAATACGGGCAGCCTTACCGGTGAGGCCACGCAGGTAGTAAAGCTTGGCGCGACGGACCTTACCGCGGCGAACCAGCTCAACGCCTTCAACGATCGGCGAGTAAACCGGGAATACGCGCTCTACGCCTTCGCCGTACGAAATCTTGCGAACGGTGAAGTTTTCGTTGAGGCCAGCGCCCGAACGAGCGATGCAGACGCCTTCATAGGCCTGCACGCGGGTACGCGTACCTTCGGTAACGCGAACCTGAACGCGAACCGTGTCGCCCGGCTGGAAATCTGGAAGCTTGCGCTTTTCTTCGATCTTTGCTGCCTGTTCGGCTTCAAGCTGACGAATGATGTCGGTCATCGTCTGACTCCTTCTATGTTCTTTTCAAACAGTCAGAGCGCTCTGCACTTGCCGCCAAGCAATCCTTGGCCTTGCGGCTATGCCTTCAATATCAGGCAGGAGCGGTACACCATTTATTGGTTTACGGACGTCTCGGGCTTGGCCCGAACGAGGTATTGCAATGTCGGGTTCCCCCGAACAGACGCGCCAATACAGCATTGCGAGGGGTTTGTCACGCCCTGTCAGAATTTTTAATAGCCAGCCGCAAGCGACTATGTCAGAAATATTGCAAAAATAAATGCTTCACACGCAAGCAATCTAAAAAAGCATAAAGCTAAAATGGGGACAATATGACTATCAAACAACCGTCACCCTCATTGTATAATGAGGATCTGGCGCCTGCTGTCGAACGCAAATGGGGCGCTTTCAGTATTTTCAACGTCTGGACATCGGACGTCCATAGTCTTTGGGGCTATTATCTTGCTGCAAGCCTTTTTCTGCTTTGCGGCAGCTTTCTGAACTTTATCATTGCCATCGGCCTTGGCTCACTGGTGATCTTCTTCCTGATGAGCCTCGTCGGCAATGCGGGCGTGCGGACAGGTGTGCCATTTCCGGTGCTGGCGCGCGCGTCTTTCGGCACATTCGGCGCGAATTTTCCGGCGCTCGTGCGCGGCGTCGTCGCCTGCTTCTGGTATGGCGCGCAGACGGCAGCGGCCTCTGGCGCGCTCGTTGCGCTGCTGATCCGCAATGACAGCATGCTGGCCTTCCACCAGAACAGCCATTTGCTCGGCCACTCCACTCTTGAAGTCATCTGCTATGTACTGGTCTGGGCGGCGCAGTTGCTGATCATCCAACGCGGCATGGAAACGGTGCGCCGCTTTCAGGATTGGGCGGGTCCGGCTGTCTGGATCATGATGCTCATTCTGGCCGTCTATCTGATCATCAAGGCTGGTACATTCTCCTTTGGCAGCGAAATCCCGCGCGATATTCTGCTGGAGAAGACAAGGGACGCTGGCGTATCCGGCGAGCCGGGTTCCATCGCCGCGCTGGCAGCGGTCGCCGCCACCTGGATCACCTATTTCGCAGCACTTTATCTCAATTTCTGCGACTTCTCACGCTATGCCAAGGATGAAGCGGCACTGCGGCGCGGCAATCTATGGGGCCTGCCGGTCAATCTTCTGGCCTTCTGCCTCGTTGCCGGTGTCACGACCACCGCCGCATTCACCGTTTATGGTGAAGTGCTGCTGCACCCCGACCAGATTTCGGCAAAGTTCGACAGCTGGTTCCTGGCGCTTCTGGCCGCGCTGACATTCACTGTCGCCACGCTCGGCATCAATGTGGTTGCAAACTTCGTTTCCGCAGCCTTCGACTTCTCGAACACATTTCCGCAAAAGGTTTCTTTCAAGCGGGGCGGCGTCGTTGCGGCGCTTATCGCGCTGATCCTCTATCCGTTCGCGCCATGGGAAACCGGCGCTGCACATTTCGTCAATTTCCTGGGTTCCACCATGGGGCCGATCTTCGGGATCATGATGGTCGACTATTATCTGCTGCGTCGCGGACAGTTGAATGTCGCCGATCTTTATCAGGAGAATGGCGAGTTCCGCTTCCAGAACGGCTGGCACGTCAAGGCTTTCATCGCCTTTGCGATTGGCGCTCTGTTCTCGTCTGTCCTGCCGATGGCCACCAGTCTTCTGCCGGACTGGTGGGGAACCTATGGCTGGTTCTTCGGCGTCGGCATTGGCGGCGGCGTCTATTTCATACTCCGCAGGCCGGAAGCGCAGGCTCACGCATCCGCAAAGCAGCATGCTTGAAACAAAATGCCCGGTGAAAACCGGGCATTTTCATCTATTTGCCGATACGGCCCAGATGCGTATCCTGAAAGCCCGATCCATATTTGAGACCAAAGCCCAGCGCGCGGTCGATGCCGATATGCACGGCCCAGATCAGCGCCATGGCGATGCAAATCTGCCAGTTCATTGCCCAGCCAAACACGGCCAGCAGAACCACACCGATCCAGCTATGGGCGATATTATAGACAACCGCACCGGTGCGCGGTCCCTTCATATAGGCAAAGAACGACAGATCCGGCGCCAGAACCAGTATGGCAAAAAGCCACCAGCTTGCTCCACTCACCCAGTAGGCTCCGAGCGCCAGAAGCGCGAGGGACAGGCTTTCAAGGCGCTGGATCAGATTCATTTGCGTTTTGTCTCCTGATAAGCATCCCAGAGATCAGGCCGACGTTCCCGGGTGATCCGCTCGGCCTGCGCATGCCGCCACTTGTCGATGGCGCCATGATTGCCGGATGTCAGAACATCGGGGATAGACCTGTCTTCCCAGACCTGCGGACGCGTATAATGCGGATGTTCGAGCAGCCCGGTCTCAAAACTTTCCGTTTCGCCCGATTGCTGATTGCCCATCACGCCCGGCAACAGGCGCACCACGGCATCCAGCAGCACGATGGCCGCCGTCTCGCCGCCCGAAAGAATATAATCGCCGATCGAGACTTCCTCGAGTTGGCGCGCTTCAATCACGCGTTCATCCACGCCTTCAAAGCGTCCGCACAGAATGATCGCGCCCGGCCCGGCTGCAAGCTCGCGCACGCGTTTCTGCGTCAGCGGTGCACCGCGCGGGGTCATCAGCAGCATCGGGCGATCATCGGCAACGGAATCGAGCGCCCGCGCAATCACATCGGGCTTCATCACCATACCCGCGCCACCACCCGACGGCGTGTCATCGACCATGCGATGCCTGCCTTCGGCAAAATCGCGAATCTGCACCGTATCGAGCTGCCATTTCGCCTCGGCAAGCGCCTTGCCGGCCAGTGAAACGCCAAGCGGCCCCGGAAACATTTCCGGATAGAGCGTCAGCACAGAAGCATGGAAAAACCCTGCTTCGTGGTCTGCTGCGCTCTGTTCCGAAGATTCGTCGGTCATGACTTCTTCGGTCGCTTCTTCTGTTGATGACCACCCTTCAGCGGATTGTCATTTTCATCGGGGATCAGGCCTGCCGCGAACGGCTCCACCAGCAGGGTGCCTTTTTCGAAGTCGATCTCCGGTACAGCCGCTTCGGTGAAGGGAATGAGCATCGGGCGCTTGCCCTTCTCGCTCAGCTCGATGAGGTCGCCACCACCGAAATCGAACACCGCGCTCACAACGCCATAGCTCTTGCCCTCGGCATCGATTGCCGCAAGACCGATCAGGTCGGTCTGAAAGAACTCGTCGTCTTCGAGATCGTCATCCGACAATTGCGAACGGTCGATGTAAAGCGCAGTACCATTCAGCGCCTCGGCGGCGTTGCGGTCGTTGACGCCCTTGAAGCGCACAATCACAACCGTCTTGGCGGCCCGGGCTTCAAGAACTTCATAGCCCTTACCCTGCTCATCATAAAGCAGGCCATAATCGCCAATTGAAAGCGGGTCTTCGGTGAATGTCTTGATTCTGACCTCACCACGAATGCCATGGGCGGCACCGACGATGGCGAGCTGAATCGGATTTTCTGGACGTGGCATGGTTGCCCCTGATCTGGATTCGGGCACATCGCCCCGACAGTGAGACCGATATGCGCTGCTGATTAGCTTTATCGCTTAGCGAATTAACACCGAAACGCCAAGAAAAATGCTTGGTTCCGTCAATCTGGCTGCCAAACACACTATGGCAACCAGCCAGTAACCTCTCCCTGACAAACTATCAGCCGAAACTTCAACCGGTAGATTTCAAGATGGCGATGAATGGCGAATTCCTGATTCCCGCCCGTGCAGACCTTGCAGCTGCGCGTGAGGAATGGCTGAAGACATTGAAGGATACGCGCCGCCTTTCTGAAAACACCGTCGAAGCCTATGAGCGCGACTCGCGGCAATTTCTCAATTTCCTCACCGGACATCTGGGCGAACCGCCCTCGCTGAAAGATGTAAGTAGCCTGCGCGTTGCCGATCTGCGCTCGTTCCTCGCCAGCCGCCGCAATGATGGCGCAGGCGCGCGCACCCTTGGGCGCGGTCTGGCCGGTATACGCTCCCTGCTGCGCCATCTGGAAAAGCGCGGTCTGGCCAATGCCGCAGGCGCAAGCGCCATGCGCGCGCCCCGCCAGCCAAAATCACTGCCGAAACCGTTGACCGCAGACGATGCCCGCCGTGTGGTCGCTGCCGATGGCCAGATGGCCGAGGAACCGTGGATCGCGGCGCGCAACGCCGCCGTGCTCACCTTGCTCTATGGCTGCGGCCTGCGCATTTCCGAGGCTCTTGGCCTCAAAGGCGATGCGCTGTCCGACAGTTCCGCGCTTTCGATCACCATAACAGGCAAGGGCAACAAGTCCCGGCTTGTGCCCCTGCTGCCGATTATCCATCGCGCCGTCGCGCAATATCGCGCGCTATGCCCCTATGATCTCTCTGCCGACAAGCCGCTGTTTCGCGGTGCGAAAGGCGGCGAGCTTCATGCCGCCATCATCCAGCGCGAAATGCAGAAATTGCGCGCCGGGCTCGGTCTACCGGACAGCGCCACGCCGCATGCTCTACGCCACTCCTTCGCCACCCATCTGTTGGGCCGCGGCGGTGATCTGCGCACCATTCAGGAACTGCTTGGCCATGCCAGCCTGTCCACCACCCAGATCTATACCGGCGTGGATACGGAGCGGTTGCTGGAAGTTTATGACAAGGCGCATCCGAGAGCCTGAACTGGCCACCTTTCACATCGCGGAAGATTGCTTATATTCCCCTGTATGAAAAAGCTGCTTCTCGTTCTTCTATGCGCCGTCTTCGCCGGTTCCGTCACCGCGCGAGCTGATGAAAAAGCTCCCGCCTGCTCCATTCGGGGCGAAAATCTCGTCGATGGCGTGGAAAAAAGCCACCCCGCTCTCTGGAAAGAGCTGCGCGCGGAAGCAGAATCGATCCCCAACCATCAGGGCCGCATCTGGAAGATCGAAAAGGACGGAGTAGCCCCGTCCTATCTGTTCGGCACCATTCATCTCAGCGATCCGCGTGTACTGGAACTGCCGAAGGTGGTGCAAGACGCCTATCAATCGGCGAATACTGTCGTGATCGAAACTACTGATGTTCTCGACCAGAAGAACTTTCTGCGCTTGAAGCTGGAACGTCCCGAACTGCTGCTTTTCACCGATGGCAGCACACTCAAATCGCATCTGCCTGTCGACAGGCGCGAGGATATCGAAAAGAAGCTTGCGGAGCGCGGCATTATTCTCGATGCGGTCGCCAAGATGAAGCCGTGGATTCTGACCACGCTGCTGGCCCTGCCCAAATGCGAGCGCGAGCGCAAAAGCGACGGCGTGAAATCGCTCGACGAGTTTCTGGCGATCCATGCCCAGTTGGAAGGGCGCAACATTGAGGGGCTGGAAACGGCTGCAGAACAGTTCGAAGCCACCGAGAAGCTTCCGCTCGATTTTCACATCCGCAATCTCATCGCCACGGTCGATTACGGTGACAAAACCGAAGACGCCATGGAAACGACCACCGCGCTTTATCTGAAGGGCGAGCTTGGCATGATCATGCCGGCGCTGAGAAGAATCGTGCCGGATGCATTGTCCGATCAGGATTACGATCTGTTCCTGAAATATCTGATCACCGACCGCAACCACACCATGGCGGATCGCGCCGTTCCGCTGCTGGAAAAAGGCAATGTCTTTATTGCTATCGGCGCCCTGCATCTGCCGGGCGAAGAGGGTGTGGTGGAATTGCTGCGCGCCAAGGGCTATCGGCTGACGGCGCTTTAGCTCCCTGCCCACACGCGGAACAATCGGCTTTTGACTGCGTTCACTCTACTGAAGCAGGTTTGTGACGGCTGAAGGCCGCGCAAACCCGATGCGACAACTGGAGGAGCGCGCAATGGTTGATCCCCTCGATCCGCGAAACGACCCCAGAACGAACCCGGTCAATACTGATCCGAGACTTTCCGATCCTTCCGGCATGCCACCGCCGCAACGCGGCGGAAGCGGCTATCTTCTGGGTGCCGTTCTGCTCGTGGCAATCATCATTCTCGGCTATTTCTTCTACAAGAATGGCACGAGAACCGACATGGCGACACCGCCACCTGCACCCGCAACCCAGAGCGAGCCCGCAACACCGGCTCCGGCCCCACCTGCCAATCCGCCAGCCCAGAATTAATTCCCATAAAAACAAGAAAGGCCCGCTTGCGCGGGCCTTTCTGCATTCTCTCTTCAAGAGATTACATATGGATCGGCTTGGCGAAGGTCGCCAGAGCGGATTCGCGCACGGCTTCCGACATGGTCGGATGCGCATGGCAGGTGCGGGCCAGATCTTCCGACGAGCCGCCGAATTCCATCAGAACGGCCAGTTCGTGGATCATTTCGCCAGCATTGTAGCCGAGGATATGTGCACCCAGAACGCGGTCCGTCGCCTTGTCGGCGAGGATTTTCACAAAACCATCCGTGTGCAGCATGGCACGTGCGCGGCCATTGGCCGTGAACGGGTACTTGCCAACCTTGTATTCGATACCGGCAGCCTTCAGTTCTTCTTCGGTCTTGCCGACAGAAGCCACTTCCGGCTGGGTGTAGACAACGCTTGGAATGACGTCGAAATTCACATGACCGGCCTGACCAGCGATGATTTCGGCAACAGCAATGCCTTCGTCTTCAGCCTTGTGCGCCAGCATCGGGCCCTGCACCACGTCGCCGATGGCGTAAATGCCTTCGACATTGGTGCGCCAGTGATCGTCAATCGCAACGCGGCCACGATCATCGACAGTGACGCCTGCTTCCTGAAGGCCAAGACCGTCCGTGTAAGGACGACGGCCCGTGGAGATCAGAACGGCATCGGCTTCGAGTGTTTCGGCATCGCCGCCCTTTACAGGCTCGAAAGTGACCTTCGCGCCCTTACCTGACTTTTCGACGCCCGTCACTTTCGCGCTGAGCTTGAAGGCAATGCCCTGCTTTTCGAGCAGACGCTGGAACTGCTTGGAGACTTCGCCGTCCATCGCGCCCAGCACCTTGTCGAGATATTCGACAACCGTGACCTTTGCACCGAGACGCGCCCAGACCGAACCGAGTTCCAGACCGATCACACCGCCGCCAACGACGACGAGATGACCCGGAACCTTTTCAAAGGACAGAGCGCCAGTCGAGGAAACGATGGTCTTCTCATCAATGTCGACCTTGACGCCCGGAATACCGGCAACGTCGGAACCCGTTGCGATGATGATGTTCTTGGCTTCGATTTCCTCAACCTTGCCGTCTTCGGCGGTCACGGAAACCTTGCCCTTGGCGACAACCTTACCGGTGCCGATGTAAGGCGTGATCTTGTTCTTCTTGAACAGGAATTCCACGCCCGTCACATTGGACTTCACGGTCGCGTCCTTGTGGGCCAGCATCTTTCCCAGATTAAGCTTGGGCGACACTTCCACGCCCAGCGTATCGAAGGAGTGGCCAGCTTCGGCAAAGACTTCCGATGCATGTAGAAGCGCCTTGGACGGAATGCAGCCGACATTGAGGCAGGTGCCGCCGAAGGTCTTGCGCTTTTCCACCACAGCAACCGAGAGACCCAGCTGCGCGGCCTTGATTGCGGCGACATAACCGCCGGGGCCCGTACCGATGACAACCACATCATAAGACATTGAATTACCCTTTTCAGTCTTTCCTGAACGTTTTTCGTTAGAGTACCGCATTTATGCGACGCCAAATGTTTCGGCTGCAAAATGCTTGAAATAACCGGCCTTTGTTAAAGCTGCCGATCAGTTTTCATCCGGGGTGCATCCCTGAAAACGGAACACTTCCCACTGAAGCGGCTTTTCGGGTTTGGCCGCTCCAAAATCATAACCGTCGAGCGCCGTCACCAGATCAGGGAACAGCACGGCCTGCGCGGCAGGTTCATCCGCCTTGGGCAGAACTTCCGCTTCCGCACCTTCCTTCAGCGCGTAGATGACGCTCTGCCAGATGCTGCAATCATCGAGGTCTTCCGGATTGGAGCCATCGCCCTTGCAGTTATAGGTGATGAGCGCATAAGGCCGCGCCACACCCTCTTCCGGCCAGATCACCATGCCATTCAGCTTGAATTCCGGCTTGTCATTGGCAGTGATGGTAAATTCATTGGTCGGCGCAGGCGTCATCTTGAGATCGTTCGTCTGCAGCGGGCGGAACGTCAATGTGTAGGCGCCGTCACGGTCCTGATAGATGCCGCGATTCTGGGTGCAGGCTGCCTGCACCGCGGTTGAGAACACCGAAGCGGCAACGACCGAAGCGGCCGTTATTTTGAGAAGCTTCCTTGCAACATACATCTGTCGGTTCTCCCTGAGTTTTTCCGGCAGCAAATCAATTGCTTCTTACATAGCCTTTTCGGTGGCAAGTTTAAGCCCCAGAGCGATGAAGACAACACCGCTGGTGCGATCGATCCATTTCGAAGCTCGCGAAAAAGCCGCGCGCATCTTCGGCGTCGTCATGAAAATGCTGACACCAACGAACCAGCTGATCAGCGCCGTGGCCATCACGACACCGTAGCCGAGTTTTATTTCGGTCGGCGTATGCGCGTGAACGACTGTCGAAAAAATCGACAGGAAGAAAAACACCGGCTTCGGATTAAGAGCATTCGCCGCAAAGCCGAGACCGAAGGCCTTGGCAAAGCTCTGCTGCTTGCGCGGCTCGTTCGAGGCGGTTTGCGCATCAATTGTGGTCGCGCCCGCACGCAGCGCCTTGATGCCGATATAGACCAGATAGGCCACACCGCACCATTTGACGATGTTGAACAGATAGATCGACTTGGAAATGATGAGGCCGAGACCCAGCACCGTATAGGTGACATGCATCATCAGCGCCGTCCCGATCCCGAAGCTGGTGATGATCGCCTCACGACGGCCATGCATCAAGGACTGCCGCATGACCATGGCCAGATCTGCTCCCGGCGAAACAATCGCAAAGGAGAAGATCGCCATCAGGGAAGCCAGTTCGAAGAGATAGGGATGCATCGCTTTTCCTTTGCTACATTGTGGCGCGATTGACCGCGCCGGCAGCTATCAAAAAATCAAAGCCAGAAACATGACACCCAGTCCGACCATCGAGCCGACCCAGATCAGCGACCGGATATAGGGAATGCCCGCCAGATAGAGCGGAATGTAAACAATACGGCATGCAAACCAGAGCCAGGCTCCGTAAATGCCCCAGACGCTTGCATCACCCTTCAGGGTCAGAGCCAGCGCCAGCGCAATAAAAGCCGGATAGGTTTCGCGGAAATTCGTGGATGCCCGCTCAGCACGCCCGGCAATGGCACCGGAAGGTTTCAACCCTTCATCGCGGGGACCGGCATTCCAGTCGGTGCCGAGTTCTCGCGTGGCCGTCATGGCTTGCAGGAGAATATGGGCCACCAGCAAGACGACGCTCCAGCCGACAAACGGCAGGTAGGGCGACAGATAAGGCGAAGTGGAGAAAAGACCCGGCTCCATCGTTCAAATCCCGTTGCTCGCAAACCCGACCGAAAAGCCGCCCGATTGTGCACGGGCGGCTTTCCTGAATTCCAGCTTAGAGATCGAGAACCAGACGGTCCGGATCTTCCAGGCTTTCCTTGACGCGGACCAGGAAGGTCACGGCTTCCTTGCCGTCCACGATGCGGTGATCGTAGGACAGGGCCAGGTACATCATCGGACGGATCACGATCTGGCCGCCGACAACAACCGGACGGTCCTGGATCTTGTGCATGCCGAGAATGCCCGACTGTGGCGAATTGAGGATCGGCGAAGACATCAGCGAGCCGTAAACACCACCATTGGTGATGGTGAAGGTGCCGCCCTGCATGTCAGCCATCGAAAGCGTGCCATCGCGCGCTGCCTTTGCCAGACGACCCAGTTCCTTTTCCACGCCAGCGATCGAAAGCTGATCGGCGTCGCGGATAACCGGAACAACAAGGCCCTTGTCGGTGCCGACAGCCATGCCGACATGCGCAAAGTTCTTGTAGATGATGTCGGTGCCGTCGATCTCGGCGTTAACAGCCGGGATTTCCTTCAGCGCATGGGTAACAGCCTTCGTGAAGAAGCCCATGAAGCCGAGCTTCACGCCGTGCTTCTTTTCGAAGACGTCTTTGTATTTGGTGCGCAGTTCCATGACGGCGGACATGTCGACTTCGTTATAGGTCGTCAGCATGGCAGCAGTGTTCTGCGCATCCTTCAGACGCTTGGCGATGGTCTGACGCAGACGGGTCATCTTCACACGTTCTTCACGCGGTGCATCGTCAGCCGAGGAAGCCGGACGAGCAGCTGCGGCAGCAACCGGAGCCGGAGCAGCCGAAACGCCCTTGGCGATGGCGTCGAGAACGTCGCCCTTGAGAACCTGACCGCGCTTGCCCGAGCCTTCAACCTGATCAGCGGACAGACCGCTTTCAGCAAGAAGCTTCGAAGCAGCAGGTGCAGGCTGCATGGCCGGGCCCGACGATGCGGAAGCAACCGGTGCAGCGGCTGCCGGAGCGGCGGCTGGCTTGGCTTCTTCCTTCTTCGGAGCAGGTGCAGCAGCTGCGCCCTCACCGGAAATCTGGCCGAGCAGAGCGTTGACCTCAACCGTGTCGCCTTCCTTGGCCACGATTTCAACCAGCACACCAGCAGCAGCAGCCGGAACTTCCACTGTCACCTTGTCGGTTTCCAGTTCCACCAGCGGTTCGTCGATGGCGATAGCATCGCCAACCTTCTTGAACCATTTTCCGATGGTTGCCTCAGTAACGGACTCCCCAAGCGTGGGAACGCGAATTTCGGTGGCCATGGTTTCTTCTTCCGTTGATCTTCAAACTTTAGATTTTGTGTTCAATTCAGGCTGGAGCAGTTTCGAAAAACTGCTCCAAAACTATAACCCGGATCAGTTACCGAGCGCATCCTCAAGGAAAGCCTCAAGCTGCGCAAGATGCTTCGACATCAGGCCGGTTGCCGGAGAAGCGGCAGCCGGGCGGCCCGTGTAGCGGACGCGCTGATGCTTGGCATCGATATGCGCCAGCACCCATTCCAGATACGGATCGATGAACGACCACGCACCCATATTCTTCGGCTCTTCCTGGCACCAGACGATTTCCGCATGACGGAAACGAGACAGCTCGTTGATGAGCGCCTTGGCCGGGAACGGGTAGAGCTGTTCAACACGCAGCAGGTAGACATCGTCGATGCCACGCTTTTCACGCTCTTCGTACAGGTCGTAATAGACCTTGCCCGAGCAGAGCACGACGCGACGGATCTTGGCGTCTTTCTGAAGCTTGATGCCTTCTTCGCCCTTATTGTACTGCGCATCGTCCCAGAGCAGACGGTGGAACGAGGAATCGCCCGACAGTTCGCTGAGGCTCGATACAGCACGCTTGTGGCGCAGCAGGGACTTCGGCGTCATCATGATAAGCGGCTTGCGGAAGTCACGCTTCATCTGGCGGCGCAGAATATGGTAGTAGTTAGCCGGCGTCGTAACGTTGGCAACCTGCATGTTGTCTTCAGCGCAGAGCTGGAGATAACGTTCCAGACGGGCGGACGAATGCTCCGGACCCTGACCTTCATAGCCATGCGGCAGAAGGCAGACGAGACCGGACATGCGCAGCCACTTGCGTTCACCCGACGAGATGAACTGGTCGAACACGACCTGCGCACCGTTGGCGAAATCGCCGAACTGGGCTTCCCAGAGAACCAGCGCACGCGGATCGGATAGCGAATAACCATATTCGTAGCCGAGCACCGCTTCTTCCGAAAGCATCGAGTTGATGGCTTCGTAGATCGCCTGACCCTTCTGAATATTGTTCAGCGGGGTGTAGCGGTTCTGGTTTTCCTGATCGTAGAGAACCGTGTGACGCTGCGAGAAGGTGCCGCGTTCCACGTCCTGACCGGACAGACGAATCGGATGGCCTTCCGCAACGAGCGTGGCGAATGCCAGCGATTCTGCGGTTGCCCAATCGATGCCTTCACCGGTTTCCATCATCTTGGCGCGGTTATCGAGGAAGCGCTGGATGGTGCGGTGGACGTGGAAGTCCTGCGGCACTTCAACCAGCTTCTTGCCGATTTCCTTGAGCGTCTTGATCGGAACACCGGTCTTGCCGCGGCGCTGCTCGTCGGCATTGTCAGCCGTGCGCAGACCAGCCCAGGCACCATCAAGCCAGTCGGCCTTGTTCGGCTTGTAGCTCTGTCCGGCTTCGAACTCGATTTCGAGCTTTTCGCGCCAGTCGGCCTTCATCTTGTCGACGTCGGCCTGGGTGAGCAGACCTTCGGCAATCAGCTTGTCGCTGTAGAGCTGAACGGTCGTCTTGTGCGCGCGGATTTCCTTGTACATCAACGGCTGGGTGAAGGACGGTTCGTCGCCTTCATTGTGGCCGAAGCGACGGTAGCAGAACATGTCCACGACCACCGGCTTGTGGAAGGTCATGCGGAATTCCATCGCAACCTTGGCTGCGAACACCACTGCTTCCGGATCGTCGCCATTGACGTGGAAGACCGGCGCTTCGACCATCTTCGCCACGTCGGACGGATAAGGCGAAGAACGCGAGAAAGCCGGATTGGTGGTGAAGCCGATCTGGTTGTTGATGATGAAATGCAGCGTGCCACCGACGCGGTGACCCTTGAGGCCCGAAAGACCAAGGCACTCGGCAACCACACCCTGACCTGCGAAAGCGGCATCGCCGTGCAGCAGCAGCGGCAGAACCTTGGCGCGTTCGGTCAGCGGAACCATGTCGTCACGGGTGCGACCAACAAGCAAATCCTGCTTGGCGCGGGCCTTGCCCATGACAACCGGATTGACGATTTCAAGGTGAGACGGGTTGGCAGTCAGCGACAGGTGAACCTTGTTGCCATCGAACTCGCGGTCCGACGAAGCGCCAAGATGGTACTTCACGTCGCCCGAACCTTCCACATCGTCCGGCGTGTAGGAGCCGCCCTTGAACTCGTGGAAAATAGCGCGGTGCGGCTTGGCCATAACCTGGCTGAGCACGTTCAGACGGCCACGGTGAGCCATGCCGAACACGACTTCCTTGAGACCCATCTGACCGCCGCGCTTGACGATCTGTTCCAGTGCCGGGATCAGCGATTCACCGCCATCGAGGCCGAAACGCTTGGTGCCCTTGTACTTGACGTCGATGAACTGTTCGAAACCTTCTGCTTCGATAAGCTTCGACAGGATGGCCTTCTTGCCTTCCGGCGTGAAAGCAACCTTTTTATCCGGACCTTCGATGCGTTCCTGAATCCAGGCCTTTTCAGCCGGGTCGGAAATATGCATGAACTCGACGCCAATCGTGCCGCAATAGGTGCGCTTCAGAATGTCGAGCATTTCCGGCACGGTCGCGTATTCGAGACCGAGCACATTATCGATGAAAATCTTGCGATTGTAGTCGGCAGGCGTGAAGCCGTAGGCTTCCGGCTCCAGCTCGTTATAGTCGTTCGGCTTTTCGGCCAGACCAAGCGGATCAAGATTGGCATGCAGATGGCCGCGCATGCGATAGGCGCGGATCATCATGATGGCGCGAACGCTGTCGCGTGCAGCCTGTGCAATCTCTTCAGCGGACAGTGCGGCAGCGGCTTTACCGTCGCCCTTGCCATTCTGGGCAGCTTTGCCCTTCAGCTTGTCGGTCACATGCTTTTCGACTTCAGCCCAGTTGCCGTCGAGAGCGGAGACGAGTTCGCCATTGGCGGCAATCGGCCAGTTCTTTCTGGTCCAGCTTGCGCCCTGCGCATTCTTCTTCACATCTTCGGCACTATCGCCCAGCTTCGCGAAAAAATCGCGCCACTGCGGATCAACCGAATTCGGATCATCCTCATACTTGGCGTACAGCTCCTCGATATAGTCGGCGTTGCCGCCATAGAGGAACGAGGTAAGGGCGAAAACGTCGTTGGCCTGTTCTTGCCTTGCCATAACCTAATCCGGAGCTTTGCTCCGTCTCCTTGTCAGTAGCTCATCTGCGCGGGCCGGAAGTTTCCGGAAGTTCGTTGCCGAAACCTTCATCCCTCACGCCGCCGGGGAGGAACCACAACAGACCCCGGCAAAACTCGTTTCTACGCGACCCGAGCGATCTGTTCCGACGCAATTGTCAGAACCGCCCGGTCTATTTGTTCGACACCGGAGAATGACCGCGAATGCCTGCCATTCCCTTAAAGCCCGGTATCCGGCTTCAGTATGTTTTGTTATGCCAAACCCGGCAGCGGCTTTCGCCGCCGCCGGGATATTCAAACTCGAACCGATCTTAGCCCTTGAGGACTTCGACCAGCGTCTTGCCGAGCTGCGCAGGCGACGGGGAGACGCGGATGCCAGCCGATTCCATGGCTGCAATCTTGTCTTCCGCTCCGCCCTTGCCGCCGGAGATCACGGCGCCGGCATGGCCCATGGTGCGTCCGGCAGGAGCCGTACGGCCAGCGATGAAGCCGACCATTGGCTTCTTGCGACCGCGCTTGGCTTCGTCCTTGAGGAACTGAGCCGCATCTTCTTCAGCCGAACCGCCGATTTCACCGATCATGACGATCGACTTGGTTTCGTCGTCGGCCAGGAACATTTCCAGCACGTCGATGAACTCGGTGCCCTTGACCGGGTCGCCGCCGATACCGACAGCAGTGGTCTGGCCGAGGCCCTCGTTCGAGGTCTGGAACACAGCTTCATAGGTAAGCGTGCCGGAGCGGGATACAACACCCACCGAACCCTTCTTGAAGATATTGCCCGGCATGATGCCGATCTTGCATTCTTCAGGGGTCAGGATGCCCGGGCAGTTCGGTCCGAGCAGGCGCGACTTCGAGCGTTCCAGACGCTCCTTGACGCGAACCATGTCCAGGACCGGAATGCCTTCGGTGATGCAGACGATGAACGGAACTTCAGCTTCGATGGCTTCGATGATCGCGTCGGCTGCGCCTGCTGGCGGAACGTAGATCACGGATGCATCGGCGCCCGTGCGTTCCTTGGCTTCGGCAACGGTTGCGAAGATCGGGAGCTTTTCGCCCTTCGAACCTTCCCAGGTTTCGCCACCCTTCTTCGGATGGATACCGCCGACCATCTGCGTGCCATAGTAAGCAAGCGCCTGTTCGGTATGGAAAGTACCGGTCTTGCCGGTCAGGCCCTGTACGAGAACCTTGGTGTCCTTGTTAACGAGAATGGACATGCCTTAATTCCCCTTCACAGCAGCGACGATCTTCTGCGCCGCATCGTCGAGATCGTCAGCCGAAATAACGTTCAGGCCGCTCTCGTTGATGATCTTCTTGCCGAGTTCCACGTTGGTGCCTTCAAGACGGACAACCAGCGGAACCTTCAGGCCGACTTCCTTGACCGCAGCGATCACGCCTTCGGCGATCACGTCGCACTTCATGATGCCACCGAAGATGTTGACCAGAATGCCCTGGACAGCCGGATCAGCGGTGATGATCTTGAACGCAGCCGTCACCTTCTCCTTGGAAGCGCCGCCACCAACGTCGAGGAAGTTGGCAGGTTCTGCACCGTAGAGCTTGATGATGTCCATCGTTGCCATGGCAAGGCCAGCGCCGTTGACCATGCAGCCGATATTGCCGTCGAGAGCGACGTAAGCGAGGTCGTACTTTGAAGCTTCGATCTCTTTTTCGTCTTCTTCCGACAGATCGCGCAGTTCCTGAATGTCAGGATGACGGAACAGCGCATTGCCGTCGAACGATACCTTGGCATCGAGAACGCGCACGCGGCCATCGGTCATGACGATCAGCGGGTTGATCTCGAGAAGGCTCATGTCCTTTTCGGTGAAGGCCTTGTAGAGGATCGGGAACAGCTTCACGCCGTCTTCGCGAGCCTGACCTTCAAGCTTCAGCGCGTCGGCGAGCTTGTTGGCGTCTTCGTCCGTTACGCCCTTGGCCGGATCGATGGCGACAGTCACGATCTTTTCAGGGGTTTCTTCGGCAACGGCTTCAATGTCCATGCCGCCTTCGGTCGAAACGACGAAAGCCGGACGGCCGACGGTGCGGTCGATCAGGATCGAGAGGTAGAGTTCGCGATCAATGTCGGCGCCATCTTCGATGTAAAGACGGTTGACCTGCTTACCGGCAGGGCCGGTCTGCTTCGTGACGAGCGTGTTGCCGAGCATTTCCTTCGCATTGGCAACCACTTCCTCAACCGACTTGGCGAGGCGCACGCCGCCCTTGGCGTCCGGGCCGAGTTCCTTGAACTTGCCCTTGCCGCGTCCACCAGCATGGATCTGGCTCTTGACGACATAAAGCGGTCCGGGAAGCGTCTTTGCCCACTCTTCCGCCTGCTCGACGGAATAGACAGCCACACCGTTGGCGATCGGCGCGCCGTAGGTGTGAAGCAGGCGCTTGGCCTGATATTCGTGAATATTCATCTGGTTGTCCTCTACGGATTCCCGGTTCGTTTGGCGAACCGGTACGGATTGACAGCCGGAAAAGGCCGGAGCCCCGTCAAAAACAGAGCATCCGGCCTTGTCTGGATATTACTTGAGCGACGGAGCGATACCGATGCAGGCTTCGCAAAGACCGGCAACCGAAGCCACCGACTTTTCGAACTCGGCCTTTTCGTCCTTGTCCAGGTCGATTTCGATGATGCGTTCAACGCCATTGGCGCCGATCACGGTCGGCACGCCGACATACATGTCCTTCACGCCATACTGACCGGTCAGCTGGGCAGCGACGGGCAGAACGCGCTTCTTGTCCTTGAGGTAGGATTCAGCCATCTGAATGGCCGAAGAAGCCGGAGCGTAGAAAGCCGAACCGGTCTTGAGCAGACCGACGATTTCCGCGCCGCCGTCACGGGTGCGCTGGATGATCTTGTCGAGCTTTTCCTGGCTGGTCCAGCCCATCTTGACGAGGTCCGGCAGCGGAATGCCAGCAACCGTCGAGTAGCGAGCCAGCGGAACCATGCTGTCGCCGTGGCCGCCGAGCACGAATGCCGTGACGTCTTCAACCGAAACGTTGAACTCTTCCGAGAGGAAATAACGGAAACGGGCGCTGTCGAGAACGCCAGCCATGCCGACAACCTTGTGAGCCGGAAGGCCCGAGAACTTCTGCAGAGCCCAGACCATCGCGTCGAGCGGGTTGGTGATGCAGATGACGAAGGCTTCAGGCGCATACTTCTTGATGCCTGCGCCGACCTGTTCCATCACCTTCAGGTTGATGCCCAGAAGATCGTCGCGGCTCATGCCAGGCTTGCGCGGCACACCTGCGGTAACGATGACAACGTCCGCGCCTTCGATGGCTGCGTAATCGTTGGCGCCGGTAAACTTCGCATCAAAACCGTCAACCGGAGAAGATTCGGCGATATCCAGTCCCTTGCCCTGCGGAGTACCTTCCGCAATATCAAAAAGGACGACGTCGCCCAGTTCCTTCAGACCGGCGAGATGAGCGAGCGTGCCGCCAATCATACCGGAGCCGATGAGGGCAATCTTGTTGCGTGCCATGATTGTTTCTTTCCTCAAGTTTGATCCAGAAACGCATGAAGCCATCCGGTGTCCTCCCGGAAACGCTTAAGCGCTGCGAGGGTTCGATATGACTCTTTGCAAAAAAACACAACTCATTATTTTGCGACCAATGTTTTCAATCGGTTAGAATTATATGTTCTTACGTAAACGTAAGATAATTGGGCGAAATAATGGCAATTCCCCTCTGTCTCGCCCGTCATCACCCTGCCGGTGATGCGATAGGCAAGCCGCCAATCCGATCGGTCATTGCCGCATCCCGCATGCGAATGCCGGGAGCAACAATCCTAGAGCAGATACGTCCTTCCGAACGTATCAGGTCGCTCTAACTATCTGAACCTACACACCCTGCTTTCCAAAAACTCGCTTTCGCGTTTCGGGGCCGGGGCGCTGAATTTGCGCGGGCACGATAGCCGATTGAGGATATAAGTCCAGTCTGTGGCAATCAGATGATATGGCTAGACATTTGTAGCCAGAGACGGCTCGCAGAATCGGTGAGCCGTCTTCAAGATCAAACCGATCGGAGAAAAGCACCGAATTCAGTCGGCCCTCTCCGGTATCTGCGACAGATATTCGGCGCTCTGCATTTCGAAGAGACGTGATGCGGTGCGGTCGAATTCGAATGCCTCGGTGCCGCTTTTCGCAACATAGAGCTTTTCCGGCTGCGCTTCCGCCGTAATAAACACGCGGGCATGATGGTCGTATAGAACGTCCACCAGCAGGATAAAGCGCTTGGCTTCGTTGCGCCGCGAAAGATCGAGCATCGGCACATTGTCGATAAACAGAGTGGAATAGCGGCCAACAATGGCCAGATAGTCCGCAGCCCCGAGCGGGCGGCTGCACAGTTCTTCGAAACTGAAACGCGCAGCACCTGGAACGGAATGCGGCACCTCGACATCACGCCCCTTGATGCGAATGACGTCCGGCTTTTCTTCCACGCCGTTCTTCTGCGCAGTCCAGGCGGCATCCATCCGCTTCGCCGTCTCGCCACCCAGCGGGGAGAGATAGACCGGCTGGCGGTCCAGCTTTTCCAGACGATAGTCGGTGCGCGAATCGAGATTGATCACGTCGACATGCTTCTTGAGAATATCGACAAAGGGCAGGAACAGCTGGCGGTTCAGGCCGTCGCGATAGAGATTGTTCGGCGCGACATTCGACGTGGCGATCAGCACGACGCCGCGTGCAAACAGCGCGCTGAAGAGGCGCGACAGGATCATCGCATCGGCAATATCCGTTACCGTGAATTCGTCGAAACACAGCACCCATGCCTGTGCGCTCAGCGCATCGGCAACCGGCGGGATCGGGTCGTCCTGCTTGGTCTCGCCACGCTTCAAGGCCTGACGATGCGCATTGATACGATCATGCACATCGGCCATAAAATCATTGAAATGGGCACGGCGTTTGCGTTCGACGGGCAGGAGCGAAAAGAACATGTCCATCAGCATGGTCTTGCCGCGGCCGACTTCGCCATGGACATAAAGCCCCTTGACGATTTCCTGCGCCTGCTTGCGCTTGCCGAAAAGCCAGCCAAGCGCGCTGGACTTGCGCGAAAGCCGCTTGGTGCAAATCTCCTCGATCAGCCGGTCATAACGGCTGGTCAGGTCGAGCTGCGCGGGATCGGCCTCCACTTCGCCGGATACGACCAGTGCATCGTAATGCTCGCGAACGGAGGGAAACGCTTTCAGATTACCATCAAAGGACATGACAGGTTCCGTGAAACCTCTACTTAAAATTCGGCGGAGCAGTCCGGAGACGCCCCGCCGCGATCGATTGTTTCGGCTTTATATCAGCGCGCCACGTTTAAATCAGCGCGCCAATCTCAGATTAACGCGAAAGTGACAGGGCCTGACCGCCCGTGGTCTGACCGTCGAAACGGCCCTGACCGGACGAATAGAGCGAAGCGACCGTGCCGCCCGATCCATCGTAAAGCACAAGCTGCTTGCCGTTGACGGCCCAGGAAGCGAGGTTTGCCAGTTCGCCCGGGCAACGCAGCGGACCTGCGCGGAAACCCTGACCATATTTGGTCTGCGGCGTGGCAACCTTACAGCTCTGGCCGCCAAGCGAGGCGTTCCAGACGCCTGCGACGCTACCCGGCGTCAGATCGGGCGCCGATGCGGGCGGCAGGCTTGCAACCTGCGTATTGCCCGGCTGCATGCCGGGATTGGTGGTTGGAGCGGTCGGGAACTGCGATCCATCCGGCGAATTGAGATTGCCCTTCTGCACAGAACCCTGCGGCGCGGCCTGCAAGGGTGCTGGCGGAGGCGGCGGGGAAACAGGCCCGAGGTCGTTGCCCATCCGGGAGCTCTGACAGCCGGCCAATACGATGCCAGCCGCTGCCAGGCTCAGCAAACTTGCTTTCGAAATTCCCATCAGGTTCTCCATTTCGGTCGAGGTCTTGGGATAGCGGCGCAAACCACGCTCACGCGAAACCCAGCTATCACACCAATATTGGCGCGATAAAATGGCTATATGGTTAAAAAATCAACACCATCACCCGGCAATTTGCGCAGGAGTGATCAATCCGGGTTTGAAATTGCTCATAAATTTTGGGACTGGGACAGGAAGGCCACAGTTTTTTGGGTGCATGGCTCGAAACGGAACCGCGCAACCGGCCATATGAGCTGATAGCAATGTTAGATATATTGCTGGCACTGGCAATTTGCCGGGTTTTCCGCCATATAGACGCCAGATAACCCATTGAACGAACCTTTCGGCTGCATCAACGCAGCCGCAGGCAGAACGGAACCACGACAGCTATGGCCACCAGGGCAGCCTTCGCCAAGATGAACGGGCTCGGCAATCAGATCATCGTTGCCGATATGCGCGGTCGCGCAGACCGCATCACGCCTGACGCCGCCATTCATCTTGCCGGTGCGAGCGAAACGGCCTTCGACCAGATCATGGCCATTCATGATCCGCGCACGCCAGGCACAGACAATTATATATCGATCATCAATTGCGACGGCACGGAAGCGCAGGCCTGCGGTAATGGCACGCGCTGCGTGGTGCAGGCGCTGGCTGCCGAGACCGGCAAGCGCGCCTTCACCTTCGAGACCCGCGCGGGAATTTTGACCGCCAAAGAACATGATGACGGACTGATTTCCGTCGATATGGGCAAGCCGCGTTTCGGCTGGCAGGAAATTCCGCTTGCCGAAGAATTTCAAGACACGCGCATGATCGAGCTTCAGGTTGGCCCTATCGATGCGCCAGTGCTGCATTCGCCTTCGGTCGCCTCGATGGGCAATCCGCATGCGATCTTCTGGGTGGACCGCGATGTGTGGTCCTACGAACTGGAAAAGTTCGGCCCGCTTCTGGAAAACCATCCGATTTTCCCGGAACGCGCCAATATCTCGATTGCCCGCGTCACATCACCGGAAACGATGGACCTGCGCACCTGGGAACGCGGCGCCGGGCTGACCCGCGCCTGCGGTTCTGCCGCCTGCGCCGCGGCTGTTTCCGGCGCACGCACGCGCCATACCGGCCGCAAGGTGACGGTCAATGTTCCGGGCGGCCCTTTGCTAATTGAATGGCGTGACGACGATCATGTCATGATGACCGGCCCGGCTGAGTGGGAATTTTCCGGCACATTCGATCCGGCAAGCGGCGACTGGAGCCGCGACCTTGAAAGCGGCTCGACGGCGAGCACGTCTGCGGACAAGGGTGCTGCCTGATGAGCGTGGAAGTCGTAACATTCGGATGTCGTCTCAACACCTATGAGTCCGAGGTGATGAAGCGCGAAGCCGACGCTGCCGGTCTTGGACAGTTGAAGGATGGCGCGATCATCTTCAACACCTGCGCCGTGACATCGGAAGCCGTGCGACAGGCCCGTCAGGCCATCCGCAAGGCGCGCCGCGAAAATCCGGAAGCCCGCATCATCGTAACCGGCTGCGCTGCACAAACCGAAGCAGACAATTTTGCCTCCATGGATGAAGTGGACCTCGTGCTTGGCAATGAGGAAAAGCTGAAATCCAACTCCTATCGCATGTTGCCCGATTTCGGCGTGAACCAGTTTGAGAAGGTGCGCGTCAACGACATTATGGAAGTGCGCGAAACCGCGAGCCACATGGTCGACGCCATCGAAGGCCGCGCACGCGCCTTCGTGCAGGTCCAGAATGGTTGCGACCATCGCTGCACGTTCTGCATCATCCCCTATGGTCGCGGCAATTCCCGCTCGGTGCCGATGGGCGCGGTGGTGGAACAGGTGAAGCGCCTTGTTGGCAACGGTTATGCCGAAGTGGTGCTGACCGGCGTGGACATGACTTCCTACGGTCCCGACCTTCCGGGAAGCCTGCGTCTCGGCAAACTGGTCAAGACGGTTCTCAATCAGGTGCCGGACCTTCAGCGCCTGCGTCTCTCATCCATCGATTCCATCGAGGCGGATGACGACCTGATGGACGCCATTGCCAATGAAAAGCGGCTGATGCCGCATCTGCACCTGTCCTTGCAAGCAGGTGACGACATGATCCTGAAGCGTATGAAACGCCGCCATCTGCGCGACGATTCCATTCGTTTCTGTGAAACGGTGCGTTCGCTGCGTCCCGATATCGTGTTCGGCGCGGATATCATCACCGGCTTTCCAACCGAAACCGAGGACATGTTCCAGAACTCGATGAAGATCGTCGAGGAATGCGGCCTGACCCATCTGCACGTCTTCCCATATAGCGCGCGCGAAGGCACGCCTGCCGCGCGCATGCCGCAGGTGCGGCGCGAAATCGTCAAGGAGCGCGCCGCCCGGTTGCGCGCTGAAGGCGACAAGGCCTATGAGAAACATCTTGCCTCGCTCACCGGCACGACCCAGCGTCTGCTGATCGAGAAGGAAGGCATTGCCCGCACGGAAGGCTTTACGCTCGCAGCCGTCGAAGGCGGCGCGGAAGCTGCCGCTCCGGGTCAAATTATCGAACGTATGGTGACGGGCCACGACGGTGAGAAACTTCTCACCCGCGCCGCCTGACCATCAGCTGCATAAACAAGGCATCGGAATCCATGGCAATCGGTTTCATCAAGAGAATGTTCTCCTTCGGCAAGAAGGAGGTCGAGGAAAGACCGGTCGACCAACCGGCGCCCGACACAATCACCGAAGCCACGCAAACGCCAGAACCGGAAGCGCCCGCAACACTGGAAGCGCCGAAACCGGCTGAAATACCGGAAGAAGCAGCCGTAGAGGCACCATCCGAGCCGGAAGCTCCGGTTGCTGAAGAACCCGCGGCCCGCACCGCGCCGGAACCGGTTGTTGAACCTGTCGAAACGCCTGCCGAAAAGGCGCCGGAGCCTGCGGTCGAGGACGTTGTCGAAGCGCAGCCTGAGCCGGAACATCCTGTCGCGGAAATCGAAATTCCAATCGAACAGCCACCAGTCATGGAACCGGCTGTAATCGAACCGCCATTTATTGAGCCAGAACCCCAGCCCGAGGCCACGCCGGAACCCGAAGCAGAGCCTGAGCCAGAACCGGCTCCTGCACTTGCACCCGAACCGGAAAAGCCTGAAGAGCCGAAGCCTGTCGAAACACCTGCGCCCGTTGCAGCGGAGCCGGTGGCGGAAGCAGCACCAGAACCTGCGCCCGCCAAGCCGAAAAAGGTCAAGGTTTCCAAGGCAGTCGAGGAACAGGCGGAAGAAGCGCCTGCCGCCCCTGTGGCCGAGCCGAAACTGTCGTGGTTCGAGCGTTTGCGGCGCGGTCTGTCGCGTTCATCCTCTTCGCTCAGCGAATCCATCGGCGGCATTTTCACCAAGCGCAAGCTGGACGAAGACACGCTTCAGGATCTGGAAGATGTACTGATCCAGGCCGATCTCGGCCTTGAAACCGCAATGCGCGTTACCGATGCGCTGGCCTCCGGGCGCTATGGCAAGGATGTTTCGAGCGATGAAGTGCGCTCGATCATGAGCACGGAAATCGAAAAAGTGCTCGGCCCTGTCGCCAAGCCGCTAGAACTCGACCTGTCCCACAAGCCGCATGTCATTCTGGTTGTCGGCGTCAACGGCACTGGCAAGACCACGACCATCGGCAAGCTCGCAGCAAAGCTGACGGCGGGCGGCCTCAAGGTCATGCTGGCGGCAGGCGATACTTTCCGTGCGGCGGCGATCGAACAGCTTCATATCTGGGGTGAGCGCACAGGCGCACCCGTTGTCTCTTCCAAACTCGGTGCTGATGCGGCCGGTCTTGCCTATGACGCCTGGGAAAAAGCCCGGGACGCAGGCAGCGACGTGCTCATCATCGATACAGCCGGACGCTTGCAGAACAAGGCCGAGCTGATGGATGAACTTGCCAAGATCGTGCGCGTGCTCGGCAAGCACGACCCGGAAGCACCGCACACGGTGCTGCAGACGCTCGACGCCACGACCGGTCAGAACGCACTCAATCAGGTCGAAATCTTCAAGAATATCGCTGGTGTGAACGGGCTGGTCATGACCAAGCTTGACGGCACGGCACGGGGCGGCATTCTTGTTGCCATCTCGGCCAAGCACAAGCTGCCGGTCTATTTCATCGGTGTCGGCGAAGGTGTCGATGACCTCGAACCATTTGCGGCCAATGAATTTGCCCGCGCCATTGCAGGAGTTGCCTGATGGAGCACCCCGTCTTCGAACGCGATCCGTCGCAGAAGAGCGAAGTCGAGCGCAAGGAAGTGCAGCCGCTGCTCAAGCTGGTGCTGGAGCTGGGGCCGCTTCTGGTGTTCTTTTTCGCCAATGCGCGCGGCGAAACGCTGATCGAGCATTTTCCGGTGCTCGCCTCCATCGGCGAGCCGATCTTTCTGGCCACCGCCCTTTTCATGGTCGCGACGGTGATCGCACTTGGCATTTCGTGGGCATTGACGCGCACGCTGCCCATCATGCCGCTCATTTCCGGCATCGTGGTTCTGGTGTTCGGCGCGCTGACGCTCTGGCTGCATAACGACACCTTCATCAAGATGAAGCCCACGATCGTTAACACGCTGTTCGGGGCGATTCTCCTTGGCGGATTGTTCTTCGGAAAATCGCTTCTGGGCTATGTGTTTGATTCGGCCTTCCGGCTCGATGCCGAGGGCTGGAAAAAGCTCACCTTCCGCTGGGGCCTGTTCTTCATCTTTCTGGCCGTCGCCAACGAAGTTGTCTGGCGCAATTTCTCCACCGATGCGTGGGTTTCGTTCAAGGTCTGGGGCATCATGCCCATCACAGTTGTCTTCACGCTTTTACAAATGCCGCTTATCCAGAAGCATTCATTGACAGAGGACAATAAGCCCGCATCATAGGTGCATGATCCCGAAAAGATCATGCACGGAAAATGAACGAGCGGCAGGCATTGAGGGAATCGCGGCATGGTCGACATCGCACAACAGCTGGATATCGAACAATTCATCTGCCGCAGTGACAATTATGGCGTCCTGATCCACGATCCGGTCAGCGCGCTGACTGCGGCCATCGATGCGCCGGATGCCCACGCCATAGAAGCAGCTCTTGAGCGGCGCGGCTGGACGCTGGATTTCATTTTCACCACCCATCATCACCTCGACCATGTCGAGGGCAATGCCGCGCTGAAAAAGAAATTTGGCCTCAGCATTATCGGCCCCGAAGCCGAAGAGAGCAAAATCCCCGGCATCGACCGCACGGTTCGCGACGGCGACGAATTCACCTTCGGGCTTTTCAAGGTCAGGGTCATCGCAACGCCAGGCCACACAGCGGGCGAGATTTCCTATTACATCCCGGACGTCAAGGCGGTTTTCACCGGCGATACGCTGTTTGCACTCGGCTGCGGACGGCTTTTTGAGGGAACGCCCGCGACGATGTTTCAGTCGCTGCAAAAGCTGGTCGCCCTGCCCGGCGATACCGCCATCTATTGCGGCCATGAATATACCGAAAGCAATGCACGCTTTGCGCTGACCATCGATCCGGATAATTCCGCGCTGAAAGAACGGGCGCTGGAGATCGGACGGCTGCGCGCTGCCGACAAGATGACCCTGCCGTCGAGCATTAGTCTCGAAATGGCCACCAATCCTTTCCTGCGCTGGCATGACAGCCGTATTCGTGCCCGCCTTGGCATGCAGGATGCGCCCGACGAAGCCGTGTTTGCAGAGATTCGCAAGCGCAAAGACATGTTTTAGAGCCGTCGCCTGTGGCGACCGCTCGAGACAATTGTTTCACGCATAATCTTGTCCGAAAAGTCTGCAACTTTTCGGGATTATGCTTTTAGGATAGACGACGATGACCTTTTCCCGCTTCAAAAGCCTGAACCGCGCCGCCTTGCTCGGCCTGTCGCTTGTTGTCCTGCCTGCCTCTGCCGGAATGGCGCATGCGGAAGACATTCTGTCGATCGCCACACCGCCGGAAACACCAGCCGAAATCAACAATTTCAAGCTGACCGAAGACCTGTTGACGCGCATGGAGAAGATTCATGGCGAACTGGAACGGATGCAGCTTTCGCCTACCTCGGAAGAGGGACAGGATGCGCAGCCCTCGATGGATTCCATGGTGAAAAGCATCGAATCGCGCCCGCAGGTCGTGGAACTGATGAAAGCGCAGAACATTGCGCCGCGCGATTATCTTCTCGCCTATTTCGCCATGATGAGCGCTCTGGCCGCCGTCGATGCGGAAGAAGAAGACCAGCTTGTCGATGAAGTGAAGGGGATCAATCCCGAACACGTCGCCTTCGGCAAGCAATATGGTGACCGCATCCGCGATCTGATCGGCGAATAGTTCTCCTCTTCACCCAGCGCCCACCCCTCATCCTGACCGGTGCTTCCGCTCCTCATCCTGAGGAGCCGTTGAAAACGGCGTCACGAAGGACGATCCTTCGAGACGGTGCTGCGCACCTCCTCAGGATGAGGGCGAGAGCCGGTTAGACTTTCTGTCTCAACAACCGCAGCGCATTGATCGTCACCAGCACGGTTGCGCCGGTATCAGCCAGAATGGCGGGCCACAGCCCGGTTATGCCCAGCACGGTGGTAACCAGGAAGACAGCCTTCAAACCGAGCGCAATGGTGATATTCTGATGAATATTACGCATGGTGCGCTTCGACAGATCGACCATCGCCACCACATCGCTGACCCGACCATGCAGTACCGCTGCATCCGCTGTTTCCAGCGCCACATCGGTGCCGCCACCCATCGCAATGCCAACATCGGCGGCGGCAAGAGCGGGCGCATCGTTGATACCGTCGCCAACCTTGGCAACGACCTGCCCCTCACCCCGCAATTCGCCGACAATGCGCTGCTTGTCTTCGGGCAACAATTCAGCACGAACATCAATGCCCAGATCGCGCCCGATGGCTTCCGCTGTGCGGCGATTATCGCCCGTCAGCATAACCGTGCGAATACCGGCTTCTTTCAGCGCCTTGAGACCCGCAATAGCGTCGGCGCGCGGTTCGTCACGCATGGCGATGGCACCAGCGATCTTGCCGCCAGCGACCAGCACCGAAACCGTCTTGCCATCGTCATTGCAGGCGGCGATGCGTGCGGCCAGTTCGTCAGAAACAGCTGCCACGTCGTTTGCAGCCTTTCGCGACCCGAGAAACAGTTCGGTCCCGTCCGCAACACCGGAAACACCCTTGCCGCCATGCGCTTTGCCCTGTGCAACGGCAGAAAGCTTTAACCCACGCTCTTCCGCAGCCGACACGATGGCCAGCGCTAGCGGATGGCTTGAGCCAGCATCGAGTGATGCCGCAAGGCGCAACACCTCGTCCTCCGGCAGAACACCGGCAAGAACATCCGTAACCTTCGGCTTGCCTTCGGTCAGCGTGCCGGTCTTGTCGAAGCAGGCGGCGGTGATCTTGCCGATGGTTTCAAGCACCGCGCCGCCCTTCATGAGAAGGCCGCGCCGGGCGCCCGACGACAAGGCCGCAGCGATTGCCGCCGGTGTGGAAATGACCAGCGCGCAGGGGCAACCGATCAGCAAGATCGCAAGGCCCTTATATATCCACTCACCCCATTCAGCTCCCGCCACCAAAGGCGGCAGAACAGCCACGAGTGCGGTAACCACCACCACGCCGGGCGTATACCAGGTCGAGAAGCGGTTGATGAAGCGTTCGGTCGGGGCCTTGGCTTCCTGGGCTTCCTCCACCAGTCGCACGACGCGCGCAATGGTATTGTCCTGCGCCTCTGCCGTAACTTTCACACGCAGCAGACCATCGCCATTGATCGTGCCCGCGAAAACGGTGTCGCCCGCGCCCTTGCCAACCGGCGTGCTTTCACCGGTAACCGGCGCTTCATCGATAGCGCTTTCGCCGGACAGAATTTCACCATCCGCTGGCATGCGGTCGCCGGGTCGCACGGAAATGATATCGCCCACAGCAAGGCTGTCGGCGGCAACTTCCGTGGTCGTGCCATTGCGCTCCAGAAAGGCGGTCTTCGGGACAAGGGCAGTCAGCGACTGGATGCTGGCCCGAGCCTTGCCCGCCGCGACACCTTCCAGCAATTCGCCAACGAGGAACAGGAACACGACCGCCGCCGCTTCCTCGGTCGCACCAATGAAGACCGCGCCAATGGCGGCAATCGTCATCAGCATTTCGATAGAGAACGGCGTACCATTGATCGCAGCCATATAGGCGCGCTTGGCAATAGGCACGAGACCGATCAGCATCGCCGCTGTAAAGGCCCACAGAGCGACCGGCGGATAAAGATGACCGATCACATAGGCCGCAACCAGACCGCCGCCACAGACAAGCATCGTGCGGCCCTTGTCCGTCCGCCACCATGGCAGAGGCTTGGATGGTGCACTGGCCTTCGGCGCATCTACGGATGGAGCTGCGGCGAGCGCGGTTTTATAACCTAGCCCTGTGACCTTTCCGGCGATTTCGTCGCTGTTTGCGGAGCCGTCATGATTGACGGTCATGGTCCCGTTGGTCACGGAAACAGACACATCGCTGACGCCTGCAACACGCCGTACCGCCGTGTCGATCTTCGCAGCGCAGGAAGCGCAATCCATGCCCGCCACCTGAAAACGGAAGCTGCTGGACGATGCCGCTATCACCTTTTCCTGGGCTTGTTCATGCGCATGATCGTGCCCGGAATGATCGTGATCATGAGTGGAATGGTCGTGTCCGGAGTGGTCGTGCCCAGAATGGTCGTGATTATGATCATGACCGTCACAGCTCCCATGGTCATGCGCATGCACATGCGCATCAGCCTTGGGCGCTGCTGCGCGCTTTTCAACGATCAGTCGTTCGACGCCATAGCCAAGGCTACGCACCTTCTTTTCCATGCTGTCCGGATCGCTGCTGCCATCATGCAGTACAGTCATCGTACCAGCCGTCACCGAAACGGAGACGTCCTCCACGCCCGGCACGCGGCGTATGGCGGTATCAATCTTGGTCGCGCAGGATGCACAATCCATGCCGTCCACGCGAAAACGAATCTGGTTTATTGCCTTATTCATGACCTGCCCTTTCGGAGCACTCTTGAATTGTCCTGAACGAGGTCTACATCCTCTAGCGACTAGAGGAGCAAGAGGAAAATGACAACCAACCTTCCCATCGGCGAAGCCTCCAAGGCCAGCGGCGTCAAAGTGCCGACAATTCGCTATTATGAGCAGATCGGTCTGCTGCCGGTGCCGCCGCGCACGGAGGGCAATCGCCGCCTTTATGACAAGAGCGATGTTGAGCGGCTATTGTTCATCCGCCACGCGCGCGATCTGGGATTCGAGGTGGATTCAATTCGCACATTGCTCGACTTGCAGGACAATCCGGATCAGTCATGCGCCACGGCCGACGCCATTGCCCGCGCCCGGCTTATTGAGGTCGAGCATCGTATCGCCAAGCTTCTGTCCCTGAAAACGGAACTGCAACGGATGCTGGAATGCACCGCGCATGGCCGCATCGACCAATGCAGGGTCATCGAAATTCTGGGCAATCACGACGAGTGCCTGCATCCGGCGCACTGAGGCGCTAATTCACCTTCTCGAAGCGCGAGGCGGAAATCTTCAGCGTTCCGATTTGCGTACCGATTCGCGCCACGACTGGCGCATAGATGCCCGAATTGCCCAATGAGGCGAAGGAAACGCTGATCCGGCTCTTATTGGCCAGATAGTCGATCGACTTCTTGCCCTTCTGATAGCCGGAAATCGGAATGAACTTGGCCGAGCAGATGACCGACTCGCCAGTAAAGCCATCAGCGGTGAACGATTCGGTGCCGTTGAAGGAAAGCTTGATATCGGCCCGCGTCTGACCGTCAAACACGCTCAGCGTGCGATTGCAGACCGAACCCGGATCGGTAGCGGGAATCATCAAAGCGCTCAGCGCATCGCTGACATTGAGCAGATCCTGCGGTGAAGTCTCTACCCATGGATCGCGCTTTTTCACTGGCGGCTGGTTTTCCGCAGCCACGACATTGCCATTGGCAAATCGAATGGTCGTGCGCTTGTTTTTCCGTCCATGCTTGTAATTGAGATCGAAGGTGCTCGGAATCACCTTCCCTTTGACCGCATTTCCGGTGACATGCACGGTTCCGGCGGTGTCATCGAAGACCCGCGCGAGGCCGGAAGTCTTGAAATTGCCGTTCAGATTATATCGGGAACCGCTAACCGTTGTCTCGGTGGCGGCGCGCGCGATGGAAAGGCCGAAAATCGATATCTCGTAATCGGTTCTGTAAAGATCGTCCGCCTGTGCTACCCCTGCGCTCAGCACGAAACCTGCGCATGACAACAGAACAAGCCTTTTCAGCCGATTCCGTACAGGTTTCAATAAAAGTGGCGGCTCGATCATATTCGGCGTTCCTTTCTGCGTCCCGGCCCGGAAGTGGCGGCCTATGGTTTTCAACCACATTGAGCTGTCAAAAAGTTGCGAGAGATTCTTCGATACAGTATCTGTGCAACAGGCAAAACCGGCGAAGTTATGATCGTATCGTTTCGTGAAGGCGATCTGAATGCCGTAAAACCGCGCTGTTACGGCTTCGCGGCGGAATCTCACTTGACTGCCAGCGCTCCTGTCACTATAGAAACGCGACTTTCCCAATAGGCCGCCTGTCCGAAATCGCGCGCCAGCAGCATTAAGTTGCTTTGAATGCTTGAATTCGGACATTCGGGTCGGGGCCTGAGAAAACAAAATTGAAGGTGAGACCAAAATGTCCCGCGCTTGTGAATTGACCGGCAAGTCGGTCCAGTACGGCAACAATGTCAGCCACGCGAACAACAAGACGCGTCGCCGCTTTCTGCCGAACCTCTGCAACGTTACGCTGATCTCTGAAGCACTCGGCCAGAGCTATCGTCTGCGCGTTTCCGCCAACGCTCTGCGTTCGGTTGAACATCGCGGCGGCCTCGACGCTTTCCTCGTCAAGTCTGACGACAAGGAACTGTCGCAGCGCGCTCGTCTTCTGAAGCGCCAGATCGCGAAGAAGCAGGCTGAAGCTGTTGCTGCCTAAGCAATAATCCTGAAAGGCCAGTTAGCCTTTCAAATTGGATTTTGCTTCAGACAGAACGCAACACATATCCCGAATGTTTTTCGGATCTATGTGTTGTAAGATTACAGTCTTGAAGATTTGACAAAAAAGGCTGACATTTTGTCGGCCTTTTTTGCTGGTTCCATCACCCAGGATAAAAAAATGCCTATTGAGAATCCTGCATTTTCCCGGCTTTTGCCGGCTGTACTGGCCATGTGCGTTGCGGTCGCCGCATCGAATATTCTGGTTCAGTATCCTTTCCAGCATTTCGGCCTTGGCGAAGTGCTGACCTATGGCGCCTTCACCTATCCGGTCGCCTTTCTGGTCAATGACCTGACGAATCGTCGCTTTGGCCCCGCCGCCGCGCGCAAGGTCGTCTATGCCGGTTTTGTGCTCGGTGTCGTGATGTCGATCTGGCTCGCAACGCCACGTATCGCCATCGCTTCGGGCTCGGCCTTTCTGCTGGCACAGCTGATGGACATCACCGTCTTCGACCGCCTGCGTCGCAAGACCTGGTGGAAGGCGCCCTTTGCCGCCGCCATGTTCGGCTCGGTGCTGGATACGATCCTGTTCTTCTCGATCGCTTTTGCCGCGCAATTCGCATGGATCGATAGGCTGACGGGAATGCCTGATTCGTCACTGACGGAACCGGCCTCGTTCCTCGGCCTTGGCGTGCCGCTCTGGGCATCGCTCGCCTTCGGCGATTTCTTCGTGAAGGTCATCATGGGAACGCTGATGCTGATTCCCTATGGCGCGATCCTCGCCATTTTCGCCCCGTCGCTTTATTCATCGGGTCGAGCGACTGTAGAAAAGGCATAAAAAAGGGGCTCATGAGCCCCTTTTATTTTAGAGCATTTCCAGCAAAAGTGCGAAGCGGTTTTGCGTCGGGTAATGCGTCGAAACAAATAGATAGAGCGGTTCCACGATTCCGTTTTAACCGGAACCGCTCTAGCGTCTTCCGCCAGCCCGGCGTTTGCCGTTACCGGCTGCTGCCGCGCCCTGTTCCTCGAACAGGGATGCAAGCTGCTCGGTCATGGCGCCTGCCAGCTCTTCCGCATCGACAATCGTCACGGCGCGACGGTAATAGCGTGTCACGTCATGGCCGATACCGATAGCGATCAGCTCGACTGGCGAACGCGTTTCGATCTCTTCAATCACTGCGCGCAGATGGCGTTCCAGATAGTTGCCCGGATTGACCGACAGCGTCGAATCGTCGACCGGCGCACCATCGGAGATCATCATCAGGATCTTGCGCTGCTCGGGACGGCCCAACAGGCGCTGATGCGCCCAGATCAGCGCCTCACCATCGATATTTTCCTTGAGGAGGCCTTCACGCATCATCAGGCCAAGATTGCGCCGTGCACGACGCCATGGCGCGTCAGCGCTCTTATAGACGATGTGGCGCAGATCGTTGAGACGACCCGGATTGGCTGGCTTGCCACGCGACAGCCACGCCTCGCGCGACTGACCGCCCTTCCAGGCCTTGGTTGTGAAACCGAGGATCTCGACCTTCACGCCGCAACGCTCCAGCGTGCGGGCAAGAATATCGGCGCAGGTGGCCGCAACCGTGATCGGACGACCACGCATGGAGCCGGAGTTATCCAGAACCAGCGTCACGACCGTATCGCGGAAATCCGTGTCGCGTTCCATCTTGTAAGACAGAGGCTGGGTCGGATCGATCACAATACGCACGAGACGTGCCGAGTCGAGATAGCCTTCTTCCAGATCGAAATCCCAGGAACGGCTCTGCTGCGCCATTAGGCGGCGCTGGAGACGATTGGCCAGACGGCCGACCACGCCCTGCAAATTGGCAAGCTGCTTGTCGAGGAAGCCGCGCAGACGGTCCAGCTCGGCCTCGTCGCAAAGATCGGTCGCCTCGACCTCTTCATCGAATTCGCGTGTGAAAACCTTGTAGTCGATCTGTTCGGCAAAATTGCCGAAAGGCTGATTGGGACGGCGCGTATCACCCGGCGTTTCCGCGTCGATATCCTCGCTGTCATCCATATCGTCGGCGGATGCGTCGGCAGCATCCATCTCGCCCTGCTCGCCTTCTTCGCTCGAGCTGTCGGATTCTTCGCTTTCAGCGGAATCGGAGCCTTCCTGGCTCTCGTCGCCGCCTTCCTCGTTCTCGTCGGAATCGGGCGTCTGTTCTTCGTTCTGTTCCTGATCGTCGCTCGGCTCTTCCTGCGACAGCTCTTCAGCCATATCCATGGATGCGAGCATATCGCGCACAGTGCGTGCAAAAGCCTGCTGATCATCGAGGTTTTCACCCAGACGCGCCAGATCGCCGCCAGCCTTCTCCTCGATCCAATCGCGCCACAGCTCCAGCACCTGACCGGCTTCAGCAGGTGCTGCCCGTCCGGTCAGTTTTTCGCGCAAGAGCAGCGACACCGCTTCCTCAAGCGGCGCATCTTCCTTGTCAGTAACAGCCGAGAAATTCGCCTTGGCATATTTGTCTGCCAGCATGGTCGCCAGATTATCGGCAACGCCAGCCATGGCGCGCGCGCCGATTGCCTCGACACGAGCCTGCTCGACGGCGTCATAAATGGCGCGCGCCTGTTTGCCTTCCGGCGCGAGCTGCGCATGAATGCGGGGATTGTGGCGCGCCTGACGCAGCGCCATCGAGTCGCCAAGGCCACGCGTAACCGCAATATCATGCGCGGTCGGGCGCTTCGGCAGATCGGGCAGTCGGGCGCGATTGGCCGTCAGAGCGGGGCGATCATTGCTGAACGCCACTTCCAGCTCGTTTTCGCCGGAAATGGCGCGCATGCAAGCTGTTACCGCGCGCTTGAACGGCTCGGAGTCCACTGGCCCCGGCTTGCGCTCACGCGAATTGTCGCCCATTCCTGACATCTGGCCTGACATATGCCTATCCTGCTTCCCATCAAATCAAGGCCCTGTCGCCATAGCGGCGACAGGTATCGTCAATTTTCCTCATGCTTGTATTTGCCCTGAAAGCGGTCTCCGCTTTCAGGAGAACAGCATCAGGCCAGAACGATATTGGCTGCCGATTCCGGCAGTTCGGTACCGAAGGCGCGCTGATAGAACTCAGCCACCGTCGCACGTTCCAGTTCATCGCACTTGTTGAGGAAGGTCAGGCGGAAGCCAAAACCGACATCATTGCCGAAGATCGCCGCATTTTCAGCCCAGGTGATGACCGTACGCGGGCTCATCACGGTCGAAAGATCGCCGTTGATGAAAGCCTGACGGGTCATGTCGGCAACGCGAACCATCTTGTTGACGATCTCGCGGCCTTCCGCATTCTGGAACTGCTTGGCCTTGGCGAGAACGATATTCACTTCGTTGTCGTGCGGCAGATAGTTCAGCGTCGTCACGATGGACCAACGGTCCATCTGCGCCTGATTGATCTGCTGCGTGCCATGATAAAGACCGGTCGTATCGCCGAGGCCCACCGTATTGGCGGTCGCGAACAGACGGAAAGCCGGGTGCGGATGAATAACGCGGCTCTGGTCGAGCAGCGTGAGGCGGCCGGAGGTTTCCAGCACGCGCTGGATCACGAACATCACATCCGGACGACCGGCATCATATTCGTCGAACACAAGCGCGACATTGTGCTGGTAAGCCCAGGGCAGAATGCCTTCCTTGAATTCCGTGACCTGCACGCCGTCCTTGACGACGATGGCATCCTTGCCGACGAGGTCGATACGGCTGACATGGCTGTCGAGATTGACGCGGACGCAAGGCCAGTTCAGGCGCGATGCAACCTGTTCGATATGGGTCGATTTACCCGTGCCGTGATAGCCCGAAACCATCACGCGGCGGTTATAGGCAAAACCGGCCAGGATCGCGAGCGTCGTCTGACGGTCGAAAAGATAATCCGGATCACGCTCCGGCACATAGGAGTCGCCCGCCGCATAGGCCGGTACTTTCATGTCGGAATCAATTCCGAACACTTCACGCACCGAAACCATCGTATCCGGCAAATTGGCTATATCCCGCTCAACCTTGTTCATCATGCCTCCAGGGCGGCAGGACTGTCCGGCCGCGACATCCAAGTATCATCCGGGGCATGATGTCCGGCAAGCCGGTGGTATGCCCCTTCCGTCGTTCGTTGCGGGCATCCATGCTTGAATCCGCGCTTGGCAGCACGGCAGGAGAATGTCCGTCAGAGCATTTTGCAGCCAAATGACAACATCTGGCGTTGCATAAATGCGGCTTGAGCCACAGCTCGACTTAATCAATCGAAAACCGGCCAGTTCAAGACTGGCCGACCCCTCATGCTCTAGCAAAAACCTGCCTGCTTGAGCAATTGGTAAGCCTGAATGACATCGCGGAATCTCTCTTCAGAACCGCGGTCACCACCATTCGCATCGGGATGGTGCTGTTTTACCAGCTCTTTATAGCGCGCCTTAATCTTATCGCTAGTCGAATTTGGTTCAAGTCCGAGTGTAGCGAGCGCTTTGATTTCCAGCGTGCGCGGCTTGCGCTTGGCTGTTGCCCCCGGTTCCTGACCCTTGGCTTCCTTCACGAAATTGAACGGATCGCGAATGCGATTGTGATAGGAAGCCGATCCGGAGCGCATCTTTGCCACGTCCGGCGAGGTGCGCGCCTTCGCCGTCGAATTCGCCGTCGTGGACCAGGTTGGACGATGGCCGGTGACGGCGTCCTTCTGGAACTTGGCGATATCTCCATCGGCAAGGCCGGAGAAATAGTTGAAATTCTTATTATATTCCCGCACGTGATCGATGCAGAAGTGGAAATATTCCCCTTCGCGCATGCGTCCGACCGGCGCGCGATGCGTGCCAGGCTTGTCACAACCGTCCCACTGACAGCAGGGGCCACTGGACTTGGCCTGCTGCGTCTTCTTCGGGCGAATGCGGATACTGTCGAAAAGTTTGGAGTTCGTGGTCATCGAATCAATTATGCGGATTAAGGGGTTGCTAAACAAGAATTGACATTTCGTCCGGTTGGGCTTTTAGCCATTTCAACAGGGCGAAATTTTGAAGCGGATTAGTTTCCTGTGCGGATTTGCCCCACCTTGGGCCGTCGGGGCTTGAGTCTATATGAAGCACAGCGTGTATATGGGGAGAACGAGCCCAAATGTCCATTCACAATAGCAAACAAGACGTGATGCAAACAAAGCTTACAGCAGCTTTTGCGCCAGAACGGCTTGAAATCATTAATGAAAGCCATCTTCACGCTGGCCATCATCATCACGACAGCGATCATCATGCAGCTTTCGACGGCTCGGGTGAGACGCATTTTCGCGTCCGTATCGTCTCCGATGCCTTCACGGGCCTGAGTCGCGTTCAGCGTCATCGCGCCATCAACGAAGTCCTCAAGGACGAATTGAATAACGGCGTTCATGCATTGGCGCTGGAACCGTCCGCGCCCGGCGAACCGACGCGCCGCTGATCCAGCCTATTTAGGTACGCGGCGGCAGAACGCCAACGGCGACGATTGGTTTTCCATCGGCATCGAGTGTTACGATACGCAAACGCGTCAGGCGGTTTTTCTCCTTTTTCAACACGGAGAACCGCTTGCCGTGAAAGGTGAAGGCCTGCTTCACTTCCGGGATAGACTGGGTTTCATGAATGACCAGCCCGGCAATCGTCGTTGCTTCCTCATCGGGCAGCGACCAGTCGAGCGCCCGGTTGAGATCGCGAATCGGCAGTGATCCGTCGACAATGAACGAACCGTCCGGTTGCAGGCGGACGCCCTGCATATCGATATCGTGTTCATCGGCAATATCGCCGACGATTTCTTCCAGAATGTCTTCCAGCGTCACCAGACCCTGCACATCGCCATATTCGTCCACGACGATGGCGATATGCGCCTTGCGGCGCAAAAAGGCGTTCAGCTGGTCCTGCAAGGTCGTTGTGTCCGGCACGAACCACGGCTTGCTGGCCACTTTCATGATGTCGATGCGGCTGAAGTCATTATCGACATCATAGAGCGCACGCACCAGATCCTTGGTGTGAATGATGCCGACGATATTGTCGATATCGTTGCGCCAGACCGGCATGCGCGTGTGCGGGCTCGCCAGAATATCGCCGACGATCTGCTCGGCTGGCGCATCGGCATTGATGGTTCCCATCGCCGTGCGGTGCACCATGACGTCGCTGACTTCCAGCTCCTTAAGATCGAGAAGGCCGCCCAGTTGGTCGCGGTCTTCCTTGATCACCGAGCCGTCGCGATGCAGAACTTCCACCGCGCCGCGCAATTCGTCATGCGCCGAAAGCATCGAGCGGCCAGCCGCGAGATTGATACCGAACAGCCGCAGGATTGTACGCACAATCCAGTTGATCGCCGTCGAGATCGGGCCGATCACCGAGACCACCACGGAAACGGCGCGGGCCACCGCCAGCGAAAAGCGATCTGGCGCGGAAATCGCCCAGGATTTCGGCAGCACTTCCGCGAAGATCACCAGAATGACCGTCATGGCGATGGTGGCATAGGCCACACCGGCATCGCCGAAGAAGGTGAGGAAAATGCTGGTCGCGATCGAGGATGCGAGAATATTGGCGAGATTATTGCCGATCAGCAGCGCACCGATCAGCCGGTCGCGCCTGCCGATCAATTGCTGCACCACTTCGGCGCGCTCGTCGCCCTGATTTTCCAGCGAGTGCATGCGCGCACGGGATGCGGCGGTCAGCGCCGTTTCGGAACCGGAGAAAAAGGCCGACAGAATGACACAAAGCAGGATGATTCCGCACATGATCCAGAGTTCGAAAACCATCCCATCGATCTCCTTTTCCGTCCGCGCCGACCGGTTGCGCTATGAGAATTATGCAGTAGCCAGACGTTCCTTCAGAAACTCCAGCACGGCAGCAGGCGGCACATCCTTGGCGATAAAGGACTGGCCGATACCATGCGTCAGAATGAAGGTGAGCGCGCCCCGCGCCACTTTCTTGTCCTGCGCGATGTAGTCCATCAGCTTTTCAGCAGGCGGCAAGCCGCCCGGAACGTCGGACAGCGCGGTCGGGAGGCCTACGGCCTTCAGATGCGCCTCGACCCGCTCCACCGCTTCCACGCCAGCCAGATTCATCTTCACCGAGAAACGATGCGCCAGTGCCATGCCAATGGCCACGCCCTCACCGTGCACCAGACGGCTGGAATCGTAGCCCGTCGCCGTTTCCAGCGCATGGCCGAATGTATGGCCGAGATTAAGAAGCGCACGGTCGCCCGTTTCGCGCTCGTCGCGCGCCACCACGGCGGCCTTCGAACGGCAGGATTCGGCAATCGCTTCGGTTCGCGCCGCACCACCGGCAAAAACTTCCTGCCAGTTCTTCTCCAGCCAGGCGAAGAAATCCGGGCGGTCGATAAGTCCATATTTGGCGACTTCGGCATAACCGGCCCGGAATTCACGCGGGCTCAGCGTATCCAGCACTTCCGTGTCAGCAAGCACCAGCTGCGGCTGGTAGAAGACGCCAACGAGGTTCTTGCCATAAGCGGTGTTGATGCCCGTCTTGCCGCCAACCGACGAATCCACCTGCGCCAGAAGCGATGTCGGCATCTGCATGAAGTTCATGCCGCGACGCACAATCCCCGCCACGAAGCCGGACAGGTCGCCCACCACGCCGCCGCCAAACGCCACCAACGCATCGCCGCGCTCCAGCCGGGCAGCCAGAATGGCATTGGTGACGGTTTCAAGCGTCGCGAAGGATTTGGACTTTTCGCCGGGTGCGACAACAACCGGCGTCGCTTCTATGCCCGCCTGATTGAAACTTGCCGTCAGCCGTTCGAGATGCGCCTTGGCGACATTTTCATCAGTGACGATGGCAACGCGCGCGCCCTTCAGCCGCTTGGCAACTTCCACCCCTGCACGGTCGACGAGGCCCTTGCCGATGAGGATATCGTAAGAACGCTCTCCCAGCGAAACCGGAACGGTGACACTGTCATGTGCGGGCGAAGGCGCATTCATGCTTATTCTCCAGTCGATTTTCCGGTGGTCCGGTTTCCGCAAGGCAATCCTCGCTTAGGCCAATCAGTCCGCGAACTGCCGTTTTTCCAGATGCTGCGCGAGAACCTCGATCAACTCGTCGGCGATGATTTCTTTCTTCTCTTCGCGCGTCATCATTTGCAGATCGGCGAGCGCATAAACGGGATAGCGCTCGTTCATCAGTTTCTGCATGACGGCGCGTGGATCGCTGTTGCGAAGAAGCGGCCGGTTCTGGCGGCGTGAAACTCTGTCCATCAGCACATCGATATCGGCATTGAGCCAGATGGAAATGCCGGCAGCGGAGACAGCGGCGCGCGTTTCGGCATTCATGTATGCGCCGCCGCCGGTAGCAAGCACCATCGGGCCGTCATCGAGAAGACGCAGGATAACCCGGCGTTCGAGATCGCGGAATTCAACCTCGCCATAGGCTTCGAACAGTTCGGGAATCGTCATGCGCGAGACGGCTTCGATCTCCGTATCGGCATCGCGAAAAGGAAGGCCGAGCATCGAAGCCATTTTGCGACCGATGGTAGACTTGCCAGCGCCCATCAGTCCGACCAGCACCAGAACCTTCGTACCGAGCAGACCACGGATAGCGTCGGCCCGCCCATGGAGCCCCGCCTTCTCATGTAGATTGGCTTGTTTTTCTATACTGCTCATCAACCTCATCCATTTGGGATGGTTCCACATGAAAAACCGGGCGGCGTCAATTGCTTTCATGGAATCTGAAAGCAGGAATGGCGGCTTTTTGCAGCGATGCCACCGACATTCTTGCTTTCATCGCAATGCCGCATCATAAACGACATATGCCTACGCTGACGCGCCTCATCGCTTTCGTCGTCGTGATCGCAGCCATTGCCTATGCTGCGATGTATGCGCTTGCGAATTTTGTCACGCCGCAGACCCAGGAAATGAAGGTGGAAATTCCAGCTTCCAAATTGAAGCCTGTGCCGATTGCGCCGATGCCTTCGGCTGATGGAACGGCCTCGACGGAGGAACCGGCAGCGGAGACAACCACGCCTTCAACGCAAACCGATCCCCAGGCCAAGCCACAGGCCAAACCCCAGGAATGACGATGCGCGCATCTCTGGCCATTGAAAATTTCCTTGAAATGATGAGCGCCGAACGGGGTGCTGCGGGCAACACGCTCGAATCCTATGCCCGCGACCTGCAAATGACAGCGGAAGCCCTTGGCGAGCGCGGCATCAATCTCGCAGAAGCGCAGGCCGATCACATCCGCTCGGTTCTGGACGGCATGGCGACGGAAGGTTTTGCCGCGACATCGCAGGCGCGCCGCCTGTCCGCGCTGCGCCAGTTCTTTCGGTTTCTCTATTCGGAAGGCTATCGTCAGGATGACCCCACCGGGGTCATCGATGCGCCAAAAAAGCAGAAGCCGCTGCCCAAAATCATGAGCGTCGATCAGGTCACACGCCTTCTCGACCGTGCCGCGCTGGAAGCAAGCGAAGCCACCGAGCAAGGCGAGCGCATCAAGGCACTGCGGCTTCATGCGCTGATCGAAACGCTCTATGCGACAGGCTTGCGTGTTTCAGAGCTGGTGGGTCTGCCGGTGCGCGTTGCCCGCACCGATCACCGTTTCCTGCTGGTGCGCGGCAAAGGTTCGAAGGACCGCATGGTGCCCCTGTCGCCCAAGGCGCGGGATGCGCTGCAAGCCTTCCTGACCTTGCGCGATTCCTTGCCCGCCAGTGACGAAAACCCATGGCTGTTTCCGGCATTTTCGGAAAGCGGACATCTGGCGCGACAGGTTTTTGCCCGCGAGCTGAAAGGGCTTGCCGCCCGCGCCAATCTTTCCGCCGCCGCCATTTCACCCCACGTCTTGCGCCATGCCTTTGCCAGCCATCTTTTGCAAAATGGCGCTGATTTGCGCACAGTGCAGCAATTGCTCGGCCACGCAGATATCTCGACCACGCAGATTTATACGCATGTGCTTGAGGAAAGGCTGCATAAACTGGTCAGTGAGCATCATCCGCTTGCCGATTGAGCCTGCTCCGGTTATGAGAAAGTCAAAATTTGCAAGTTGAGCCCGCAGTGAATATGTAAAGCGCCGTAAAACAGCCTTCTTCAGGCACGCAATTGCGGCGAGCTCATTAGAAACGCACGAACAGTCAGGCCCGATGTACAACTATCTCGATTTTGAAAAACCCGTCGCCGATCTCGAAGGCCAGATTCTTGAGCTGAAGAAGCTCGCGCAGGAACAAGGCAGCGTTGAGATGAGCGATGAGATTCGCCGCCTCGAGAAGCGTTCGGCTGATGCGCTGAAAGATATCTATCGCAAGCTGACCCCTTGGCAGAAGGCGCAGATCGCCCGTCACCCGGATCGTCCGCATTGCCTCGAATATATCGACCGGCTGTTTACGGAATTCACGCCTTTGGCCGGTGATCGCCAGTTCGCCAATGACGAGGCGTTGCAGGCAGGCTTTGCCCGTTTCAACGGACAGCCGGTTGCCATTCTCGGTCAGGAAAAGGGCTCGGACACAAAGACGCGCCTGAAGCACAATTTCGGCTCGGCCCGCCCGGAAGGCTACCGCAAGGCCGTCCGCATCATGGAAATGGCCGACCGTTTCCAGCTGCCGCTGATCACGCTGGTTGATACGGCAGGCGCCTATCCGGGCGTCAGCGCCGAAGAACGCGGCCAGGCGGAAGCCATTGCCCGCTCCACCGCCGAATGCCTGCGTCTGCGCGTACCAGTGGTCTCGATCATCATCGGCGAAGGCGGTTCGGGCGGTGCAATCGCGATCGCCGTCGCCAATCGCGTCTATATGCTCGAACATTCGATCTATTCGGTCATCTCGCCGGAAGGCGCTGCCTCGATCCTGTGGCACGATTCCACCCGTGCGAAGGATGCCGCCTCCAACATGCGCATCACCGCGCAGGATCTGTTCGATCTCAAGGTCATCGACGGCATCATCCCTGAGCCGCTCGGCGGCGCGCATCGCGGCAAGGAAGCCGTCATTGATGCAGCGGGCGACATGATCACGGCATCGTTACGCTCGATGAAGGATATCGACGGCGAGACCCTGAAGCAGGAACGCCGTCAGAAATTCCTCCAGATCGGTCGTAACCTCTAATAAAACCCCTGTCTGTTTTGCCATTTTTCATCCGGGATGTTCTTCACGTCCCGGATTTGCATCTCCACGTCATTTCCGCCATATTGCCGTCGCGTTAATTTTTAGATATCCAAGCAAGGATTTGTAAACGATACCGTAAGGTTTGGTTGTCAAAATCATCCGAGCAGGAAATCGTCTCTTGCACCGTTCTAACAAAATCGATGCGATATGAAGATCAGAACCGCAATACTTGGAACCGTCATGGCAACCGCGCTTCTCGCGGGATGTCAGGGTTCGTCCGTATCCGACCTGAGCTTGCGCGCTGAAAAGCCGCTTCCCGAAAAGATCGTGACCAAGATGAAGGCGAAGGGCATGACCCGCACCTCGCCAATCACCGTGCGCATCTTCAAGGAAGAAGGCGTTCTCGAAGTCTGGAAACAGAAGAATAACGGCAAGTACGACCAGATCGCTTCTTATGAGATCTGCAAATGGTCGGGCAAGCTCGGACCGAAATATATCGAGGGTGACCGTCAGGCTCCGGAAGGTTTCTACACCGTCCATCCTGGGCAGATGAACCCGAAATCCAATTATTATCTCGCCTTCAACATCGGTTTCCCCAACGCCTATGATCGCGCCAACGGGCGCACGGGCCAGAACCTGATGGTGCATGGCGCGTGCTCGTCGTCGGGCTGCTATTCGATGACCGATGAGAGCGTCTCTGAAATCTACGCTTTCGGACGCGACGCCTTCAAGGGCGGCCAGCGCGACTTCCAGATTCAGGCTTTTCCGTTCCGCATGACTGCGGCCAACATGGCCCGTTACAAGAGCGACCCGAATTACGGCTTCTGGAAAATGCTGAAGCAGGGTTACGACGCTTTCGAAGTGACCAAGGTTCCGCCAAAGGTCGACGTTTGCGAAAAGCGCTACGTGTTCAACGTCGCCTCGCCGGACGGCCAGCCGCTCTCGGCAACGGATGCCTGCCCACCATCGGCCAACACCGATGCGATGTCGACGGCCTATACGTCGTATGAAAAGACCTTCCAGAGCGCCTTCAGCGCATCGCAAAAGGCCCCTGCTCCGTCGATCCAGGGCCTGACCGAAGCCAAGCTCGTTTCGGCCTGGAGCGCTGCACGCGCCCGCGGCGAAAAGGTAACTCGCGAACCGCCTTCGCTCACGCCGTCTTCGGCTGAAAAGGCTGGCGCACCGGATATTCGTCCTGTCACGCCGGCGCTATCCCAGCCAACGGCCACGGCGATTGCGGCAACGCCAGCACCGACCGCAACTGCTCCAGTCGCGGCTCCTGCTGCCGCTCCAGCCATTCCGGCGCAATCAACCCGGACGGCTTCGGTGCCTACGCCGCAGCAAAATCCGACCCAGAACGCGGCAATACCTGCCGACGTTTCGCCGGTCACCACCGGAAGCACGGTTGCCCAGAATATCGATCAGCCAGCACCTGTGGCTGCACCGGAAGCGAAAAAGCCATGGTGGAAGATCGTCGGCAACTGACCTCAGCCGAGGCGCAAATTCCCGTTTATGACCTGAGGGGGCTGAAATGCCCCCTTCCGGTTTTGAAAACCCGTCATCGTCTGGAAAAAATGCCGAGCGGCGCGCAGCTTTGGGTGGAGGCGACCGACCCGCTTTCCGGTATCGACCTGCCGCATTTTTGCACGCAAGAAGGCCATGCGCTCATTGAACATGAACGCAGTGAAACCGTGCAGCGTTTCCTGATCCGGAAAAAATAAAACTCAATGCTTTGGTGAGAATCCGGGGATTGCCAATGGATTTTCCATCAGTGCCGCACGGTCTGGCCGGTCAAGGCTTGGACGACCCAGAAACGCGTCGAACAGTTCCCGCACATAGCTCTCCGGCAGGTCCTTCACGATCATGACCAGAAGCGTCTGCTTCTCGCCCTGCGGCCCCAGGGGCCACTCTGGCAGGCGCGCTGGCGGGTGGAAAATCTTCTGCACGCCGTGGATCACGACGGGACGTTCCGGATCTTCCGCGATCTGCACAATGCCTTTGACGCGCAACAGCTTCTCGCCATGCGTTGAACGCAAGAGATCGAGGAACATATCGAAGGTCGAAAGCGGAATAGGTGCATCGTGCCGCAACGAAAACGAGCGGATGGCATCGTCATGGTGGTGATGCGCATGATGATGGTGGTGGTGTCCATGGCCGTGGCCATGATCATGGTCGCAATCCGGCCCGCACACATGGTCATGCCCGTGATCGTGATGATGGTGGTCATGATCCTCATAGGCTTCCGCCTTGAGCCAGCGCTGCACATCCGCAGTTTTGGTCTCAGGATTATATAATCCGCACTCAAACAAAGCCGCAAAGCCGGTGCGCTCATCACCTGCCGTCAGAATCTCGGCACCCGGATTGAGCGCTCTGAGACGCGCTTTCAGCGCCGCCAAGCCTGCTTGCGCTTCGGACAGATCTGACTTGGTGAGGATGATCCGGTCGGCCATTGCCGCCTGCTTGACCGCTTCCTCATGATTGTCGAGCGTCGCCATGCCGTTGACGGCATCGACGGTTGTCAGCACGCCATCGAGACGGAAAGCCTGCATCAACACGGGATGCCCCATGATCGAATGCAGCACTGGCGCCGGATCGGCAAGGCCGGTCGTTTCAATGATAACCCGCTTCAGCGCCTTGATGCGCCCGGTCTGCAAGCGGTCGATCAGATCGGCCAGCGTGTCCACCAGTTCGCCGCGCACCGTGCAGCACAGGCAACCGTCCGACAGCTCGATAACGCCCTCGCTGGCTTGTTCGACCAGCAGATGATCAATGCCCACTTCACCAAATTCATTGATGATCACGGCGGTGTCGCTCAAGGCCGGATCCTTCAGAAGCCGGTTGAGCAGCGTGGTCTTGCCGGAGCCCAGAAAGCCGGTCAACACGGAGACGGGAATAGGATTTGGCATGGCAAACACTTCACACTTTGAGGGCGCGACACTTTAAGCACACAACAGGTTGGGCCAACTATGCCAGCCCAATGTCGTGGTGGATCAGTTGATCGCGGTTGTTTTCACACCCGCTGCACGCTGCGGGCGCGGCATTGGCACAGGCACCTGCGAGATGTGGAGCTGGCTTGGCTTGGTGACCGGGCCCGGTTCGGAAACAAGTCCGACCTGCACGGCAACCGGATCGTGATCCATGGCGTGAATATAGGGCGAGTTGATCTTCAGCTTGCCTTCAACATCGCGACCGTCCCAGCGATCGGCCATGGCCTCCTGACTACAGATCGCCTTGCGCATATCGACAGCCTCATTGAGATTGCCGCCAGCGGTTGGCCGCAGCGTTGCAAGCGTTGCACCGCCAGAAGTGTTGTCACGGAAAGCATCGGTCATCATTTGCGCAGCCTGAACGGCACGCGTTTCCTGACGATCCGCGCCAAGCACGATGGCCAGCACAGTGCGACCGTTACGGGTGGCGGAACCGGCCAGATTGAAGCCCGAAGCGCAGACGAAACCGGTCTTCATGCCATCAGCGCCGTCATAGCGGCCCAGCAGGATGTTGTAATTGGCCTGAACTTTTTTGCCCGCGCCCGGATCGATGGCCTCGGTCGAGAAATAATGCGCATATTGCGGGAATTCGCGGCGCAGTTGCACGGCGAGAACCGCCAGATCGCGCGCCGTCGTATAATTGTTCGGATCATGCAGGCCATTCGGATTGGCGAAATGCGATCCGACCATGCCAAGGCGCTGCGCTTCGGCATTCATGAGCTGTACGAAGCCCGCCTCACTGCCACCCACAGCTTCGCCCACGGCAACGGCGACGTCATTGGCGGATTTGACCAGCATGATCTTCAGCGCAGTATCGAGCGTCATCACGGAGCCGGGCTTGTAGCCCATCTTGCTCGGCGGCTCCTTGGCGGCGCGAACCGTCATCGGCACGGGAGATTCGAGCGTCATGCGACCAGACTGAAGCGCGCGAAACGTGACATAGGTTGTCATCAGCTTGGTGAGCGAAGCCGGATACCAGCGCTGGAACGCATCCTGCTGGGCGTAAACCTTGCCGGTTGCCACATCGACGGCGATTGACGGATTGGCCAGCGCCGCTCCCATCGCCGTGCCAGTCATTGCTGCGGCAGCAACCAGGAATTTCAACGACTTCGACAACATTGCGCAGTTCCAATCAATAATGGCCCGCAATTTCTGCGGGTCTCCGTTCGCACGGCTCAATTCAATGGTTCCAAATCGCCATCAGGACGACACACGACACTTCCGGTCATATAAGGAGGATTTGCGTTGCTCTTATCTATGCCATGTGGCGAGGAAAAGGCAAACAGGGATTGCCGGATTTCACCGAAACGTCATATCCTGCTTCCTTCAAATCACACCCAACCATGCCACATTGGGCCATGTTGGCCCAAGCCCATATAGACCCAATACGGGAGCCTCTCCGAAATGCCAGTGCTTAATCGTGCCGTAGAAACGCAGGCGGAAATCGCCGCCTGGCGACGCCAGCTACACCAGAATCCTGAACTGCTCTACGATGTGCACGACACCGCAAAATTCGTCGCGGAAAAGCTGAAAGCCTTCGGCTGCGACCATGTGGAAACCGGCGTCGGTCGTTCCGGCGTGGTCGGCATCATCAAGGGTCGCCACGGCGACGGCCCGGCCATCGGCCTCCGCGCCGACATGGACGCGCTGCCGATCACCGAAACAAGCGGCGTCGAATGGGCGTCGCAAAACCCCGGCAAGGCGCATTCCTGCGGCCATGACGGCCACACCTCCATGCTGCTGGGCGCTGCGCAATATCTGAGCGAGACGCGCAATTTCCGCGGCTCGGTCGCTCTGCTTTTCCAGCCCGCCGAAGAAGGCGGCGCGGGCGGGCTTGCCATGGTCGAAGACGGTGTCATGGATCGCTTCGGCATTTCGGAAGTCTATGGCGTGCATAACATGCCAGGTCTGCCGGTCGGTCAGTTTGCCATGTGCAAGGGACCGATCATGGCTGCAACGGACGAATTCGATCTCTTCGTCAGCGGACGCGGCGGGCATGCGGCGCAGCCGCACCGCACCATCGATCCAATTCTGGCCGGTTCGCAGCTGATGATGGCTTTGCAGGGCATCGTTTCGCGCAATACCGATCCGCTGGATTCGCTCGTCATCTCGGTCACGAAGTTCATCGCGGGCGAGGCCTATAACGTGATCCCGGAAAAGGCGACGCTGTCGGGCACCGTCCGCACGCTGCAAAAGGAAACACGCGCTTTCGCTGAACGCCGCATTCGCGAAGTGGCAGCGGGCATCGCCGCCGTCACCGGTGCAGAGATTACCGTGCGCTACAAGAACAATTATCCGGTCACCTTCAATCACGATGCGCAGACGGAATTTGCCGAGCGCATCGCCAACAGCGTTGCAGGCGAAGGCAAGGTCAACGCCAATGTCGAGCCGATGATGGCGGCGGAGGACTTTTCCTACATGCTGGAAGCCCGCCCCGGTGCTTACATCTTCATCGGCAATGGCGATACGCCGGGCCTGCATCACCCGGCCTACGATTTCAACGACGACGCCATCCCCTATGGGGTCAGCTATTTCGTAGCCGTAGCCGAAACGGCGCTCGCCGCCTGAGCGCCCCTGCAATCTGAGAAAATCCGCCTACCCCGCTTTTTGCGGGGTTGGCTACCGCCATGAAACCCAGTATGTGTCGGAAACATCCGAACATGCTGGCAAAAGCGGATGGCTCTAACGGTCGGTCCCGTAGCTCAGTAGGATAGAGCGACAGATTCCTAATCTGTAGGCCACTGGTTCGAATCCAGTCGGGATCACCACTTAACAAGTACTGAACACAGAGACCTATATTGCAAACGAACACGCTGGAAAATGCTGCGTAGGTTTTCGCGGATGAGCGGGCGAGTTTCCCCGCCCGCCTCCTTGATATTCTAGGAATGAAGACGGCGAATAGCCTCTTCTTTACTGCCCGGATGCCGCTTTCCAGTATTTACCTCAGAAATACGACCACCATTCGTATCGAAGTAAGCTGCGATGCGGCTCTGCAACTCACCTCTCATGAGCAATAGATGCACCTGAACAGCGTCTTCAAACGTGAGTTTGTATGCGGGTAAAGTCATAGGTTTCGTCTTTCACAAAAACCGGAAAGAACCTTGACTTGTATCGCGAATGCGAACATGGTCACCCCGTGATCACAAATCTCCGCCCTTCCGGCGGTTTCTATCAAGGCCAGTCTAGTTACAGCTAGATTGGCCTTCTCCTTTGCTGCATGCGAATCATCTCTACAAGCAACAGTAGAATTTTGATAGAAAAGGGGAAACTCCGCAACACAATATATAGAAATTCACGGAGACATAGCCGGAACATCCTATATCTAGTGGGTCGCCTGTTGATAGTGGGGATGGGCGTCCGTTGAGCCTAAAGTCTCCCTGACAGCTATTTCAACGGACGCAATGTCTGAATCCTAATAGTAACCTCACCGATCATAAGGCCAGTTGGCCTGCGAGAAGACGCCGCCATCGACCCAGAGCGTCTGGCCCGTCACAAAGCGTGCGGCCTCTGACGCAAAAAACAGCACCGGTCCAGCCAGATCCTCGACGCTACCGACCCGCCGCAAGGGCGTGACCTTGGCCCAGGTGCCTGCGTAGTCCGGCTGTTCCAGCGCTGTGCGATCATTGAGGATTGCGCCGGGGGCCACACAATTCACCCGAATGCCGTGCGGTCCAAGTTCCACCGCCGAAACCTTGGTGAACTGTTCAATGCCGCCCTTGGAGGCCGTGTAGGAAACGAGCTTCGGGAAAGCGAGCTTGTTGCAGCCCGAACCGATATTGATGATCGCGCCGCTCTTGTCCGCATCCACCATGCGCTTGGCCGCCGCCTGTGTGTTGAGGAAGCAGCCCTTCAGATTGGTGCGGATGACATCGTCCCACTCGTCTTCGCCAAGCTCCAGCAGCGAACTCCATGTCTGGATACCGGCATTGTTGACGAGCACGTCAGGCGCATCGCCGAACCAGCTGCATGCTTCATCGAAGAAGGCATCGACTTCCGCCCCAACGCCAACATCACAGGCAAGCCCAAGCGCCTGACCGCCGCCCGCTTCAATCGCCTCGACCAGCGACTGGGCTGCCCCGTCCTCATCCTTGTAGCTGAAAGCAACCGCATAGCCCGCCTCGGCAAAGGCCGTGACCAGATGTCTGCCAATACCCGTGCTGCCGCCTGTGATGACTGCGAATTCGCTCATGCCGTTCCCTCCCTGAAGCATTTCCGGCAACGAACTTAATCGGTTTTCGCCGGTGGTAAACTGGCAGAAAAGAAAATATCGTCCGCAAAGGCAGAATGGAGTGAAAAATGAATCCGGACATCAAGGAAGCCAACGGCGCATGCCACTGCGGAACGGTGCGTTTTCGCGTAAAACTGTCCGACGGCCTGCATAGCGCGCGCCGCTGCGACTGCTCCTATTGCCGGATGCGCGGCGCAGTCGTCGTGTCAGCAGAACTCGGCGGGCTGGAAATCCTGCAAGGGGAAGACGCGCTCACCCTCTACACCTTCAATACCGGCGTCGCGAAGCATTTCTTCTGCTCCAGATGCGGGATCTATACGCACCACCAGCGCCGCTCCAATCCTCGCCAGTTTGGCGTGAATGCGGCTTGTCTGGAAGGCGTTTCGCCTTTCGACTTCAAGGTTATCCCGGTCAATGACGGCGTCAATCACCCCTCCGACAATCCGAACCACAAGGGTTCAGATGTCGTGGGCTATCTGCGCTTTGAACCGGCGGACGGCATGGATTAAACCCTTGCACGCGGCTTCTGTTCGTTTTTCTCCCAGGAGAAAACCGTTGGCGGCAGCGGATCGCGCCCGCGAATAATGTCGGATCCCTTTTCGCCAACCATGATTGTCGGCGCATTGGTGTTGCAGGACGGCACGCGCGGCATGATCGAGCTGTCGCAGACACGCAAGCCCTCCAGACCGTGAACCCTCAGTTCCAGATCGACCACCGCGGAAGCATCCGTGCCCATCTTGCAGGTGCCGACCGGATGGTGATCGGTCTTGGCATTGGCGCAGGCATAGTCGAACAGATCGTCGTCAGTAACCACTTTCGGTCCCGGCAGCCGCTCGGCCATGACAAAGGGTTTCAGAGCTTCCTGTTGCAGGATTTCGCGGGCGATCTTCAGCCCTTCCAATGACATCTTCAGATCGTGCGGATCGCTCCAGTAATTGGGGTCGATTAGCGGGGCTGCTGCCGGATCGCTGGACGCCAGACGCACTGTCCCACGCGAACGCGGATGCAGATAAGCGGAATTGAGCGTCACGCCCGCATTCTTCAGCTTCTCGACGCCGGCTTCAATCCCCGAACCAAGCCCCAGATGGAACTGGATATCCGGCGACCGGGCCTCCGGGTCGGCATACCAGAAGCCGCCCGTCTCAAACAGGCTCGACGCCACCGGGCCGGAACGCAGCAGGATATATTGCAGACCCGCGCCAAGCGTGCGGTGCAGCTTTGCCACGCCGTCATAGGTGTGATCGCCAGTGCATTCGCTGATAACGAACAGATCGAGATGATCCTGCAAGTTTGAGCCGACGCCCGGCAGATCGTGTTTCACGGCCACGCCTGTCTGCTTGAGATGATCGGCTGGTCCGATCCCAGATTGCAGCAGAAGCTTCGGCGAGCCGATCGCGCCCGATGACAGGATCACCTCCCGCGATGCGCGCAGCACCTCGCCGCTCATCAACGCCACGCCGGTGGCGCGCGTCTTCTCCAGCACGATGTTGCGCACTGGCGCGTTGATTCTGACCGTCAGGTTTCTGCGTCCCTTGATCGATGCGAGATAGGCAAGCGAGGCGGACGAGCGGCGGCGATTGCGCTGGGTCAACTGGTAGAAACCGACACCTGCCTGTTCGCGACCGTTGAAATCCGGATTGTAGGGAAGCCCAAGCTCCTGCCCCGCGCGGATATAGGCATCGCAGATCGGCAGCGGTGCAGACGGCATGGAAACGCCAAGCGGCCCGCCATAGGAATGATAGTCATCGTTGAAACGCTGATTGTCCTCGGCACGTTTGAAATAGGGCAGCACGCTGCGATAATCCCAGCCGGTGCAGCCGTCTTCATTGGCCCAGAGATCGTAATCAGCCGCATTGCCGCGCGTATAAATCTGCGCATTGATGCTGGAACCGCCACCAATGACCTTGGCCTGCGTATAGCGCAGAACGCGGTTTTTCATATGCTTCTGCGGGACCGTCTCCCAGCCCCAGCTCGCCACGCCCTTGGTCATTTTGGCAAAGCCCGCAGGCATATGAAACAGCGGGTTCCAGTCGCTTCCTCCGGCTTCCAGCAGCAACACCTTCACCGAAGCATCCTCGCTCAGACGATTGGCGAGAACACAACCGGCCGGCCCGCCGCCAACGATGATATAATCGTAATTCATGCGTTTCTCCTCCCGAGAAACTAAAGCTTTGCTATCGACAGGCCGCCATCGGCATTGATCACCGACCCGGTAGCGAAGATGAAATTTCCGCCCGCAAGCCCGGCCACGATGGCGCCAACATCGCCCACTTCGCCCCAGCGCTTCATCGGCACCAGCCCGCCGTCAATCAGCGTGTCGTAGCGCTCGGCAACCTTTGCGGTCATGTCGGTGCGAATGATACCCGGTCGAACCTCGAACACACCAATCCGCGCCTCGGCGAGCCGCAATGCCAGCCCCTGTACAAAGGCGGTCAGCCCAGCCTTGCTGATGCAGTAATCGAGCCTTTCCGGCGAACTCATCACTGACGAGACTGAACTGATCGTCACGATGCTGCGTGGAAAACGCACATCGGTTACCGCCAGCATGGCTTTCACTATTGCCTGCGTGAAAAACACAGTGCCGCGCAAATTGACCCCCATGATGGTGTCGAAATTCTCCGGCTTCAGGCCAAGAAAGTCACCGCGTTCGACGGAACCCATGCCCGCATTGTTGACGAGACAATCAATGCTACCAAACTCCTTCAACACGGCGGCAACCGTCGCCGCATGGGTTTCTACGGCAGCAAGATCGCCCTTGAAGAAAGCCACCTTGCCGCCCATGCCGCGCAGTTCGTGGATAACGGTCTCGTCGTTTTCAACATCAGTAATCGCCAGATCGAAGCCCTTCGCCGCGAGAGCGCGGGCTATGCCAAGCCCGATGCCACGTCGACCGCCGGTCACCAGCGCCACAGGTCTTTGACGGTTCATGCCAGCACCTCCCGGTTCAGATGATCGGACACGCGCAACGCCTGCGCGGCGATGGTCAGCGCGGGATTGACCGCAGCTGATGTCGGCAGGAACGACGCATCCACCACATGAAGATTGGGATGGTCGTAAGCGCGGCACCATGTATCGAGCGGCGCTGTCGCCGGGTCATTACCAATGCGCACCGTACCGCATTGATGCGAGGGCGTACGCCGGTCGAAGGCCCGCGACAAAACCACCGGAAATCCTGCCGCCCGCAGTGCGGATTTGAGCTTGTCGACCAGCATCAGATGCGCCTTCCAGTTGCTGCGCACCCAATGCAGGACAATGCGTTCGCCATCCACCGTCACGCGGCTTTCCGGCGACGGCAGGTCTTCGCTCATCGCGTAGAAGTCGATTGTGTGCCCGGCAATCCGGTTCAACAGCCATTCCGGCACACGTGGCATATTGGATTTCAGGATCGCGCCCGACACGCGCCCAAGCAATTGCACATTGCCCAGCGGCGGCCCGCCTGCCCCGTCCGACAGATAGTAATCGTTGAAGCCAAAGGTCTTCTGATAGACGCTGTCATTGCGATAGCGCGGATCGAAAGCGATCACGGCGCTAGAATTATGGTTCATGAAATTGCGACCGACCTGATCGGAACGGTTTGCCAATCCTGAGCGCAACAAAAGCGCTGCCGACTGCACCGCACCCGCAGAAAGAATAACGAGCTTTGGGCGCAAGACCAGCGCCTCGCCGTTCTTCACATAATGCACCGCCGCGATGGTTTTGCCATCCGGACCGGCTTCCAGCCGCGTCACCCGGGCCGCGGTTTCCAGCCTGACATTGGAATAGCGCAAGGCGCTGGCAAGCGGACAGGTTTCCGCATCCATCTTGCCGTCATTGCTGTTCGGATGTGCATCCCACGGCGTTTTTGCCTTGGCGAGCCAGCGGTCAATATCGACACCCAGCGGCAGCGATGCGGCATGAAGGCCGTTCTTTTTCAATCGCGCCCGTATATCGGCAATGGCCGGTTCATCACGGATTGCCGGATAGGGATAGGGTTTTGAATGATCTGGCTCGGTCGGATCATCGCCCAGTTCACCCCGCACCTGAAACAGCTGTTCGGCACGGCTATACCAAGGCTCCAGCTCGTCATAGGCGAATGGCCATGCGGGCGAAACGCCTTCCAGATGCGCCATTTCCGCAAAATCCTCGCGGCGATAGCGGATCAGCACCGCGCCAAAGAATTTGGAATTGCCGCCGACATTGTAGTAGTTGCCGGGATTGAATGGCGTACCACTGGTCTCGTACCAGAACTCCTTCGGGCGAAAGAAGCCTTGTTGGAAAATGGCGCGCGGGTCGCGGTTTTCCGGCCTGTCCGGGAGATGCTCCCCCGCCTCAAGAATGAGAATGTCGGCACCTGACACAGCAAGGCCGGCGGCCATTGTCGCGCCGCCGATACCCGATCCGATAATGACGATATCCGGCTGTCCTCCCAAAGCCGTCACTCCCTACTTTTCTTGCGGCATCCACCAGCCGGTGCGCGCGCCGATATGCATGTTGAGCGTCTTGGTTTCGGTGTAATCCTCCACCGCATGACGACCCAACTCGCGGCCCAGACCCGACTGACGATAACCGCCGAAAGGCAGTTCCGGCGTGCCATCCATGAAAGTGTTCATCCAGACCGTACCGGCGCGCACCTTGCGCCCGATGCTCATGCAGGTATCGAAATCGCGGCTCCACACACCTGCGGAAAGCCCGTAATCAACCGCGTTGGCAATGGAGATTGCCTCATCCACCGTATCGAAGGAGAGGACCGACAGGACAGGACCGAACACTTCTTCACGCGCCACGGCCATATCGGCTTTCACGCCCGCAATGATGGTCGGTCCCATATATTGGCCAAGGCCGAGATCCAGCACATCGCCGCCATGGGCAATTGCAGCGCCCGCCTTCTTGGCCTGATCGACATAAGCGCCAACCTTGCTCAGATGCTGCGGCGTGATGATCGCGCCCACCTGCGTGCTGACATCGAGCGGATCACCGACGATGACCTTTTTCGACAGATCAGCGACGCGCCCGACAATCTCATCGACAATCGAGCGATGCACGATCAACCGCGAACCGGCATTGCAGCATTCGCCCGCATTGAACCATGCGCCGAAAACCGCAGCGTCGATGAAGGCATCCATATCCGCATCCGGGAACAGGATTTGCGGGTTCTTGCCGCCAAGTTCCAGCGACACTTTCTTCAGCGTCTGCGCCGCATTGGCCATTGTCAGCTTGCCAACACCAGTGGAACCGGTGAACGACACCATGTCCACATCCGGATGCGTACTCATATGCTGGCCGACATCAGCACCCGTTCCGGTGACGATGTTGACCACGCCATCCGGCACGCCTGCCTCGGCCAGAATTTCACCAAGCACCAGTGTCGAACCGGAGGTAAGTTCCGAAGGCTTTACGACCGCCGTGCAACCCGCCGCCAAAGCAAATGGCAGCTTTTGGCCGACGATCAGGAACGGAAAGTTCCACGGCGTGATGATGGAAACAACACCAATCGCCTCACGCAGCACAACGCCTAAAGTGCCATCGCCCAGCGTATTATAGCTCTCGCCATGCAGATCACGCGCAAGCGCTGCCGCATAACGCCAGATATCGACGGAACCAGCAATCTCGCCCCGCACCTGACTGATTGGCTTTCCTGCTTCAATCGCATCGAGATAGGCAAGCTCTTCCGCCCTCGCTTCAATGAGATCAGCGGCTTTCAACAGCACCAGCGAACGCTGCGATGCCGTTTTGGAAGACCAGCGCCCGTCATCAAAAGCCCTGCGCGCAGCTGCTACGGCACGTTCCACATCAGCCTTGGTGCCAGCGGGATAACGGCTCACCGTCACGCCATGACCGGGGGCCACACGCTCAATGCTGCCGCCGCTTTGGCTCTGCACCCATTTGCCATCGATCAGCATGGAGAATTCGCGGACGGCCAGTCCTGCCAGCGGCTGCGGTTTTACGATCGTGCTCATCACCATTCTCCCTTAAAATTCGCTTCGCGCTTTTCGCTGAACGAACGCACGCCTTCCTTCAGGTCGCCGGTCTTGGCGACAAGGATGGAACCCAATGCCTCGACGGCGGTTCCATTGTCCTCGCCATTGGCGACGGAAAGCATCAGTTTGGAAATTTCCAGTGCAGCCGGTCCGCGCTTGGCCACCCGCGCCGCATAATCCTGCGCCGCCTGCAAGGCTGCGCCCGTCTCCACAACGGCATCGACAAGCCCATGCGAAAGCGCTTCTTCAGCCGTGAACATTTCGCCGCCCAGCACCATACGGCGCACGATCTGCGCACCGAATCGACGCACAAGACGCTGCGTGCCGGACCAACCGGGGATCATGCCGAGCGAGGTTTCCGGCAAGCCGATCTTCGCCTGTCGTTCGACAATGCGGATATCAGCGGCGCCCGCCAGTTCCAGACCGCCGCCCAAAGCATGGCCGTTCATCGCTGCGATCAGTGGCACACGCAAAGTCGCAAGCCGCTCGAACACACGATGGCCGTAACGCACCCATGCATGGCCGAACTCTGCCGGTTCCATGCCGCCCCAGGCCTTGATGTCGCCTCCAGCGGAAAAGGCTTTGCCCTCACCGGTCAGGATCGCAACCCGCACGGTGCTATCCGCCTCCACCCGATCACAGGCGGCGGATAATTCCTGCAAAAGCTCGATATCGAACGCATTGAGCTTTTCGGGACGCTTGATGGTCATGACCGCGATGTGGTTCTCGGTCGCAATTTCTATGCGATCAGCCATCTCACGCCTCCAGCTTTCGCGCAGGCTTTTGCGGCAATTCAAGTCCAATCGGCTCTTCGCGGAACAGCGCCTCGTCCATGATCTTGAGCTGATCGGAAACGATCAGCGGAAACTCAGCCTGATCGAGAATATGGGCCTGCAAATCCACACCCGGCGCGATCTCGGTGAGCACGATGCCTTCCGGCGTCAGCTTCATCACAGCGCGTTCCGTAACATAGGTGATGTCCTGTCCCTGCGCGACACTGCGCGGACCGGAGAAGGTGACGTGCTCAACCTCATTAACGAGCTTTTTGAGCTTGCCTTCCTTCTCGATCACCAGTTTGCCGTCTGCAACGGAGAGCTTGGCCCCTGCATTGAACATGCCGGAGAAGACAATCTTTTTGGCCCTTGCCGTAATGTCCACAAAACCGCCCGCCCCGGCCGTGACATGCGGACGGAATGAAAGCTTCGACACATTGACCGAGCCGTCGCGTCCAATCTCCAGGAAGGACAAGAGCGACGCATCGAAGCCTGCACCCTGAAAATAGGTGAACTGATAGGGCGACGGCATATAGGCGTCAGCATTCGCTGCGCAGCCAAAGGCAAAATCCAGTAGCGGCACGCCACCGACAGCGCCCTGCTCGATCACCCATGTCACAGCACCATGCAGGCCTTCCTCCAGCAAAATGCGCGGCACATTGGCCGAAATTCCGAAGCCGAGATTGACCGTGCTTCCCGCCTGCAATTCCTGCGAGACACGGCGCGCAATCGCCTTCTGGATATTGAACTCGGCCAGACGGAACGTATCGATCGGACGGAAAATCTCGCCCGAAATCGCCGGATCGTACAGTGTCTGCGTCGTCTGCTTCTGGTCCGGATCGACCACGATATAATCGACCAGAACGCCCGGCACCCGCACATCATGCGGCTTCAGCGTGCCTTCCTTGGCGATGCGTTTCACCTGCGCAATGACGATGCCGCCATTGTTGCGCGCGGCCAGCGCCTGATCGAGACCACCAAGATAAGCGCCTTCGTGCTCATAGGTGAGATTGCCACGCTCATCCGCCGTCGTGGCACGAATGATCGCCACTTGCGGGATGATGGAAGGGAAATAGAGCCAGTCTTCGCCTTCGAAACTGACATGTTTCACAACCGGTTCCTGCCCGGCCTTGTCATTCATCGCCGTGCCCTGACGCTTGGGGTCGACAAATGTATCAAGCCCCACCTTGGTCAGCACGCCGGGGCGCTTGGCCGCTGCTTCGCGGTGCATATCGAACAAAATGCCCGACGGAATATTATAGGCCGGGATATCATTGTTAGTGATCATCTGCCAGATCAGCGGCGGCTCGGCACTGGACGGCCCAGACGGATAGGAACCGCCGATGATTTTCTTCAATAATCCCGGCTTGGCAATGTAATCGACGCCCTTGATGCCGCTCATATCGCCCGCCGCAATCGGGTGCAGCGTGGTGATATCTTTGGGATGGCCGGTTTCGTCAAACCGCTCGCCAATGGCTTTCAGCGTCAAATCGGGACAGCCAAGACCGCTCGATGAGGAGACGGAAACGACAGCGTTGTCGGGGATGAGTGCAGCCGCTTCCGCAGCCGAAATATGCTTGTTCATGGTGTTCAGATTCCAGATTTAACGGCGGTTGCCTTGCCGGTCTTTGCGGCCTCAAGCACGGCAAGCCCGGTGGCGAGCGACCAGATGCCATCCTCCAATGTTGCGGAAGGCTGGCCCTCGCCTGCTATCGCATCATGGAAAGCCTGCAAGGCGGTTTCATAGAGATTCGTCTGATCGAGCGGCAATTCGTGCTCGCCGTCCTTGTCACGCAGCAGCACCGAACCAACCGGCTTTTGCGTCATCACATTGCGCGCCACCAGCGAGCCTTCACTGCCATGCACCTCGAAGCCGGTTTCCGCATATTTGGTCGTGAAAGCGTCGTGGAACTGGGCGATCGCGCCAGATGGAAAACGCAATGCGCCCATCACTCCATCTTCCAGTCCCTCACCACTTAAGCCCCCTTGCTGGCTGAAAGCCAGGGCCTCGACCGGGTTTTCACCCAGCACAAAACGCAACGTATCGGCATCGTGCACCGTGATATCGAGAATGACACCGCCACCAGCATCGGGCCGCTCGATACGCCAGCCCTGCAAATGCGGTGGCAAGTAAACCGCATGAAAAACCCGTGCGCCAAGCACCTTGCCGATCCTGCCCTCGGCGATTGCATCACGCATGGCGCGGTGGCTGGCAGCGTTACGCAAATGATGGTTGGTGCCTGCCACCACGCCCGCTTCGCGTACGGCCTTCAACATGGCATGGGCATCACCAATCGTCAGCGCCAGCGGCTTTTCACAGAGGATATGCTTACCAGCCTTGGCGGCGGCAATCGTCTGATCGCGATGCAATTCATTGGTGGTGGAGATATAGACAGCGTCGATTTCCGGATCGGCCAGAAGTGCGTCGAGGCTTGTCACGGAGCGGTCAATTCCGTTGTCACGGGCATAGGTTTCGCCGCGCGCGGCATTGGTGCTGTAAACGGAAACGACTTCGCCGCCAGTAGCACGAATGGCTCCGATCACCCACTCTTTCGCAATCGTGCTTGCGCCTATAAGGCCCCACTTTGCCATCCGCGTTTCTCCTCCGTTTTAAAAGGCATGCCGCAACTGGCACGCACCGCAAGACGCACCGCCAAACGCTGCGCCTCCGCCTCCACCCGTTCTGAATTGATTTGCTTCAAAAGAAGCTGTGCCGCCCGTTCGCCCATCCCCTGCGGATCGACCGACACTGTTGTTAATGCGGGCACGGCGGTCTTTGCTTCGATCACATCGTCGAAGCCGACCACGCCGAAATCACGTCCCGGTTCCAAATGCGCAGCGCGCAAACCGTCGCAAACGCCAAATGCCACCGCATCGTTGAAACACACCGTAGCCGTCGGCTTTGCACCCAGCAGCAACATGCGTTCCACTGCTTCCACACCGCCCGCCCGCGACGGGGCCGATGTGAAGACCAGCGCATCGTCAAAGACGAGACCGGCCTGTTCCAGACCAGCGCGATAGCCGGAAACACGCTCGGCAAACACCGCCGTATCCGCATAACCGCCCATGAAGGCGATGCTGTTGTGCCCGAGGCCGACCAGATGCTCAACGGCCTTAGCCACGCCGCCGCGATTGTCGGACAGAATGGACGAAACGCCAGAACCCGGCACATCGCGCACCATCTGCACCACCGGCAGGCCACTTTTCGCCAGTGGCTTCAGGTCGCCAGATTCAGTGCCACGCGCCGGTGACACGATCAGCCCGGCAATGCCGTGTTCGCGCATGGAGGCGATCACTTCGCGCTGCCGGTCGATGCTCTCGCCGGTATTGGCCAGAAACTGCACATAGCCTGCCGACTGCATAACGCGGTCCACACCGACCGCCAGTTCGGCAAAGAAGCTGTTGGTCAGATCGTTCACGACCAGCCCGATGATCTTCGACTTGGACTGACGCAGATTGGCGGCGCTGCGGTTATAGACGTAACCGAGCTTTTCGATTGCCGCCTGCACCTTCACACGCGTTTCGGCATGAACCAGCGGACTGTCACGCAGCACGAGCGACACGGTCGATTTCGACACGCCTGCCTCGCGTGCAATATCGATGACCGTAACGCTGCTCTTGTTCATGACTTCCTCGGCTTTCGCTAACAATTTAATTGGAACGTTCCAAAAAAGTCAACGGGAGAAATTTTGCCACTATATCGCCACATCAATGTCCTTTTTCACGATATCACTCCCGCATAAATTTGAGAAATATGGATTATTCGCGTGAGAAGCGCTTTTCTCGGGCCTAAAACTCTACTTGTAACTCGATATTGGCGCTTCTTGCCATTTGGAACGTTCTAAATTATGAAAGGCAAGGTTCCGTGGGAGGATGATCATGAGCGTTGCATTCGACACTATGCTGACCTTGCCAAAGGCAGACGGCACTCTACACGCATACCGGCTTGCTGGAACGCCGACAGAAAGACCTTCCGCTCCCCCGCAGTTCAATCGCATCGCCTATGCAGCGGCGCATATCGTCTCCGACCCACAAAGCGATACGACGCCCTGGAACAATCCCGCGCTTGACTGGGGTGCGACCATGGCGTTTCGCCATCATCTCTGGAGCCTCGGCTTCAAGATCGCCGAAGCGATGGACACCTCGCAGCGCGGCATGGGCCTCAACTGGGCGGGTGCGCAGGAATTGATCCGGCGCTCACTGGCTGAAAGCAAAACCGTAGCGGGCGCCGATCTGGCCTGTGGTGCCGGCACGGATCATCTCGATCCGGCGAACGCAAAGAGCTTTGATGACGTGATCAAAGCCTACGAAACACAGGCCGGTTTCGTCGAAAAGCACGGCGGACGTTTCATCCTGATGGCAAGCCGCGCCCTTGCCCGTATTGCGCGATCCCCGGACGATTATGCAAAGGTTTATGGGCACATTCTCTCCAATGCCCGCGAGAAGGTCGTGCTGCATTGGTTGGGCGACATGTTCGACCCGCAGCTCAAGGGCTACTGGGGAAGCTCTAATTTCGACGATGCGCTGAACACTGTCATCAATATTATCGAGGCCAATCGTGACAAGGTCGAAGGCATCAAGATTTCGCTGTTGGAAGAGCGCTACGAACTTGCCCTGCGTGACCGGTTGCCGGAAGGCGTGCTCTGTTTCACGGGCGATGATTTCAACTATGCACCGTTGATCGAAGGCGACGGGCACAAGCATAGCCATGCCCTGCTCGGCATTTTCGATGCAGTCGCGCCACAAGCTTCCAATGCGCTCGCCGCCCTCGCCAAGGGCGATACTGCACGGTTCCGCTCCATCATTGAGCCAACTGTACCGCTCTCGCGCAAGATTTTTGAAGCGCCGACGCAGTATTACAAGGCGGGCGTCGTGTTTCTCGCCTGGCTCAACGGTCATCAGACGCATTTCACCATGCCTGCCGGAATGCAATCGGCGCGCGGCATTGTCCATTATGCCGACATTTTCCAGCTGGCCGACGAGGCCAATGTGCTCGACCGGCCGGAGCTTGCCATGAAGCGCATGAAAGCGCTTTTGGAAACCCATGGAGTGGAGCAAGCCTGACAGCCACTTTTTCGGACGCTATACATTCTCCCACGCAAGTTTGTCCGGTTCCTGTACTGATTGATTTCGGCTATCAACTTGATTAAGCAATCAACAGCATAGAAACCAATTAGGGGAGATTTTCATGCGTTCTGTACTTCTGGCATTGCTGGCCGCAACGGCCATCGCTACTTCGGCCCAGGCAAAAGACGTAACCGTCGCCGTGACCGCCATTGTCGAACATCCGGCACTCGACGCCGCCCGTGACGGCGTCAAGGATGCTCTGGCCGAAGCCGGTTTCAAGGAAGGCGAAAATCTCAAATTCGTCTATCAGTCCGCTCAGGGCAACCCGGCAACCGCCGCACAGATCGCACGTCAGTTCGTGGGTGATGGCCCGAACGTGATCGTCCCGATTTCCACCCCATCGGCTCAGGCTGTAGTTTCCGCCACGCGCGACATTCCGATCGTGTTCACCGCCGTATCCGATCCGGTCGGCGCGCAGCTCGTCAAGAACATGGAAAAGCCGGGCGGAAACGTAACCGGTCTCTCCGACATGTCGCCGGTCGCCGAACACATCAAGCTCATCAAGGAAGTGATGCCGAACATCAAGAAGCTCGGCTATCTCTACAATTCCGGCGAAACCAACTCGGTCTCGCTTCTGGCTGCACTGAAGGAAGCTGCTGCAGCTGACGGCATTGAGATCGTTGAATCCGCTGCCACCAAGTCGGCTGAAGTCAAGGGCGCCGCACAGGCTCTCGTCGGCCGCGCCGATGCCATGTATGTGCCGACTGACAACACCATCGTCTCGGCCCTCGAAAGCGCCGTCGGCGTTGCTGAGGAAAGCAAGCTGCCGCTCTTCACCGCTGATACGGATTCCGTCAAGCGCGGCGCGATGGCTGCGCTTGGCTTCAACTATTACGACGTCGGCAAGCAGACCGGCGCTGTCGTTGCACGCATCCTGAAGGGTGAAAAGCCGGGTGACATTTCAGTTGAAATCGCCAAGGGTACCGACCTCGTCATCAATCTCGGCGCAGCCAAGAAGATGGGCGTTGAGTTCCCGAAGGCTGTGATCGACCGCGCCACCAGCAAGATCGACTGATCCAGTACGAAATGCAGAAAATCAGGGGCGGGAGTGGAAACTTCCCGCCCTTTTTCTTTGAACACAAGACGAAGCCCTGAAGCGGGGTCAGGTTCGAAAAGACATCTGACCTGTAGCAATACCGCACGAATGTTGCGTAAGCTCCATATAAAGCAGCATTTGCGGGCGTTTGGCGCGGTTAGGACTTGCGCTCATGATTGTGAGAGTTGTAATCCGACTGGAACAATAATGGGAACAAATGATCTAGCCGGGAAACAATCCGAACGGGCCTCGCCTGCCGGATAAACTCAAACCAAAACCGGTCGCGATTGGTGAAAGCCTTTTGGACAATTGACGGCGCAGCGCCTTGATGTCCGCAGGCTTGCGGATGATCTTATGCCGGAGAACCGGCTTCATCCTTGTCGATTGCGGCAAAGTACAAGGAATGTCGTTGTGAGTCAGATCGCCTTCTGGGGTGCGGTCGAATTAGGCCTCGTTTTCGCGTTTGTCGCCATCGGCGTCTATCTGGCGTTTCGCGTCCTCGACTTTCCCGACCTGACGGTGGACGGTTCGTTTCCGCTCGGTGCAGCGGTTACCGGCGTTCTGATCCTCGCTGGCCTCAATGCATGGCTAGCCGCGGCAATTGCCATGGTTGCAGGCGCTGTAGCGGGTCTTGTGACCGCAACGCTCAATGTGCGCTTCAAGATCCTCAACCTGCTTGCTTCCATTCTGACGATGATCGCACTTTTTTCGGTGAACCTCCGCGTGATGGGTCGCCCAAACATCGCACTCATCAATCAGGACACGATGCTGAGCCCCTTCTTCGGCCACGGTATTCCGGAATATTATGTGCGTCCGGCCTTCCTGTTTGTACTTGTCGTCATCGCTGTCTTCATCGTCTGGCGCTTTCTGGAAAGCGACATGGGCCTTGCCATGCGTGCGACCGGCGCCAACCCCAAAATGGCGCGTGCACAGGGCGTACAGACTGACCGCCAGATCTATATCGGCATGGCGCTGTCCAACGCGCTTGTCGCGCTTGGCGGCTCGCTGTTCGCCCAGACAAACGGCTTTGCCGATGTTACCTCGGGCGTTGGCACCATCGTTGTCGGCCTCGCCGCTGTCATCATCGGTGAAACCATCCTGCGCACCCGTAACCTGCTGGTGATCCTGATCGGTTGCGTGCTCGGCTCGGTCATCTACCGCATCGCTATCCAGCTCGCGCTTTCCAATGGCGACACGTTCGGCCTGCAGGCTTCCGACCTGAACATCGCCACAGCGCTTCTCGTCACATTCGCCCTGATATTGCCGCGCCTGCGCCGCGGGGGAGCATCCGCATGATCGAAGTTTCCAATCTCGATGTCGTCTTCGGTCGCGGCACTCCACTGGAAAAGCAGGTTCTGAACAAGATCAACCTGACCATGGATCGCGGTTCCTTCGTAACCGTCATCGGCTCGAATGGCGCTGGCAAATCCACCTTGCTCGGTGTGCTTGCAGGCGACGTCATCCCGACCGGCGGTAAGGTCGTGATCAGCGGCAAGGACGTAACCCGCAAATCCACCGCCGACCGCGCCGGTCTCGTTGCACGCGTGTTCCAGGACCCACTGGCCGGCAGCTGCGGCACGCTGACCATCGAAGAAAACCTTGCGCTTGCCGCCTCCCGCGGCAAGAAGCGCGGCTTTACTCATGCGCTGAATTCCAGCCGTCGCGAATGGTTTCGCGAGCGCGTGGCAAGCCTCAATCTCGGCCTTGAAAACCGCATGCAGGACCGCATGGAACTGCTTTCCGGCGGCCAGCGTCAGGCGCTTTCGCTCATCATGGCAACGCTTGCCGGTTCTGAAGTTCTGCTTCTCGACGAACATACCGCAGCACTTGATCCGGGCATGGCGGAATTCGTCATGGAACTGACCCGCACGCTCATCACCGAAAACAAGCTTACAGCGCTGATGGTGACCCATTCCATGCGTCAGGCGCTCGATTATGGCGACCGCACGATCATGCTGCACGGCGGCAAGATTCTGCTCGATGTTACCGGTGACAAGCGCAAGACCTTGGGCGTCGAAGACTTGATCGATATGTTCCGCAAGGTTCGCGGTCAGACGCTGGATGACGACGCTCTGCTGATCGAGTGACACGTCATCTAAAGCGGTTTTACAAAAGCCCCATGCTTGAAGAAAATGCCTCTACGGCATCAAGCATGGTGGCCACCGGAGCCTCCAGACCAGATCGCCTCCAGACAACATAGATATCGCAGGGAATATTGTCTTCAGCGCTGCAGATGTCATCCACACCGAGGGCTGATGCGATCGTCTGCGGGATAAAGCCGACCCCGCCGCTGTTCCTCACAAGAGCGGCCATCAAGGCGTAGGATTCCGTTTCAACCACACTATAGGCGCCAATCGACTGCGATCGTACCCAGTCATCCACAAAATCCCGGTAGAGGCAGCTGTTGCCGTGGCTATAGACCGGCACGGGCCCGTCTGTCGGCGAAGTTTCATTGCGCATGGGAACCAGCCGCTCCTTAAAAATCAAACGGCTGTTCAACTCCGGCGTAACCACCGGACCATCGGAAAAAATCGCGTCATATTCGTGGTTGTAGAGTCCCTCCTCCAGAACTCTGGAATGGCCCCGGAAAACCTTTAGCCGGGCATAGGGCTGCTTCTGCATATAGTGCGGAATGAACAAAGGCAGATGATGGTCTATGACCACATCAATGGCGCCAATGCTCAGACTATGCTGCTGTGCGGAAGTTCTGAACGTCCTTTCCACCCGGTGGGCATTCTCAAGGATCGGATGAACCTCATCGTAATATCGCCGGCCAAAGGGCGTTATGATCAGATTGCCCTTGTCTCGCACAAATAATGCATCGCTCAATAGTGCTTCCAGATCCTTCAGCATCTTGCTGATGTTCGATGGAACACAAAACATTGCATCAGCCGCAGCCACGACAGTGCCCAGCTCGACAACACGACAAAAGGCTTCCACGCGCCGTAAATTCATAGTGGCTTCTCAAAAAGTGAACGAATACGTTCTTTATAATTCACTTTTACAGAATTTCAAATTGATCCATATATTCGCGCAGATGAGGAATGAATATATCAAATGTTCTTTCGTCATTACACTTGAAACTTTAAAACTAATCCAGTTGGAAAATCAGGTAAGAAGATGATTACGCTTAATGTATTCTTCCATGTTCGCGAAGAAAGTAAGAAAGAATTTCTTTCGGTCTTGAATAACATGGTTTCGGAGTCGAACAAGGAAACGGGATGCGATTATTATCAGCTTTGGAAGAGCGATGATGACAGCAATATTTATGCATTGATCGAAAATTGGACAGATAGGGAATCTCTCTCACTCCATCAAAAGACGCCGCATTGGATTGCATTCAATGATGTCGTCAATTCCTTCCTGGTTCGGCCTTACGATGAAAACCATTACACCGCTATTCCGCATTAATGCCTGAACAGTGAGGAATTGGCCTCCACGAGCAGCCGCCTGTCCATGAAAGACAGGCGGCTGTTTCCAAGAAACTCTCGATACAAACCAACCAGCCTGCGGTTCCATAAGCACTCGCATTACAAAATTCAGCATCCGAAACCGTGCAAACACAAAATGCGTTTCCCACTCCCCGCCCAAATGCTCTAAGAACGATTCATGGCGCAGAAAAAAGCAAATGAAGTCGATGGTTTCCTGAGCAGACCGAGCAGCTCGTTTCCGGTCGTGCTTCTCTATGGTCCGGACAAGGGCCTGGTGAGCGAGCGTGCACGCCGTTATGCCGAAGCGACAAAGTTACCGCTCGACGATCCTTTTGCTGTCATCCGTATGGAAGCCGACGAGATCGATGCCGATCCTTCTAAACTGGCGGACGAAGCGCGCACCATTTCCATGTTTGGCGGCACCCGCCTGATCTGGATCAAGAACGCGGCTGGACAGAAGAAACTGGCCGAAGCGATCAAGCTTCTGGCCACCGAACCGCCGCATGAAACCTTCATTCTCGTCGAAGCTGGCGACCTGAAAAAGGGTGTTGGGTTGCGCAGCGCTATCGAGAACGCCTCGGCGGGCATGGCGCTTCCCTGCTATACGGACGACGCACGCGGCGTTGACGGCGTGATCGATGATGTGCTTGCGGAGTGGAAGCTGCAAATCACCCTTGATGGACGTCAGCTCCTTCGCGCCAGCCTTGGCGGCGACCGTCTTGCCACGCGTGGCGAGCTGGAAAAACTCTGCCTCTATGCACGCGGCAAGGAACGTATCGACATTGACGATGTGCGCGAAGCTGTCGGCGACGTTGCAGGCCTGTCGACCGATGAGGTCGTGGATGCGGTTATTGCCGGTGATTTGCAGCGTTTTGAAATCACGTTTGACCGCGTCGTGAAGTCTGGCACAGCGCCGTTTCTGGTGCTGAACACGGCCATGCGACAGTTCCAGCAGATACAGGCTCTGCGCTATATCATGGATACTGAACGCAAGAGCGCCTCGGTCGTGGTGGCCAGTGCAAGGCCACCCATCTTTTTCAATCGCAAAAGGCTCATAGAAACGGCCATCGGACGATGGGGCGGTGAAAGCCTTTCACGCGTCCTGGAGCGTCTCCAGCGCGCCGTCCTGGAAAGCCGCCAGAATTCCGCGCTTGCCATTCCGATCATTCGGCAATGCCTGATGGCCATCGGTGTGGAAGCCATGCGCAATGCGCGGCGCTGACTGCCTTCGCGACTGCAAAACGTGAAACATTGCCACAAACAAAAACCCCGGTACTGCGATACCGGGGTTTTTGTTTTCTTTATGAGAAACACATCAGCTTTGAAGGCGACGGCAGATTTCGTCCAGCTGTTCCAGCGAGCTATAGCGGATCTTCACTTCGCCGCCGCGATCCCGATGGTTGATCTCGACCTTCATGCCGGTCACATCGGAGAGCAGCTTTTCAAGCGCCTTGGTGTCGGCATCTTTTTCAACCGGCGCAGTCTTACCCGGCTTCGGTTCGGCACCGCCGCGTGCCTCGGCCTGAGCCAGCGCTTCCACCTGACGAACCGACAGGCCTTCCTTGACAATGCGCTCTGCCAATCCCGTCGGATTTTCCATCGTGATCAGGCTGCGCGCATGGCCTGCGGACAAAGCGCCGTCGACAATGAAATCCTGTACCGGCTGCGGCAGCTTGAGAAGGCGCAGCGTATTGGCGACATGGCTGCGGCTCTTGCCGATTACCTGCGCCAGATCGTTCTGTGTATACTCATGATTATCGATAAGCTGTTGATATCCCAAAGCTTCTTCGACTGCGTTCAGGTCTGCGCGCTGAACGTTTTCGATAATCGCGATCTCAAGAGCAACACGATCATCCACATCGCGAACGATAACAGGAATCGTATCGACGCCCGCGCGCTGCGAAGCCCGCCAGCGGCGTTCACCAGCGATGAGTTCAAAATGATCAGGCTGGCCCGGTGCTGGACGCACAACGATTGGCTGGACGACGCCATGTTCCTTGATCGACTGCGCCAGATCTTCGAGTTCGGCTTCCGCAAACATGCGTCGCGGATTGCGCGGATTGCGCGTGACAAACTCGATAGGCACATTGCGTTCGATTGGAACCGGCGCTCTGCGCTCTTCGACCGGACGGTCGATCTCACCAATCAGGGCAGCCAGTCCACGGCCAAGGCGCTTTTTTGAAGGATCGTCGTTCATCGTTCGGCAAATTCCTGCAATTGTTACGTAGTCGAATCGATAGTCTAGATTATGCGGCTTTCAATTGCCGCTCGCGCTGAATAACTTCCGACGCAAGCTGCAAATAAGCCTGACTTCCCGCACATTTCAGATCATAAAGAATGGCTGGCTTGCCATGCGATGGCGCTTCCGATACCCGCACATTGCGCGGAATAACGGTGCGATAGACCTTTTCACCCATGAAGGCGCGAACATCGTCCACCACCTGAGAGGCAAGATTGTTGCGGCTATCGAACATCGTCAACACGATGCCCTGGATCGAAAGCTCAGCATTGATCGTTGAACGAACCTGATCGACCGTCTGTAGAAGCTGACTTAGGCCTTCCAGCGCAAAGAATTCGCACTGCAGCGGCACGAGCACGGAGTCCGCAGCTGCCATCGCATTCAGCGTCAACAGGTTCAACGATGGCGGGCAATCCACCAGCACATAGGAGAACCGATCAGAAACGCTTGAATCGAAACGCAGAGAGTCGCGCAAACGGCGCGTACGGTCTGCGGATTGAGCAATTTCCATCTCGATACCCAACAGATCAAGCGTCGATGGCACGATAAAGAGATTGGGCACATCGGTCTGCATCGCAGCTTCCGGAACTGATGCCTCTTGCGTCAACACGTCATAGGATGACAGTGGACGATTGCGACGGTCGATCCCCAACCCCGTGCTGGCATTTCCCTGCGGATCGAGATCAACGATGAGAACTGTTTCGCCTATTGCCGCCAATGCTGTAGCCAGATTGATCGCCGTCGTGGTTTTGCCGACGCCGCCCTTCTGATTTGCAATGGTTATGATCCTGGACATTTTGTTCATTACCGTCGCCCTGCCGCTTTCCAGATCTGCCAAATTCTCGGATTCAATTTGCTTTGCGTCGCAAGTTGCTGATTTCGAGGATGACCGAAGTCTGATCGATAGCACTTTGATGTTTTACCAGATCGAAATCCCAACCGACACGGCTTTCATCGATTTCTCTCTGGTAATCCCGACCTTTTTGGAAAAGCGCTTTAGCGCCATCAACGAGCCAAGGCTCCGTCAAACCGAAAAGATCATTCAATGAGGCGAGCGCTCGGGCGGTAACAACCTCCGGAGTCTCGATTTTTTCCCACATGGACTCGATACGAGCCGCATGAATATGGGCAGGAACATTCAAATGTCCGGCAGAAGTGCGCAGAAAAGCCGCCTTTTTGCCGGCACTTTCCACCAGATCAATACGACTACCCGGTCTATCCACCAGGTAACAGGCCGTCACGATGCCCGGAAATCCACCACCGGAACCGATATCCAGCCAGCGTTTCGCGTGTGGAGCCAACGGAAAAATCTGCGCGCTATCCAGAATATGGCGACTCCAAAGGTCTGCCAAAGTCGATGGAGATGCCAGATTGATCGCTTTCGACCACTTCTGGAACAGCTCTTCAAATGCGATCAGACGATCCACTGTTTCACGTGAAACAGCCGGATTGATCTGGTGAAGACTTTTGAAACGGCGATCCGCACTCTTACCAGCACTCACGCAGCGCCCTTCCCTTCCGCCAATTCAGTAGCGGCTTGACGGCGAGAACCGTGCTTCTTGATCTGTGCTATCAGCAAAGCCAAAGCGGCTGGCGTCATCCCGTCAACACGCTGCGCCTCGGCGATGGTCTCTGGCTTGCGCTGCTTCAGCTTATGCTTCAGCTCGTTGGACAGGCCGGAAATGGCATCAATGTCCAATCCAACGGGAATCAACAAGCGCTCTTCGCGCTCCATGACCGCGATATCAGTCCGCTGACGCTCCATATAGACCGCATACTGCGCCTCAATCTCCAGCGTTTCGCGGGTAATTGGATCAATAGATTCCAGCTCGGGCCAAATCGGATTCAAGCGCGCCAGATCAATATCCGGATAAGACAACAGATCATAAGCCGAACGACGAACCCCATCATGGTTTAGATGCAGGTCATAACGGCTCGCAAGATTAGGCGTAATCGACAATGACTGCGTTAATTCGCGTGCGGCTGACAATGCATTCTCTCGTTCAGCAAAGCGCTGCTTCCGCTCACTTCCCAGTATGCCAAGGCGATCCGCCAACGGTGTCAGACGCTGATCGGCGTTATCCGCGCGTAAAGAGAGGCGGAACTCTGCGCGGGACGTGAACATACGATAAGGCTCACTTACACCGCGCGAAGTCAGATCATCCACCATAACACCAATATAGGCTTCGGTTCGTTGGATGATGATTGGCTCATCGCCCCCTGCTCGCCTTGCGGCATTCAAGCCAGCAAGAAGACCCTGAGCGCCTGCTTCTTCATATCCAGTGGTTCCGTTGATCTGACCAGCCAGGAATAAGCCACTCACGCGCCGCGTTTCAAGGCTACGCTTCAATTCGCGCGGATCAATAAAGTCATACTCGATGGCATAGCCCGGCTGCAGCATGACTGCTTTCTCTAGACCTGGGATGGTCTTGAGAATTTCGAGCTGAACATCCTCGGGCAACGAGGTCGAAATGCCGTTTGGATAAACCGTATGGTCATCCAGACCTTCAGGTTCCAGGAATATCTGGTGGCCATCACGATCACCGAACTTCACGATCTTGTCTTCAACTGACGGGCAATAACGCGGGCCAATACCCTCGATCGAGCCAGAATACATGGCTGAACGGTGCAGGTTGGCGCGTATGATCGCATGTGTTTCAGGCGTTGTTCGCGTAATACCGCAGTCAATTTGCGGTGTCGTGATGCGATCCGTCATCAAAGAAAACGGTACAGGGTTCTCATCAGCAGACTGGGTTTCGAGGTTCCCCCAATCGATGGTCCGGCCATCGAGGCGTGGAGGCGTACCAGTCTTGAGGCGTCCCAATGCGAAGCCAAGGGTCTTCAAAGTATCGGACAAGCCAAGTGCCGGGTTCTCGCCCATGCGCCCTGCTGGTATCTTCTTCTCACCAATATGAATGAGACCGTTCAGGAATGTACCTGTCGTCAGCACGATAGCGCCGCAGCTCAACAGCCGACCGTCCGATAGGACCACGCCGGTGACATTGCCATCATCGGTCTTGATATCGAACGCACCACCCTCGACGACGGTCAGGTTCTCTTGCGCACCTATCAATTCCTGCATCGCAAGCCGATACAGTTTGCGATCAGCCTGCGTGCGCGGGCCGCGAACGGCTGGTCCTTTACGGCGGTTCAACAGACGGAACTGGATACCTGCCTTATCGGCAACACGACCCATCAAACCGTCCAGCGCATCGATTTCGCGAACGAGATGGCCCTTCCCCAAACCGCCAATGGCCGGATTACAGGACATGACGCCGATAGTATCGAAGCGATGAGTAACCAATGCAGTGCGTGCGCCGGCGCGCGCAGCAGCCGACGCGGCTTCACAGCCTGCATGACCGCCACCGACAACAATAACATCGAAGACTGTAGATTCAGCCGAACTCATTTCTCGCATCCTTGGATTAGGAGACAGCTTTTGCCATGAATGCGTTTGAAACGGAAGGATAAAAAGCGTAACAGCCGATCAATTAAAAGCGTTCAGGACCGCTGACTCATGAAGGATGATTGGAGTCAACTATCCTCGCCAGATTCCACAGATGTTTCACGTGAAACATTCAAACGGGATTTCGCTGCCCGGTGGCGAGATGTTTCACGTGAATCACTCATTTGCCGATACAAAATTGAGAGAAGATTACGTCGAGGATTTCCTCGACGTCCACGTCGCCAGTGATGCGTCCCAAATACTGTGATGCTCGGCGCATATTCTCAGCGCGTAATTCCAGCGGAAGATCATCTCGCTCTGCAGCAGTCTGAATTTCAGTAAGTGTCGAGCGAAGCAAATTGATATGGCGCTGTCTTGTCGGAACGGCATCATTAATCTGGCCAATTCGTTCTTCCGCGAAAGACTCGAGTGCGGCTAAAAGCTCTTCCAATCCGGAACCGTTCTTGATCGATATCTGGACGGTCCAGGGCGCGTGTTGGTTCTTCGTTAGATCGGCCTTGGTGCCAATACGCCAAATCTCAACGTCAGCTTCGTTCAATGTCACATCAATCGGATCTTTCATATCTTCCAATAGAAGAATGAGGTCAGCTTCTGATGCCCTTTCGCGGGCTCTTTCAATACCGATCTTCTCGACTGCGCTTTCAGTCTCACGCAATCCGGCTGTATCGGTGACATAAACCGGGATGCCGTTCAGGTCGAGTTTGACTTCCAGAAGATCGCGGGTCGTTCCAGCTTCATCGGATATGATCGCCACTTCGCGCCCAGCAAGAAAGTTCAACAAACTGGATTTGCCCGCATTCGGTGCACCCGCTATCACCACATGCAAACCATCTCGAAGCATGGCTGCGCGCTTACCGCTGGCAATATGCTGCTCAATTTCCTTTTGTAGCTCTTTCAGGGATCGCCATACCTGATCAGAAACCGAGCTTGGGACATCACTCTCATCGGCAAAATCGAGTTCAGCTTCAATGAACGCCCTCGCGCGAACAAGTCTCTGCCGCCATTCCGTATAGAGTTGACGTTGCGCACCGGAAGCCACTTGCAAGGCAAGACGTCGCTGACCTTCGGTCTCGGCGGCTATGAGATCTGCCAGACCTTCTGCAATTGTCAGATCCATCTTACCATTGGTGAAAGCACGTCGTGTGAATTCGCCAGCTTCAGCAATACGGCAACCAGCTATCTCACCCAGTTCCTGCAACAGCTTTTCAACAACAGCTATACCACCATGAAGGTGAAATTCGACACAGTCTTCGCCTGTAAAACTATGCGGTCCGGGGAAGAAGAGTGCTAATCCACGATCAATCGCGTCTCCATTTCGGGAACGGAATGTCTTATAGGCTGCATATCTAGGTTCAATGCCGGAGCCAAGAATCGTTTCGATAATGAATCGAACTTTCGGGCCAGATGCGCGCACGACAGCAACACCAGACGGAAGCCGCCCACTGGACAGGGCAAAAATCGTATCGTGATGCACAGCGGTGTCGTTCATTGCGTTTCCTGACCTATATCAATCTTGCCAAGAGGATTGAAATTAAGCTCAGTGCATATTCATTCAAACGCTGAAAGGGAAGCCTCATGACGGATATCAGCAGAAACAGGCTGTCTGCGGAACCCAGTGCCTATCTGCGCCAACATGCGGATAACCCTGTTCATTGGCAGCCTTGGGGAAAAGAAGCCCTCGACGCAGCACGTGAGTTTAACCGCCCTATCCTGCTTTCGATAGGCTATGCCGCCTGTCACTGGTGCCATGTCATGGCGCATGAATCGTTCGAAGATGCTGATGTCGCTGCAGTGATGAACGACCTGTTCGTGAATGTGAAGGTCGATCGCGAGGAACGACCGGATATCGATCAGATCTATATGGCCGCTCTCGGTGCTATGGGGCAGCAAGGCGGATGGCCCTTGACCATGTTCCTGCGACCTGACGGAAAGCCCTTCTGGGGCGGCACGTACTTTCCGCCCCACGCACGCCACAACATGCCGGGTTTTGTCGATGTCTTGAAGGCGGTGAATAATCTCTGGCAAGGAGATAAAGAAAAAATTAACCATAATGCAGAGGCTGTGTTCGATCATCTGGAAGGTCGGCTCGCCGCGCAGAATGCCGCCACTCCGAATGAAATCGCGCGCTTTGATGATGTGACGCAACGGATCAGTGGTCTTATTGATCCGGTACGCGGCGGTATCGAAGGCGCCCCTAAATTCCCAAATGCTCCATTCATGGACGCGCTGTGGTTATCCTGGCTCTATAATCACGACAGCGATAACAGGGACAAGTTTATCCGCTCGTTGAAGACCATGCTGCAAGGCGGCATCTATGATCATCTCGGCGGTGGTCTTTGCCGCTACAGCACGGACGCCGACTGGCTCGCTCCGCATTTTGAAAAGATGCTCTATGACAATGCCCAGCTGATCCGACATGCCAATTATGCCTTTGCAGAAACGAAGGATGATTTGTTCCGCATACGAATCGAAGAAACTATTGATTGGTTGGTTCGCGAAATGCGTCTGCCAGATGGAAGTTTCACATCCAGTCTGGATGCCGATAGCGAAGGAGAAGAAGGGAAATTCTACGTCTGGAGTGAGACGGAGATAGACAGCGTTTTGGGAGAGGATAGCCAGGCTTTCAAGACGTTCTATGGCGTTTCCTCGGGAGGAAACTGGGAAGGCCATACTATTCTGAACCGGTTGCATGACGTGGATTCTGATGCAGTGGTGCCGCCGTCGATACGGGACGCCAAGGCAAGGCTCTTCGTACAGCGTGAAACACGCATTCGCCCAGGACGCGATGACAAGGCGCTGACAGACTGGAATGCACTTGCAATCCGTGCGCTGGCAGAAGCCGGACGAAGCCTCGCCAAACCGGAATGGGTGACATTGGCCGTCGAAGCCTATCAGGCGATCATGATGCCATTCCGAGCAGGGAAGATGGCGCATTGCCGTATGGAGGATCGACTGGTCTACCCTGCCCTGTCGACTGACTATGCCAGCATGATCAATGCCGCACTGGCGCTCTATGAAGCGAGTTCTGACCGGACTTACATTGATGACGCTCAGAAGCTCAAACAGGCGTTGGATGACCACCACCGGGATGCTTCCGGTAATTACCGTCTATCCGCGCTGGATGCCGACGATGTCATTCTTCACGCCTATGGCGATTATGACGAGGCTATCCCCAGCGCAACCAGCCAGATCATCGAAGCGCTGACGCGGCTTTTCCTCGCAACCGGTGACATGACGCTTTATCGAAGCAATGAGACGTTGATCGAGGAAGCGCTTGGGCGTGCATTGGCGCAGCAATATGGTCAGATCGGCATATTGAATGCAGCACGCATGGCTGCCGAACCACTATCTCTTGTCATTGCCGCGCAGTCCCATCAAGACGAGCTTGTTTCGATAGCGAATCGAAATCCGGATCCGCGTCGTCTCGACAAAATTATCAGTTTCACGCCGGATGCGGTGATTGAACTGCCTACAGGCGGTACTGCCCGGACCGAAAATCCATCGGCATGGCTCTGCAAAGGACAGGTCTGTCTGCCGCCGGTGGAAAGCGGCGATGCATTGCGCATTCTTCTGACAAGCGGAACGTGACAGACAAAAAAAGCCACGCTGGAAAACCAGTGTGGCTTTTGATTAGAGCATTTCCAGCAAAAATGCGAAGCGCCTACGCGGGGAAATCAGTCCACTGGACTGATTTCTGATCCCGCTTCGAAGCGTAGGATAATGCGCGAAAACAAAAAGCTGCAAGAAGCTTAGGTGTTCATCGAATCGAAGAACTCACCATTGCTCTTGGTCTGCTTGAGCTTGTCGATAAGGAACTCGATCGCATCGGTCGTGCCCATCGGCGCGAGGATACGGCGCAGAACGAAGATCTTCTGGAGATCAGCGCGCGGAACGAGCAGATCTTCCTTACGGGTGCCGGACTTGAGAATGTCCATGGCCGGGAAGATGCGCTTGTCTGCAACCTTGCGGTCGAGAACGATTTCCGAGTTACCCGTACCCTTGAATTCTTCAAAGATCACTTCGTCCATACGGCTGCCGGTATCGATCAGCGCGGTCGCGATGATGGTGAGCGAGCCACCTTCTTCGATGTTACGCGCAGCACCGAAGAAACGCTTCGGACGCTGGAGTGCATTGGCGTCCACACCACCGGTCAAAACCTTACCGGACGACGGAACAACCGTGTTGTAGGCACGGCCAAGGCGGGTGATCGAGTCGAGCAGGATCACAACGTCGCGTCCATGTTCGACCAGACGCTTGGCTTTTTCGATGACCATTTCGGCAACCTGCACGTGACGCGCTGCCGGTTCGTCGAAGGTTGACGAAATGACTTCGCCCTTCACCGAACGCTGCATGTCGGTCACTTCTTCCGGACGTTCGTCGATCAGAAGAACGATCAGATAGCATTCCGGATGATTGGCGGTGATCGAGTGTGCAATGTTCTGCAGCAAAACGGTCTTGCCGGTACGCGGCGGAGCGACGATCAGACCGCGCTGGCCCTTGCCGAGTGGTGCAACCAGATCGATGACGCGCGGCGACAGATCCTTGGAGGTCGGAACTTCCAGTTCCATCTTGAAGCGCTCATTCGGATAGAGCGGCGTCAGATTGTCGAAGTGAACCTTGTGGCGGATCTTTTCCGGGTCTTCGAAATTGATCGAATTGACCTTGAGAAGCGCAAAATAGCGCTCGCCTTCCTTCGGGCCACGGATCGGGCCTTCAACCGTATCGCCGGTCTTCAGCGAGAAGCGGCGCAGCTGCGAAGGAGAAATATAAATATCGTCGGGGCCTGGCAGATAATTGGCATCGGCGGAGCGCAGGAAGCCAAAACCGTCCTGCAGCACTTCGACAACGCCTTCACCGATGATCTCAACATCCTGCGAAGCCAACTTCTTGAGAATCGCGAACATCAGTTCTTGCTTGCGCATTGCGCTCGCATTTTCGACTTCAAGGGTTTCGGCAAAAGCAAGCAGCTCGACCGGTGTTTTATTTTTTAGTTCTTGTAGTTTCATTTCCTGCATGGATGAGGAACTCTTTTGAAATATAAGGAGAAAATGCAGTTGTTCGGAAAGTTGGTCAGCTGGTGGGCTGGACCGGCATCGAAGGCCTGCGATCAGGAAGGGAAGAGGCTTTCTTCATACCGATTTGCGATATGAAGAGCAAGTCACATGTAGTGACCGCAGATAAATTCTGCAACGGGAAAATGGCAGAAACCCGACAAAGCGGGTTTCTTTTCATTCAAAAATGCAATCAAAAAGGTTTTACGATCACCAGAATGACGATCAGGATCATCAGAATGGTTGGCACTTCGTTAACGATTCGCCAATGCTTTGCCGGTTTGGTGTTTTTGTCTTCTGCAAAAAGGCGCGTCGCTTTCGAAAGATAGCCATGCATGCCGGACATCAGCACAACCAGCAGCAGCTTGGCGTGCAGCCAGCCGCCCTGGAAGCGGAAGATTTCCCACGCCATCCACAGACCGGCAATCCAGGTTACAGCCATGGCCGGGTTGATGATGAAATGCAGCAGTCGCTTTTCCATCACCTTGAAAGTCTCGGAAGCTTCAGAACCCGGCTTGGTCGCTGTGTGATAGACGAAAAGCCGTGGCAGATAGAGCATGCCAGCCATCCAGGCGATAACGGCGATCACGTGAACCGCTTTCACCCAGAGATAGGCATCGGTTGGATTCACGTGAAACAATGCCCAGACGCCAAGCACCACAATCACAAGCGCTGCGATCATGCGGATATAGGCAGCCTTGGTGCTGCTTTTCGACGATGGCTGGCTCACGATTTTTCTCCACGAATGCGATCAATCATGCGCTGGACATTCTCGACCGGCGCTTGAGGTGTAATTCCATGCCCGAGATTGAAGATCAGCGGGCCTTTCCCCAGACGTTCGAGGATTGCATCCACGCCTTCATCGAGTGCGGAACCGCCCGCAACAACGCGTAACGGATCGAGATTACCCTGAATGGCGCCGTCTTCCTGCAAAGCGGCGGCGAAATTGAGCGGAACCGACCAGTCGAGGCCGAGCACATCAACGCCGGTCTTTTCGCGGTAGCCCGCATAAAGCATCCCTGCCCCTTTCGGGAAACCGATGATGCGCGCTTCGGGATAGACAGCGCGAACTTTTTGAACGATCCGCGCCACTGGCTGGATGCAGAACCGCTCAAAGCAATCTTCGTCCAGAACACCCGACCACGAATCGAAAATCTGTACGGCGTCTGCGCCTGCATCCAGCTGTTCGATAAGATATTCGGCTGACACATCAGCCAGATCATTCAAAAGCTTTTCGAAGGCTTCCGGGAAACGATAGGCGAAAAGACGGGCAGGCGCCTGATCCGGTGTGCCATGACCGGCGATCATATAGGTCGCAACGGTCCAAGGAGCGCCACAGAAGCCGAGCAGCGTCGTTTCATCGGGCAACTGCTCTCGCAGCAGCCGAACCGTCTCGTAGACCGGCTCCAGCCGTTTGGCGACACCTTCCGTCTCAAGCCAGAAAATCTCGTCAGCGTCGATGGGGGTCATCAAAGGTCCCTTGCCTTCCTCAAAGCGAAGGTCGCGTCCAAGGGCGTGAGGGATGACCAGAATGTCGGAAAAGAGAATGGCTGCATCAAAGCCATAACGGCGGATTGGCTGAAGCGTCACTTCGACAGCCAGATCGGGCGAATAACACAGATCGAGAAAGCTCCCTGCCTTTTTTCGTGTCTCGCGATATTCCGGAAGGTAGCGACCGGCCTGACGCATCATCCAGATGGGAGGTGGAAAGACCGCTTCACCGTCGATCACTCTCAAGACTTTGCGTTTCATCTGATTTTTATCCGCCCTGTTGGTTGCCTGATCCGGTTTTGGTCTGAAGTTATCCAGTCCGGTTCTCATAAAGAAAGGATGATTCAGGAATCTTTTGATTCTTAGAGTCTGTTGGAATCGGGGATTAAGGTCTGTCCCGGTTTTCCCCACAGTTCCGAAATTGCCAACTTACCTTGTGCAATTTTTCGTCGCCAGTCTGACGGAAAACGCAAAAAACTCAATTCCCTCTTTTAATATAAAGGGTTACCAATTGACGCAGTTCATGTGCTTTTGTGGAAAAGCTGGGAATTATTGCGAGGTTTTCCGAAATTGCGAGTCTTGTCCACACATGTTGATGGCTGCTTCGCACATGTTCGCCCGCTGTGGATGACTTGCCAATTTTTCCACGGCCTGCCATGGCTTGTGGACGAAGCCTCGGCCTTACGCACAGCCGTCAACAGGAGGGCAACAAAACTGTGACCAGAACGCTTTCCTACTTTCATCTCCATCTGATTTCTGATGCGACCGGAGAGACTCTCCTCGCAGCCGGACGCGCGGCAGCGGCGCAATATGCCAATGCGCGGGCCATCGAGCATATTTATCCACTGATCCGCACCGAGAAGCAGCTGCGCAAGGTTCTGGAAGGGATCGATGCCGAACCGGGCATCGTTCTCTATACGATTGTCGATCAGAAACTGGCCGCGATCATCGATGAGGCCTGTGCGGAAATGGGCGTTCCCAGCGTTTCGGTGCTGGAACCGGTGCTGAACACGTTCCAGTCCTATCTGGGTGCACCGGCACATCGCCGCGCCAGCGCGCAGCATGTGCTTAACGCCGATTATTTCCGCCGGATCGACGCGCTGAATTTCACGATGGAGCATGATGACGGACAATTGCCGCTCGATATCGAGGAGGCGGACGTCATTCTGGTCGGCATTTCGCGCACATCCAAGACGCCAACCAGCATTTATCTCGCCAATCGCGGCGTGAAGGCGACCAATGTTCCAATCGTTTTGGGCATTCCCGTTCCAGAAGTTCTGTTCACGGCCAAGCGTCCGCTGATCGTCGGGCTGGTTGCGACTGCGGAGCGAATCTCGCAAATCCGTCAGAACAGACCGCTCGGCAGTGTGCCGTCGTTCGATACGGGACTTTACACAGACCGGGTGTCCATTTCCGAAGAACTGGCCTTTGCGCGCAACATCTGCAACAGACATGGCTGGCCGATCATCGATGTGTCGCGCCGTTCCATCGAGGAAACGGCTGCCGCGATATTGGCGCTTTTGCGCACTGGGAAGAACGAAGGATTTCAATCATGACGACCAGGCTCATTCTTGCTTCCAAGAGCCCTTTCCGCTCGGCGCTGTTGAAAAATGCCGGGATCGAGTTTTCGGGCGAAAGCGCCGATATCGATGAGCGCGCCGTCGAAGCGCCGCTTTATGAAACGGGCGCAACGCCGGAAGAAGTGGCCCAGGTTCTGGCTGAAGCCAAGGCGCTCGATGTGAGCGAAAAAAATCCGGGTGCTGTGGTGATCGGTTGCGACCAGACCTTGTCGCTTGGTGACGAGATTTTCCACAAGCCCGCCAATATGGAAGCAGCGGGGCGTCAGCTTTTGCAGTTTTCCGGCAAGACGCACCAGCTCAACAGCGCGGTGGTTCTGGTAAAAGACGGCGAGACGCTGTGGCGTCATGTTTCGGTTGCGCGCATGACTATGCGCAAGCTTGATCCGGCTTTTGTCGGGCGCTATCTCGGCCGGGTTGGCGACAGCGCCCTTTCCAGCGTCGGCGCTTATCAGGTGGAAGGTCCGGGCATCCAGCTTTTCGAGAAGATCGAAGGCGATTATTTCACGATTGTCGGCCTGCCGCTGCTGCCGCTGCTTGCCGAACTGCGCAAGGAACATCTCATCGATGGCTGATACGATATCCGTGACGGGGCCGAAGGCTTTTGTCACCGGCTTTCCGATCAAACATTCGCGGTCGCCACTGATCCATGGATTCTGGCTGAACGCGCTTGGCATTGACGGCTCTTATGAGCCGATTGAAGTGAAACCGGAAGATTTTGCGGCTTTCGCCGCGTCATTAGCCGAAAATGGCTTTGCGGGCGGCAATGTGACGATCCCGCATAAGGAAGCTGCCCACGCGGCAGCCGACAGTCTGGATGCGGCTGCAACGGCCATCGGCGCAGTCAACACGCTGTGGTTTGAAAACGGCAAGCTTCGCGGTGGTAATACGGATGCCTATGGTTTCGCAGCCAATCTTGATGATTATGCACCGGGCTGGGACAATGCGGATACGGCGCTTGTGCTGGGTGCAGGCGGCGCGAGCCGAGCCGTCATTCACGCGCTTTTGTCGCGCGGCTTTTCGAAGGTAACAGTTGTCAATCGTACAGCCAGCCGGGCTGAAGAACTGGCGACGCATTTCGGTGCTGCCGTTTCGGCATCTGGCTGGGACGGCGCGCAGGATCGCGTTGCCGATGCCGGGTTGATCATCAACACCACGTCGCTCGGAATGAGCGGACATGACGACGATGGCGGTTTTCCGCTCGATCTGCGTGTCGCTTCAAAAGGCGCCATCGCGACAGATATTGTCTATGTTCCGCTGAAAACGCCTTTTCTGAAAGGCGCAGAAGAAGCGGGGCTCAGAACCGTGGACGGGCTTGGTATGTTGCTGCATCAGGCGGTTCCGGGTTTTGAACGCTGGTTTGGCCAAAAGCCAGAGGTGACGGCGGCGCTTCGCGAGCATATTCTAGCGGATATGGCAAAGGCTGGCGCTCTATGATCATTCTCGGACTGACAGGCTCCATCGGCATGGGAAAAACCACGGCGTCCAATATGTTCGCCGAGGCGGGTGTTCCTGTTTACAGCGCCGACGATGCCGTCCATCGGCTCTATTCAGGCCGCGCCGCGCCGCTGATTGAGGCGGCGTTTCCCGGAACAGTGGCAAATGGCACTGTGGACCGTGAAAAGCTCTCGGCTGAGGTCATCGGCAAGCCGGATGCCCTGAAGAAGCTTGAGAGCATCGTGCATCCGCTTGTGCGTGAGGAAGAAGAAGCGTTTCTGCGCGAGGCGGAAGCGCAAGGCGCGGCCATCGCTCTGGTCGATATTCCGCTGCTGTTTGAAACCGGCGGTGAGAAGCGCGTGGACAGGATTGTGGTTGTATCGGCTCCTGCCGATATTCAGCGCGCGCGCGTTCTGGCACGACCCGGCATGACGGCAGAAAAGCTCGACGCCATTCTCGCTCGGCAGACACCGGATGCGGAAAAGCGCGCTCGTGCCGATTTCGTGCTCGATACCAGCGGCAGTTTTGACAATTTGCGTCAGCAGATAACGACGGTTATCCAGAAATTGAGTGGAAAGCCAGCTGTCGCGACCGAATAGCCGTATTGGTCGTGCTATATGGTTTTAGATAATTTTCTGAGAGGTTCTTCAATGCGCGAGATCGTTTTCGATACCGAAACCACCGGTCTGGAAAGACTGGAGGATCGCGTGATCGAAATTGGCGGCGTGGAACTGATCAACAAGTTTCCCACAGGCCGCACGTTCCACAAATTCATCAACCCGCAGGGACGCCAGGTGCATCCTGAGGCCTTGGCGGTGCACGGCATCAGCAACGAGCAATTGTTGGACAAGCCGACTTTTGCGGAAATTCTGGACGAGTTTCTCGAATTTTTCGATGGCGCCAAACTCGTCGCCCACAACGCCATGTTCGACCTTGGCTTTATGAATGCCGAGCTTGAACGGCTTGGGAAACCGGAAATCGCGGTAGAACGCATTGTGGATACGCTGGCGCTGGCGCGCCGCAAACATCCGATGGGTCCGAATTCACTCGATGCGCTGTGCAAGCGCTACGGCATCGACAACTCGCACCGCACGCTGCATGGCGCATTGCTTGACTCCGAAATTCTGGCGGAAGTCTATATAGAGCTGATCGGCGGCAAGCAGACGGCGCTTGGTTTAAGCATGGATGGCGGCCCGAACAGCAGTGGTGCATCGGACGGTGGTGCAGCGATTGTGCTGGCGGCGCGCCCTGCCCCGCTTAAAGCCCGCATCAGCGAAACGGAACGTGCAGCCCACACGGCGCTCGTGGACGGCATGGGCGACAAGGCGATCTGGAAAAAATACTCGGCCTGAGAACCTGATAGTACGAAATGAAAAAGCCCGGCCTTACAGCCGGGCTTTTCGTATTGGAAAGCAATAAAGCTTAGCTCTTGACGGCAGCCTTGGCCTGTTCTTCAGCCATACGCTGCTGGAACATCTGCGCGAAATCGATCGGGTCGATCATCAGCGGCGGATAGCCGCCATTGCGCGTTGCGTCAGCAATGATCTGGCGTGCGAACGGGAACAGCAGACGCGGGCATTCGATGAACAGCAGCGGCAGCATGTGCTCCTGCGGAATGCCCGAAATGCGGAAAACGCCGCCATAGACCAGTTCCGTGTTGAACAGAACGTCCTTGCCGTCCACAGCCTTGGCTTCCAGCGTCAGCACAACGTCGAAATCCGTTTCGGAAAGCGGATTGGCGTTCACATTCACATTGATGTTGATCGAAGGCGCCTTTTCACGCGGACGCAGCGACAGCGGCGCGCCCGGGCTTTCAAAGGACAGATCCTTCACATATTGCGCCAGAATGTTGAGGGACGGCTCGGCGGTCGCGCCGTTGCCATTCTTTACTTCGCCCGCAGCCTTATCGCTCATTATCGGTATGCCTTCTTTTCGGTAATTAAACTCGTTGCCCCAAAAGGCTGGTGTGCTTGGCTAGCATGCGAGCGAGCATGAGGCAAGAAAGGCTTTCAACGTTAGCTATTGCTGCTGTTAGCCGTCTTTGCGCTCGCCTTTCCATGGCGAATTGTCATTCGGCTTGGTCGTATAGTCTTCCGGGTCGAGATCGATGACACGATCTTCGCGCCGGTTCGGACTGGAATGCTGATACTGGCTATAGCCTTCCGAATAACGCGCCGATGTGGCCACAACCATGCGGCCGCGCACGAATTTTTCCCAGACAATGTCGCGAATGAACGGGATGAAGAGCAAAATGCCGACGGTGCTGGTTACAAAGCCGGGCACGATCAGCATGATCGCAGCCAGAACCAGCATGGCGCCATGCACCATTTCACGATCCGGAACGCGGCCTGCGGCCGTTTCCGTGCGGATACGCTGAAGAAGGCCGATGCCCTGCACGCGCAGCAGGAAAAAGCCCAGCATGGCGCTCAGGATCACCAGACCCAGTGTCGCGAAGACGCCGATATGGCTGCCGACGATCACAAAACCGGCGATCTCGATGAATGGCATTGCCAGCATGACGAGAGGGGCGAAAGAAGACGACACGTGAGTCAGGACCTTTTGTTGTTTGGTTGATGTTCCGAACATAGTGACAAATGTAGCTTTTTCAGGTTCGGAACGAAATTGAAACTGTCTATCATGAAATATCAAATAGGTACGCGTGATCGGGATTTGAATGATTGCGCCTGCCGATCTATATGTATGAAACAGAAATTCACGATTGGAAGGGATTTGACGCCCTCTCCTTCAATCAACGGCAGGCGGCATGGAATTTTTCGACTTCGGCACGATCTTCTTCTTCATCGCAGCGGTGATCATTTTTCTCCAGCTGAGGAATGTTCTTGGCCGCCGTACTGGAAATGAAAAGCCGCCCTTCGATCCCTATACATCGGCCAAAAGCGCCGACAGTGCCGCGCCAGCCGGGCCGGATAGCGACAATGTCGTGGCTCTACCACGCCGCGCCGGTGAAAAAGACTTCACGGCAATCGACAAGATTGCTGCGACCGGAACACCGATCAATGATGGTCTACGGGCGATCTATGCTGCTGATCCGACCTTCGAACCGGCCCGTTTCGTCGATGGTGTGAAGATCGCCTATGAAATGATTGTGATGTCCTTTGCCGATGGCGATCGCAAAGTTTTGAAGAATCTTCTGTCCAAGGAAGTCTATGAGGGCTTCGTTTCGGCCATCGAGGAACGCGAGCAGCGCGGCGAAAGCGTGCGCTCTTCCTTCGTGGGTATCGAGAAGGCGGAGATTGCAGCTGCCGAAATGAAGGGTTCGGAAGCGCATGTGACGCTGAATATCGTCAGCCAGATGATTTCGGCAACGCTCGACAAGGAAGGCAAGCTGATTGATGGCGACCTCGAAAACGTGGTCGAGATCAAGGATTTGTGGACTTTCGCCCGCGATACGCGCTCGCGTGATCCCAATTGGAAGCTTGTCGCAACCGAAGCGGAAGATTAAGAGAAGGCTTAAGAATCGGGCCGCTGATTTCAGCGGCCTTTTTGTTTGTACTTGATAGAGCGGTTCCCTTTTTAAATGCGGAAACGTCGGAACGGCTCTATCAATTTGTTTTCACCGCATTTCCTTCGCAAAACCGTTTCACACTTTTGCTGGAAATGCTCTAGACGGATGCGGCTGTGAGCGACTTGGCGAGGATTTTCCGCCCGGTGGGTTTTTCCGATTGCCCCGGCTGGGACCGGGACGATCAGGCTCCCGCATTTGCTGCTTTTCGCCGTTCCGCCGATTATGCGGCGCAACAGACCTATCATAGCGGCAGCCTTGGCATCAGCTTCGAGGCTTTGCAAGCGGCCTTTGCCGCGGCACGGCATCTCGATAATCCCGATACGATTACCGCCCGCGCCTTTTTCGAACAGCACTTCGTTCCGTGCCGCATCGTTCCGGAACAGGAACAGGGCTTTGTGACCGGCTTTTACGAGCCGGAGATCGAAGCATCCCTTATCGCGGATGACAGATTTACCGTGCCGTTTCTCAGAAAGCCGGACGATCTCGTCAAAGTGACCGATGAGAACCGCCCCGCCGGTTTTGATCCGTCCTATGCGTTTGCCCGTCAGACGGAAGCCGGGCTTGTCGAATATGACGACCGCCGCCAGATCGAACGGGGCAGCCTTTCCGGGCGCGGGCTGGAGATTGCCTTCGTTGCCGACCGTGTGGATGCGTTTTTTGCTCATGTTCAGGGTGCAGCCAGACTGAAACTCACCGATGGCGGCATGATGCGCATTACCTATACCGCCAAGGCGGGCCATCCCTTCACGGGCATTGGACGTATTCTCGTCGCGAATGGAGAAATTCCGGCGGCGGATATTTCCATGCGGACAATCCGGCGCTGGCTGAAGGATCATCCCGACAAGGCGGATGCGCTGATCTGGCAGAACCGGTCCTATATCTTCTTTCGGGAAGCGCCGGTGGATGATGTTGATGCGGGTCCGATTGCCGCTGCCAAGGTTCCGCTGACGGCGGGCCGGTCGCTGGCCGTTGACCGGCTGCTGCATACATTCGGCACGCCGTTTTATGTCGATGCGCCGACGGTGACTGTTTTCGATGGCGCGCCTTTCGCGCGGCTGATGATTGCACAGGATACCGGCACGGCCATTGTCGGCCCAGCACGCGGCGATCTGTTTGCCGGGTCCGGCGATGCGGCTGGCGAGATTGCCGGTGGTATCAAAAGCGCTGCGGATTTCTACGCGCTTGTGCCGCGTCATCTGGTGGGGGCGTGACCATGGCGCGCGACACAGATAAAACTGGCAAGGATTATCTGCGGCCGGAAGACCGCATTCTCTGGGAAACGGTCGCCAAGACCGCAAAGCCCTTAACGCGACAGAAGCCTGTCGCGGAAGAGCTGCCTGACTTCAAGACACTGATGGCGGAAGAAGAAAAGCGTCCCGCTTTGAAAGTGCCACAGGCTTCCAGTGATGAAGGCGCCAAGCCGAAGAAGGGCCTGTCGTCGCTCAGCGAAATGCAGATCAAGTCGCTGGATAAGCCGACTCATCGCAAGATTGCCAAAGGCAGGGTCGATATTGAAGCGCGGATCGATCTTCACGGTCTCACGCAGAATGAAGCGCATGGCCTACTCTATAGTTTTCTGGTGAGCGCCCATGCACGCGGTTTGCGGCATGTGATGGTGATCACCGGTAAGGGGCGCTCTTTCGGCAGCGAAGGCATCTTGCGCCAGGCGGTGCCGCACTGGTTTTCCACACCGCTGTTCCGGCTTCTGGTCAGCGCTTTTGAAGATGCCGCGCGCCATCATGGCGGTCACGGCGCGCTTTATGTCCGGCTGCGCCGCCAGACCCAGCAGAACTTGCTCGGCGGGGGCTTGGGCGGAGGCAGGCAGCAGCGATGACCCCGTTCGGTAAGCGATTGCGGGAACTGCGTGAAGAGCGCGGCGTGACGCAGAAAGATATGGCGGCGGCACTGCGCGTTTCGCCTGCTTATCTGTCGGCTCTCGAACATGGCCGGCGCGGACAGCCAACCTGGGATCTGCTTCAGCGCGTCATCACCTATTTCAATATCATCTGGGATGAGGCGGAAGAGCTGCAAAGCCTTGCGGCTGTTTCGCATCCGCGTGTGGTGATCGACACATCAGGCCTGTCGCCGCAGGCAACGGAGCTTGCCAATCTTCTGGCGCGCAATATCCGCATCATCGACAAGGAAACGATCAAGCGCCTCAGCGATGATATCGAGACGGCGCGCAAGCGCCGTCGCGGGATCATTCCGAAAAGCTGAATTTGTTCTTGCGCATCGAAGCGGGATCAGAAAACAGTCCTCTGGACTGTTTTCCCCGCATAGGCGCTGCGCACTTTTGCTGGAAATGCTTTCCTGATCAGAACAGGGCCTTCAACTCGTCCATCTTGGAGTTGACCAGCCAGCCGTAGTAATTTTCCTGCGGCATTTGCGGGTCGGAACGCCCTGCATTCTCGTTTGCGAGCGCACGGGCGCGGGCATCGGCACCGCCAGTATTATAGAGTGTGGCGGTCAGGCCCGGATTTTTGGAAATGTCGAAACCGGCAATCTGGCGATAGGAGTTGATCGACTGTTTCAGCGTCGCTGCGATGTAAGGCAGCGTCAGATCCGGGTCCATGATGGTCTTGTAGACGGCGCTGCCGTCTTCCGCATCAAGCTTCGGCAGACCGGAAACGCGGTTCACCATGTCGGTCATTTGCAATGCGGTCAGCGGATTGATCTGGCCGAGTCCAAATGTCTGCCCGCCATAGAAAGGCTGGAAGAAAACGGCACTGAAGCGGTTGTTCGGATAGGAATTGCCGCCCACCGACTTGCCCCGAAACGTCTTGTTCCAGACCGTTTCACGGCATGACCACAGCGAATAGCTGTCCTTGAATTTCAGGCAGTCGGCGAATTCGGGGCGCTTGATGAACTGCCCGATGCTTTCACCATTATAGCCGAAGCTCACGCCCTGATTTACATAGGACATGGCTTTCACATAATAGGTCTGAAGCCGGTCATAGACGTCGACATTATAGGTATGCTCACCGACAATCGCGCCGACAATATGAATGGGGTCGATGCCATAGGCGGCGGCGGTCGAACGAATCTTCGAGCGCAGCGAGGCGTCCTTCTTCAGAAGATTATAGATCTTCTGGTACTTCTTCTCATAGGTGGTGCTCAGTTCCCGCGTGCGCTTGGCGGAAGCGCCGGGAATAGGCGGCTGTTCCGCATTGCGGTTGCCGGGCGGCACGACTGTCACAGCATAGGCGCTCTGGCTCGCGAGCATGAAGGCCAGGGTAACACCAGCAACAGTGGAAACCGGTTTTGCATTGGAAATGGCGCGGAAACAAAAGCCAGCAATGCGGTTCAGTGTACTGTTGCTCATCATTGTGCGGAAGCGGCCCTGATATGGTAAATGGATCGTGAAATTGTGGGCAAAATAGAAAACCCCCCGACGCAAGTCGAGGGGTTTCTTTATCGAGGCATGAAAGCGACAGCGGCCGTGGCTTTCGGGTCACTTAGCACTCCAGTTGCATTCTTCGCCATGCCGGTCTGCAACGAGCAATTTCCTGCGCGCCGGTGCTCGAAAATCACTCATTTCGCCACGGCCTGACGAATTTGCAACTGTAGTGTCAGTTGTCACGGTTTACAGGATGAAGCGCGACAAGTCGGTGTTCTTGGACAGAGCACCCACCTTTTCCTTCACATAGTTCGCGTCGACGGTGAAGGTCGCGCCGGTTTTATCCGGGGCAGTGAACGAAATCTCGTCCAGCACCTTTTCCATCACCGTCTGCAAGCGACGAGCGCCGATGTTTTCGACGGTCGCATTCAGATCGACTGCAATATCGGCAAGAGCGTCAATGGCGTCGTCGGTGAAGGAAAGCGTCACCTCTTCCGTCTGCATCAGGGAAATATACTGCTTGATCAGGCTTGCCTCAGTTTCCGTGAGGATACGGCGGAAGTCTTCGCGCGTCAGAGCGGAAAGCTCGACGCGGATCGGCAGACGGCCCTGCAATTCCGGCAGAAGATCGGACGGCTTCGACACATGGAATGCGCCGGAGGTGATGAACAGGATATGATCCGTCTTCACCGGTCCGTATTTGGTCGCAACCGTGGTGCCTTCGACGAGCGGCAGCAGATCGCGCTGCACGCCTTCGCGTGAAACGCCAGCACCGCCGCCGCCTTCGCGAGAGGCGATCTTGTCGATCTCATCGATGAACACGATGCCTTCGTCTTCGGTGACGCGCAGCGCTTCCTGCACAATCTGGTCCTGATCGAGCAGCTTGTCGGATTCATCATTGACGAGGATTGCATAGGAATCCTTCACCGTGGTCTTGCGCGTCTTGGTGCGCCCGCCCATGGCCTTGCCCAGCATGTCCGACAGGTTGAGCACGCCGATGTTCGCGCCCGGCATGCCGGGGATCTCGAAATTCGAGTTCGATCCGGTATCGGCGACCTCGACCTCGATTTCCTTGTCGTCCAGCTCGCCGTTGCGCAGCTTCTTGCGGAAACTGTCGCGGGTAGCGGGGCTCGCCGTCTTGCCGACCAAAGCTTCGAGAACGCGTTCCTCGGCATTGAGATGCGCCTTGGCCTTCACGTCGTCACGGCGCTTTTCACGCACGAGCGCAATGGCGACTTCAACGAGGTCACGGATGATCTGTTCCACGTCGCGGCCGACATAGCCCACTTCGGTGAACTTGGTGGCTTCGACCTTGACGAAAGGCGCGCCCGCAAGCTTGGCGAGGCGGCGCGAGATTTCCGTCTTGCCGACGCCGGTCGGTCCGATCATCAGGATGTTCTTCGGCATGACCTCTTCGCGCATCTGCCCTTCGAGCTGCTGGCGGCGCCAGCGGTTGCGCAAGGCGATAGCCACGGCGCGCTTGGCGTCGTTCTGGCCGATGATGAACCGGTCAAGTTCCGAAACGATTTCACGGGGAGAGAAGTTACTCATTTTACAACCCACTTTGCCACTGCTTGATGAACTCGAACGGATGCAGCAGCATGATCACGTTGAGCGTAAGATTGTCGCGAATGACGATCAGCGCCAGAATTTCAAAAAAGAGCGCGATGGCGACGGTGATTTTGGTTGGCAGCTTTGCTGCGATCAGAAAGCCGAGCGCGGCGGCGAGCGTATCGGAAACCGAATTCACGATGCTGTCGCCGAAATAGTCCACCGAGGACGTATTGGCGCGATAGCGTTCAATGATGAAGTTCGAGTTTTCGACCAGCTCCCAGACCGCTTCGATGCCGACCGCAGCCGCAAGTCTCAAGCCGAGCGGGGCTTTGGGCGCGATGACCGTGAACAGCCAGTAGAACAGAAAGCCATGGATGATATGCGACAGCGTGTACCAGTCGGCTATATGCTGCGAGTTCTCCGATTTCAGAGAACCCGACCATAATTTTATGGTGCCGCATTCACACATGGCGATCCGCCCGTCGAGGTGCAGCCAGATGGCTTGCACCGCGATGATGGCAATCACGATCAGGACGCCCAGGCCCCAGCGTTGTCCACTCGGTTTGGTGACCTGCGCAAGCGAGCTCATTCTGCGTCCAGGCTTTCCACGAGGATGTTGTGGTTGGTGTAGATGCAGATATCGGCTGCGATCTCCATCGCCTTGCGGGCGATCTCTTCTGCCGACTTGTCGGTGTCGATCAGCGCACGGGCCGCAGCCAGCGCATAATTGCCACCCGAACCGATGGCCATGACGCCATGTTCCGGTTCAAGCACGTCGCCAGTGCCGGTAAGCGCCAACGTCACCTTGCTGTCGGCGACAAGCATCATGGCTTCGAGCTTGCGCAGATAACGGTCGGTACGCCAGTCCTTGGCGAGTTCGACCGAAGCGCGCATGAGCTGGTCGGGATATTGCTCCAGCTTGGCTTCGAGGCGCTCCAGAAGGGTGAAGGCGTCGGCGGTTGCGCCGGCGAAACCGGCAATGACATTGCCCTTGCCGATGCGGCGAACCTTGCGCGCATTGCCCTTCATGACGGTATTGCCGAGCGAGACCTGACCGTCGCCTGCAATCACGACCTTGCCGTTCTTGCGGACGGTCACGATGGTCGTGCCGTAAATCGTTGTGGGATTGTGTTCGATCATGGATGCTCCTTTGGCGGCTCATGCAATCCCGGACGGCGATCCCACAAGCCCCTTCATCTGAGGGTGAACCGCTTCAGCCGGTCATCTTGCCGGATGAATCGCGTTTCAATGTGGATATTTAAGAACAGCCCCCTGAATTGCAAATACTGAATTGCAAATGCCGAATTGCGGCTTGCCGGATTGGCAAAAGCATTTGGCAAAGCGGGCAAGCTGTTCTAGAACGCCTCCAGTACCCCAATGAGGATCGCTTATGACTGCTGAAAGCACCCGCAAGGCAAGTATCGAACGCTCCACGAAAGAGACGAGCATTGCCGTTTCTGTCGATGTGGATGGCGTCGGCAAGTTCGACATCACAACCGGTGTCGGCTTCTTCGATCACATGCTCGAGCAGCTTTCGCGACATTCGCTCATCGATATGCGCGTCATGGCCAAGGGCGACCTGCATATCGATGATCACCACACGGTTGAAGATACCGGCATTGCACTTGGTCAGGCTATCGCCAAAGCCTTGGGCGAACGCCGCGGCATCGTGCGCTATGCTTCGCTCGATCTCGCCATGGACGACACGCTGACCGGAGCGGCGGTCGACGTGTCCGGCCGCGCTTATCTGGTGTGGAACGTCAATTTCCCGGCAGCCAAGATCGGCACCTTCGATACCGAGCTTGTGCGTGAGTTCTTCCAGGCCTTTGCGATGAATGCAGGCATCACGCTGCATATCAACAACCACTATGGCGCCAATAACCACCATATTGCCGAGTCGATCTTCAAGGCGGTGGCCCGGGTTCTGCGCACGGCGCTGGAAACCGATCCGCGCCAGAAGGATGCAATCCCCTCCACCAAGGGGTCGCTGAAGGGATAATTCATGGCCCAGTTCGTCGTTCTGGAACCAACCGAAGCGTCTTCCAAAAAGAAGCGCAGCGGGACGAGCGTTGAACATTCCGTGTTCGTGCGCGATGGATTCCATGTGGTGGCGCTGGTTCTACCCTTTGTCTGGCTTGCGATGCAGCGCCTCTGGTTCGAGGCCTTTGCCGTTCTCGGCGTCACGTTTCTGCTCGGCTTTGTCGGGAGTTACTTCGGCATTGCCGATGCGGTTCCCCTGCTGACACTGATCGTTTCGCTGTTCGTGGCCTTTGAAGGCCCGAACTGGAAAATCGCGAAACTGAAGCGTCAGGGCTATATCGAACGGGCGGCAATCGACGCCAGCGATCTCGACGAGGCGGAAATCCGTTATTTCTTCGGGCGCACAGCGTCTGACACCACTATCGCGGAAAAGCCTGTCCCTGCATTGGATCCGGTCACGGCCAATCGATGGGACAAGGCGTCACCGCGTCCCACTTATTCCTCTACTGGCTCCACGATCGGATTCGTGGGTCATCGCGGAGAAAACTGAAAATGCGTGTTGCGATAATCGACTATGGTTCCGGCAATCTTCGCTCGGCCACCAAGGCCTTTGAGCGTGCCGCCCGCGAAAGCGGCATCAATGCCGAAATCGAACTGACGGCGGATGCTGCGCGGGTGGCGTCTGCCGACCGCGTGGTGTTGCCGGGCGTTGGCGCTTATGCCGATTGCCGTGCCGGTCTCCATGCCGTGTCGGGCATGGTTGAAGCTCTTGATGAGGTTGTCATCAAGAAGGCCCACCCGTTTCTCGGTATCTGCGTCGGCATGCAGCTCATGTCCGAGCGCGGATTGGAAAAGACCGTGACCGAAGGCCTGGGCTGGATTGCGGGCGATGTGCGCGAAATGACGCCGTCTGACCCGACGCTGAAGATTCCGCAAATTGGCTGGAATCGGATTCACGTGAAACAATCGCATCAGGCGCATCCGATTTTCCACGGAATCGAGACCGGCGAGAACGGCTTGCACGCCTATTTTGTCCATTCCTATATGTTCGACGCGAAGAAGGCGGACGAGGTTCTGGCCGTGACGGATTATGGTGGCGATGTTACTGCCGCTGTCGGTCGCGACAATATGGTGGGAACCCAGTTCCACCCGGAAAAGAGCCAGCTGCTCGGCCTTTCGCTCATTGCCAATTTCCTGAAATGGAAGCCTTGAAGACATGATCCTTTTTCCCGCCATCGATTTGAAAGACGGTCAATGCGTGCGCCTGAAGCTCGGCGACATGGATCAGGCCACCGTCTACAACACCGATCCCGCCGCGCAGGCCAAAGCCTTTGAAGATCAGGGCTTTGAATGGCTGCATGTGGTTGATCTCAACGGCGCTTTCGCTGGTGAAAGCGTCAATGGCGCTGCGGTCGAAGCAATCCTGAAGGCCACCAAAAACCCGGTGCAGCTGGGTGGTGGCATTCGCACCCTGCAGCACATTGAAAGCTGGCTTTCCAAGGGGCTGCGCCGTGTCATTCTCGGCACGGTCGCCGTGCGCGACCCGGCGCTGGTGATCGAAGCCTGCAAGGCTTTTCCGGGACAGGTCGCGGTTGGCATCGACGCCAAGGGCGGCAAGGTTGCCGTTGAAGGCTGGGCCGAAGCCTCTCAGCTTGGCGTAGTCGAACTTGCGAAGAAGTTCGAAGGCGCTGGCGTTGCCGCCATCATCTACACGGATATCGACCGCGACGGCGTACTGGCTGGCATCAACTGGGAATCGACGCTGGCGCTTGCCGAGGCGGTTTCCATTCCGGTGATCGCATCGGGCGGTCTTGCTTCGATGGACGACATCAAGCGTCTGGCTGCGCCGGATGCGAGCAAGCTCGAAGGCGCGATTTCGGGCCGTGCGCTTTATGACGGTCGCATCGATCCGGCTGAAGCGCTTTCATTGCTGAGGGCCGCAGTATGACACTCAAAGCACGCGTAATTCCCTGTCTCGATGTGAAGGATGGCCGCGTCGTCAAAGGCGTCAACTTTGTCGATCTGATTGATGCGGGCGATCCGGTGGAAGCTGCCCGCGCCTATGATGCGGCGGGAGCGGACGAATTGTGCTTCCTCGACATCACGGCGTCCTCGGACAATCGCGAGACAATTTTCGATGTAGTGGCCCGGACGGCAGAACAGTGCTTCATGCCGCTAACCGTCGGTGGCGGTGTGCGTCAGGTTGCCGATATCCGCAAACTGCTTCTGGCCGGTGCCGACAAGGTGTCGATCAACACGGCAGCGGTGAAAAATCCGGAATTCGTTGCCGAGGCGGCAGACAAGTTCGGCAATCAGTGCATCGTCGTCGCCATCGACGCCAAGAAGGTTTCCGGCGAAGGCGAAGCGGATCGCTGGGAGATCTTCACCCATGGCGGTCGCCAGACGACCGGCATCGATGCGGTGGAGTTCGCCCGAAAGGTGGTCGATCTGGGTGCAGGCGAAATCCTGCTCACCTCGATGGATCGCGATGGCACAAAGGCCGGTTACGATGTGGCGCTGACCCGTGCTGTGGCTGACAGCGTGCGCGTGCCGGTGATCGCCTCGGGCGGCGTGGGCAATCTGGATCACATGGTGGCCGGTATCCGCGACGGCCATGCGACGGCTGTGCTGGCTGCTTCGATCTTCCACTTCGGCACCTATTCGATCGGCGAAGCCAAGCGCTATATGGCCGAAGCCGGAATTCCGATGCGGCTCGATCCGGTTCGCTGAACAAAGAATATAGATGACGGGAGGAACCCCGATGAGCCAGTTTACGCTCGCAGATCTTGAACGCATCGTGGCCGAACGCGCCAGCGTGACTGATGGATCGTCCTATACGGCAAGCCTTGTTGCCAGAGGCCCGAACAAGGCCTCGCAGAAACTGGGCGAAGAAGCCGTGGAAACGGTGATTGCCGCCGTTTCCGGCGACCGCGCAGGCGTGGTTTCCGAAAGCGCCGATCTGCTTTATCACCTGATGGTGGTCTGGAAAATTGCCGGTGTGCCGCTCGAAGAGGTTCTCCAGGAACTCGACCGCCGCACGGGCCAGACCGGCCTTGAAGAAAAGGCCGCTCGCCCGAAGGCGTGATCCTATAAAGGATTGCGCTGAATAGAAGGCCAGAGAGACGACAGTTCATGTGGGAAAAAGTGGATCAGCTCACCCCTTCCAGATATTCGCCCTACCGCTTTTTCTCGGCAGAGGAATGGGCCGGCTTTCGCGCGGATACCCCCCTCACCCTGACCTATGAAGAGGTCAAGCGGTTGCGTTCGCTCGGCGATCCCATCGATCTCGATGAGGTCCGTCGCATCTATCTGTCGCTGTCGCGGCTGCTTTATGCGCATGTCGAGGCAAGCCAGCTTTTGTTTCGCCAGCGCCAGCAATTCCTCAATATGGAGGAATCCTTCAAGACGCCCTTCATCATCGGTGTTGCCGGTTCGGTGGCCGTGGGCAAGTCCACGACAGCGCGTATTCTGAAAGAACTGCTCGCCCGCTGGCCGTCCAGCCCGAAGGTCGATCTGGTGACGACGGACGGTTTCCTTTATCCGAATGCGGTTCTGCGTGAGCAGAACATGATGGAGCGCAAGGGCTTTCCGGAAAGCTACGATATCGGCGCTGTTTTGCGCTTCTTGTCGGCGATCAAGGCGGGCATGAGCCATGTGCGCGCGCCGCTTTACTCGCATCTGAGCTATGACGTGCTGCCGAATGATTATCAGGGCGTCGACAAGCCGGACATTCTGATTTTCGAGGGCATCAATGTCCTTCAGGTGCGCGATCTGCCTGAAGACGGCAAGATGGTGCCCTTCGTTTCGGATTTCTTCGACTTCTCGATCTATATCGATGCCGATCCGGAACTGATCCATAAATGGTATATTGACCGTTTCATGCGCTTGCGCGAAACGGCCTTCCGCGATCCGCAATCCTTCTTCCATCGCTATTCGCAGCTTTCGGAAGATGCGGCGCGCTCCATCGGCGAAGGCCTGTGGCAGAATATCAATCTGCGCAATCTCAATGAGAATATCCTGCCGACCCGACCGCGCGCGGACCTGATCCTGCGCAAGGGCAGCGATCATCTGATCGAAGAGGTTGCACTCAGGAAGATATGAAAAGAGGCCGGGGGAACCCGGCCTCTTTGCTAGAGCATTTCCAGCAAAAGTACGAAGCGCCTACGCGGGGAAATCAGTCCACTGGACTGATTTCTGATCCCGCTTCGATGCGTCGGATAATGCGTGAAAACAAATAGATCAGCGCCCGAGATTGGTGCGGGCGAGTTCGACGATTTCATCGCCGCGCCCGTTGATGATGGCTTTCAGCATATAGAGGCTGAAACCCTTCGCTTGCTCAGCCTTGATCTTCGGCGGCATGACAAGCTCCTGCTTGGCCGTGACCACATCGACCAGAACCGGTCCCTTGTGATCGAAAGCCTGTTGCAGCGCGCCCGGCAGGTCGACGGATTCTTCCACCCGGATACCCTTGATGCCGATGGCTTCCGCCATGGCGGCAAAGTTCGGATTGTCCAGATCGGTGCCTGTGCTGAGATAACCGCCCGCTTTCATTTCCATGGCGACGAAGCCAAGCGAGCCATTATTATAGACGATGATTTTCACCGGCAGTTTCAGCTGCGTGAGGGATAGAAAATCGCCCATCATCATGGTGAAGCCGCCATCCCCGGACAGAGAGACGACCTGCCTGTCCGGTGCTGCGGCCTGCGCGCCGAGTGCTTGCAACATGGCATTGGCCATGGAGCCGTGATTGAACGAGCCGAGCAGACGGCGCTTTCCGTTCATCTTGAGATAGCGCGCCGCCCAGACGGTGGGCGTTCCGACATCGGCGGTGAAAATGGCATCATCCTTCGCAGCCTGATCGATCAGACGCGTGAGATATTGCGGATGAATGGGCTGTCCCGCCTTTGAGGGCTGGGCGAGATCGTCCAGATCCTTGCGCGCTTTCACATAATGCGCCTTGGCGGAACTCAGGAACGTGGCGCTGCGGTTCGATTTCAGTTTGGGCAACAGGGCGGTGGCAGCTTCCTTTACGTCACTGACGACGCCAAGCGTGATCGGCGCGCGACGGCCAAGCTGGGATGGATCGCGATCGATCTGAACCACTTTCGCTTTTTCGGGATAGAAATTCCGATAGGGAAAACTGGTGCCGAGCATCAGGAGCGTGTCGCAGTTCAACATGGCGTGGTAGCCGGATGAAAATCCGATCAGGCCGGTCATGCCAACATCGTTGGGATTGTCCCACTCGATATGCTCCTTGCCGCGTAGCGCATGCACCACAGGCGCGGCGAGACGATCGGCAAGCGCCACCACGGCATCATGCGCACCGGCGCAGCCACTCCCCGCGAGGATTGTGATTTTTTCGGAGCTGTTCAGAAGATCGGCAAGCTGCCCGATATCATCATCGGACGGGATGATCCGCGGCTGCGCGACTTGGACCCAGGCTTTCGCTGCTGGGTCGTCGATCTGTTTCAGTGCAACATCACCCGGCAGGACGATCACGGCCACGCCCTGCTGTCCCACTGCCGCGCGCATGGCGCGGTGCAGCACTTCCGGCATCTGGGCGGGATTGGAGACAAGCTCGACGAAATGGCTGCATTCGCGGAACAGTTCCTGCGGATGTGTTTCCTGAAAATAGTCGAGGCCGATTTCCGACGACGGGATATGGGCGGCGATGGCCAGAACGGGCGTGCGATTGCGCTGGCAGTCGAAAAGACCGTTGATGAGGTGAAGGTTACCGGGGCCGCAGCTGCCAGCACAGACAGCCAGCTGACCTGTAACGGCGGCTTCCGCGCCAGCGGCGAAAGCGGCGGTCTCTTCGTGACGGACATGCATCCAGTCAATCTTGCCAAGGCGGCGCAGGCTGTCGTTCAGCCCGTTCAGACTATCGCCGGTCACGCCCCATATGCGCCGGACTCCGGCTTGAGCGAGGGTTTCGGCCAAAAGGTCTGCAACAGTCATGCTCATAATATCACCTCATTGAAACTCCCGTCTTCAAACTAGGGCGTCAATGAGGAGATGGTAGCGGTAATTTCAGCAGCGCTGCGCAGCGCCGCCGAAAGAATGCATCAAGCGTGATGAAAACAGCTCTATGCGGTGCAATCGGCGATGAAACGCGCCAGATAGGCATCGAAAACCGCTGGCGTTTCACGAAAAGGTGCGTGACCTGCATTATCGATGACGTGGGTTTTGCCTTCCCAGAGATTGCCGAAACGGACTTTCGAGACGAAGTCGAGTTCAACGAAAGGTTCCTCGCGCCCGTTGACCACGGCGATGGGAAGCTTGGCTTCGGCAGCGATGTCGCGCTGATTGCCACCAGTTCCGGCAGCAAATTTCTCAAACATGATGCGGCGTGCGCGACCATCGGTGCGGGCGACGATATCGAGTAGCGAGGGTTCAAACGGTTCGCCGCAGGTGCTGCGGGCATAGGATTCGACATCGCGTGCGGAAAACACTTCCTGCCCGGCCAGTGCCATGTCGGGGCCGCTTTTGAAGCCCTGCCCCACTTCCTCGCGGGCGACCGGCGGCGTGCCGGTGATCATCAGTCCGCGCATGCCGGGATAACGCGAAATCATCTCAAGGCCGATATGGCCGCCGAGCGACCAGCCGAACACCACCGCATCGGAAATGCCAAGCTTTTCCAGCACTTCGGTCATGGCATCGGCATAGCCTTCCATGGAATAGCTGCGGTCGGGATCGATGGCGTCGCCTGACTGGCCGTGGCCGGGCAGATCGGGCGCAATCACGCGCCACTTCTTGCCGATCTCGCCTTCGAGCTGGTTCTGGAAAATCGCGCTCGCGCTCGAATTGCCATGGATCATCAGCAGGGGCGCGCCCTCGCCCGCGCTTTCGCGCACCGCAATTTTGCCATGGCTGGTTTCGAGGTGGTGGAGTTTCGTGGTCATGCGTTTCCCCTGCTCTTGCGGTCTTTTCGGGATTGGAATTCAGGTCCGGAGGCAGCGCTTCAGTCGAAGGAAACCTTGCCGCGCCCTTTTTTGATATCCGCGCGGCCTGATTTTGCTTTCAGGCGGCGCTCGACGGAGCCTTTGGTCGGCCTGGTCTTCTTGCGCGGCGGCGGTGGCGGCTCGGCGGCCTTGGCGATCAGGGCGATCAGCCGTTCGCGGGCGTCTTCGCGATTGCGCTCCTGCGTGCGGAAGCGATTGGCCTCGATGAGAATGTCACCGTCCTTGGTGCCTTTCTGACCGGCCAGCTTGAAGAGGCGCGTGAGAATATCTTCCGGCAATCCCGATTGCGCCGCATGAAAGCGCAGCTGCACCGCCGTCGAAACCTTGTTGACGTTCTGTCCACCGGGACCGGAGGCGCGAATGAAGCTTTCCTCCAGATCGTCCTCGCGGATTGTCAGGCGGTTGGTGATGCGGATGATGTTCCGGTTCTCTTCCATAAGAGAACGCATACACGCTTCGTTGCTGTTGGACAAAAGAAAACCCGGCGCACGCATGCCCCCAAAAATGCGAAGGGTTTTGGGACAAGGGCATGCACAGAAAAGTCATGCCCCCCAAAAGTGCGAAGCGGTTTTGGGATGAGGGTATGCGCAGAAAAGCTGCGCGCGCCAAAGCGGGAAGCCGGATTGAGGGCAAAAGAAAGCCCGGCGCGCTGGCCGGGCTCTCTCCCTCCTCAGTATTCTGGCCTCAGTATCTCTGAGCGATTTTATTCGGCAGCGACGCGGATTGCCGGTGCTGCGTCCTTGACCTCGTGGTCGACGTGGCGTTCGAACTTCTCGAAGTTCGTGACGAACATATCGACCAGCTTCTTGGCCTGTGCGTCATAGGCAGCCTTGTCGGCCCAGGTCGAACGCGGATCGAGAATGGACGTATCCACACCCGGCACTTCAACCGGAACGGCGAAACCGAAATTCGGATCGATGCGGAATTCCGCATTGTTCAGCGAGCCGTCAAGAGCCGCAGCCAGAAGCGCGCGGGTTGCCTTGATCGGCATGCGCTTGCCGGTGCCATAGGCGCCGCCGGTCCAGCCGGTGTTGACCAGCCAGCAATCGACCTTGTGTTCGGCGATCAGCTGGCGCAGCAGATTGCCGTATTCCGACGGATGACGCGGCATGAACGGCGCACCGAAGCAGGTCGAGAAGGTTGCTTCCGGTTCGGTGACGCCCTTTTCAGTGCCAGCAACCTTTGCCGTGTAACCAGACAGGAAGTGGTACATGGCCTGTGCCGGGGTCAGCTTGGCGATTGGAGGCATCACGCCGAAAGCATCGGCGGTGAGCATGATGATGTTTTTTGGCTGACCGCCCTTGCCCGTCTTCGATGCATTCGGGATGAAATCGAGCGGATAGGCGCAACGGGTGTTTTCAGTCAGCGAGCCATCGTCGAAATCCGGCTGGCGGTTGGCGTCGAGAACGACATTTTCCAGCACAGTGCCGAAACGCTGCGTCGTGGCATAGATTTCCGGCTCTGCTTCGGCGGAAAGACGGATCGTCTTGGCATAGCAGCCGCCTTCGAAGTTGAAGATGCCGTGCTCACCCCAGCCATGCTCGTCATCGCCGATCAGCGTGCGTGTCGGGTCAGCGGAAAGCGTGGTCTTGCCCGTGCCGGACAGGCCGAAGAAGACGGCGGTGTCGCCGTTCGGGCCTTCATTGGCCGAGCAATGCATCGGCATCACGCCCTTGGCAGGCAGGAGATAGTTGAGCGCGGTGAAGACCGACTTCTTCATTTCACCGGCGTAGGACGTGCCGCCGATCAGCACGATCTTGCGGGTCAGATCGACCGCGATCACCGTTTCGGTGCGCACGCCATAACGTTCCGGATCGGCCTTGAAGGACGGCAGATCGATGATCGTCATTTCCGGCACATAGGAAGCGAGCTCTTCCTGGGCCGGGCGGATCAGCAGGTTCCGGATGAACAGCGAGTGCCAGGCATATTCGGTCACGATGCGCGCGTTGATCTTGTTGTCGGCATCTGCGCCGCCGATGAGATCCTGAACGAAAAGCTCCTTGCCCTTCGCATGCTCAATGAAATCGGCATAGAGAAGCTCGAAGGCTTCCGGCGTGATCGGCTTGTTGTTGTCCCACCAGACCTGATCTTCGGTATTGGCGTCGCGGACCACGAACTTGTCCTTCGGCGAACGACCGGTGTGCTGGCCGGTGCGGGCGACAAGCGCGCCCTGTGCGGTCAGCTCGGCTTCGCCACGGCGGATGGTTTCCTCATAGAGCCGAGCAGGCCCGAGGTTATAAAAGACTGCGGAGAGTTCCTTCAGTCCCGAAGTGGCAATGGAAGCGGCCGTGTTGTGAATGCCGGTCTCTCTCATGGTGTCTCCGCCATTTGGTTTGACAAATAAATCTGGCCTCCGTTTTTCCGTTCTCGGAGGAGTGGGGAGTCAGAAACAGATTAATTGCGGCAATTCAAATATTTAATCGGTTTAAAAATTTTGAATTTTTTTTAAATCGTTTAATTATTGCGTTTTCGCGTGTATTATTTGTGGAATACAATCTGAGCGAGTATTAACCAAAGAATGATTCGCCAAAGCGTGTTTCGCGGCTTCTTACAGGGCCGCCACATTTTGTACCTAATTTGTACTGCACAAGCTGCATCACTATAATAGTATCGATGTGCAAATCAGGCGCTCGATTTTCGAACCGCCCTCCAGCCGGTTGCGCCGGGTGGAATGCCAGATGGTCAATGCTCCAATGGGATGCATGCCCTGGCAAAACATGAAGGAGAAGGGTCCGCATGAAGGAAGCCTCGGCAACGCAGACAATTGCGCTGGTCGACGATGACCGTAACATTCTGACCTCCGTTTCCATTGCGCTGGAGTCGGAAGGCTATCGGGTTGAAACCTACACCGACGGCGCTTCCGCTCTTGATGGTCTGATGGCGCGTCCGCCAAATCTCGCGATCTTCGATATCAAGATGCCGCGTATGGATGGCATGGAGCTTCTGCGCCGCCTGCGCCAGAAGTCCGATCTTCCGGTCATCTTCCTGACCTCGAAGGACGACGAGATCGACGAACTCTTCGGTCTCAAGATGGGCGCCGACGATTTCATCACCAAGCCGTTCTCGCAGCGTCTGCTGGTGGAGCGCGTGAAGGCTGTTCTGCGCCGCGTCGCTGCGCGCGACGGTACGGCCAAGCCTGCGGGCCAGCCATCCAAGTCGCTGGAACGCGGTCAGCTGGTCATGGATCAGGAACGCCATACCTGCACCTGGAAGGGCGAGCCCGTCACGCTGACGGTCACCGAGTTCCTCATCCTGCATTCGCTGGCACAGCGCCCCGGCGTCGTGAAAAGCCGTGACGCCTTGATGGATGCAGCCTATGATGAGCAGGTCTATGTGGATGATCGCACTATCGACAGCCACATCAAGCGCCTTCGCAAGAAGTTCAAGGTGGTTGACGACGACTTCGAGATGATCGAAACGCTCTATGGCGTCGGCTATCGCTTCCGCGAGGCTTGATGCATATGATTATCAATGCCGGGTGCGATATCCCGGCATTGGTCAGGAATATTTGACGCATATCCTATCCGAAAGCCGTTCACACTTTTCGGGATGTGCTCTAGCACGAGTAACCTAAGCGAGATGGTCGCAGAGACCCAGAACGAAGGCCTTGCAGGCCAGAAAACGAGTTTGCAAGCGAACTTGCGTGAGCGCAGAGCGCGGCGACAGCGCTCGGTGTTCTGGCGTCGCCTGTTTGCGCCCTTTCGCAAGTTTCTCGGTCAATATCTCTTTTCGAGCCTGACGCGCCGCATCCTGTTCCTCAACCTTGCGGCGCTCGGCGTTCTCGTCTCCGGCATTCTCTATATGAACCAGTTCCGCGAGGGGCTGATCGACGCGAAGGTGGAAAGCCTTCTCACTCAGGGCAAGATCATCGCTGCGGCGATTTCTGCCTCGGCAACGGTCGATACCAACTCGCTGATGGTCGATCCGGAAAAGCTTCTGGAGCTGCAGGCCGGGCAAAGCCTGACCCCCTCGCCCGATTCTCCCGATAATTGGGAATTCCCGATCAATCCTGAAAAGGTTTCCCCGCTGTTGCGCCGGTTGATTTCGCCGACCAGCACGCGTGCGCGTATCTATGATCGCTACGCCAATATGCTGCTGGATTCGCGCGCGCTCTATTCGCCGAGTTTCCCGTCGTCCGGGCCGGTGCTGCGCTATGATCTGCCGCCCATCGAGGAAGAAAAGCCCAGTGTTTGGGAGCGTTTCAGCCGATGGTTCACCAGCTTCTTCTTTGGCGGTGGCTTGCCGGTCTATCAGGAACAGCCGGGCGGTAACGGTCTTGCCTTCCCAGAGATCGTCAAGGCGCTGACGGGTTCCCCGCAAACGGCGCAGCGGCGAAACGAGAAAGGCGAACTCGTGGTTTCGGTCGCGGTTCCTGTCCAGCGTTCGCGTGCCATTCTCGGTGTGCTGCTGCTGTCGACCGAAGGCGACGATATCGACAAGATCGTGCAGGGCGAGCGCATGGCGGTCTTCCGCGTGTTCGGCGTCGTCGCGCTGGTCATGGTGATCCTGTCGCTCTTTCTCGCATCGACCATCGCAAGCCCGCTACGCAAATTGTCGGCTGCAGCGGATCGTGTCCGTCATGGCGTCAAGAACCGTGTCGAAATTCCCGATTTCTCGGAACGTCAGGACGAAGTGGGCCATCTCTCCACCTCCATCCGCGAGATGACGGATTCGCTCTATACACGCATCGAAGCCATTGAGAGCTTTGCCGCTGATGTCAGTCACGAGCTGAAGAACCCCCTCACCTCGCTCCGCAGCGCGGTCGAGACCCTGCCGCTCGCCAAGTCCGAGGAATCGCGCAAGCGTCTGCTCGACATCATCCAGCATGATGTGCGCCGTCTGGATCGACTGATCACCGATATTTCGGATGCTTCCCGTCTCGATGCCGAACTGGCGCGTGAACATATCGATCGTGTGGATATGAAGACGCTACTCACCAATCTTGTGACTGCCGCGCGCGAAGTGCGCCGCAACAAGATCGGCACAGAAATCGTCTTCAATACCGGCAAGCTGCCCGCAGGCAAAAAGGCATTCTATGTCGCGGGCCATGATCTGCGGCTCGGTCAGGTGGTGAGCAACCTCATTGAAAATGCACGCTCCTTCGTACCGGACGATACGGGTCGTATCGTGGTGACGTTGCAGGGAGAAGGCAGCCGTCTGCGTGTTCTGGTCGAAGATAACGGACCGGGCATCCCCATCGAGAATATCGAGCGAATTTTCGAGCGTTTCTATACGGATCGTCCGGCCTCGGAGGCTTTCGGACAGAATTCCGGCCTTGGTCTGTCGATCAGCCGCCAGATCATCGAAGCGCATGGTGGCACGCTGACGGCGGAGAACATTGTCGATCCGGCCAAGCCGGATGAATTCAGGGGCGCTCGCTTCATCGTCGATCTTCCGGCCAGCACATGACCCCGGAAGAAGCCAAGAGCGGTCTGCATGCCACCACCGTGCAATTGCGCGGAAAGGGCGTGATGATCATGGGCCGCTCGGGCGCGGGCAAGACTGAACTCGCACTGACACTTATCGAGCGGGCTTCCCTTCGCGGTGAACAGGCTTTTCTGGTCAGCGATGATCGCACGATGCTGCGGTCGGAAGATAATCATCTCATCGCCAGCGCTCCGGCTGCCCTTGCGGGTGGTGTGGAGATTCGCGGTGCGGGCCTGTTCAGGGTGCCTTTTGTCGCCAGTGCGACGCTTGATCTGGTGATCTGGCTTGTGGCCCGCGAAGAAGCGGAGCGCTATCCCGGCGGTGGAAGCTGGAGTTTTGAAGCCATCGATCTGCCGCGGTTGCTTTTGCCGTCCCTGTCGTCAAATGGCGATTCCAACGCGCTGTCGCGGGCGATCGAGGCGACTTTATTCTACGAACCATGGTCGCCGGAGAATCGCTGAGCCGATGATGGTTTCGATTCGATGAAGATTTCACACCGCTGCGGCATTTTGCTTTTTTCAAGGCGGGGTAGAGATTTTTCACTTGCTATAAGGATTTGCCCTGCCAAGATGCACAACTCGCCGGCATGGTTCCGGCTGCAGTACGATCCTTAAAACGGAACAGGTTTTTTGGAGTGATCGTACTGGAACAAAGCAGGTGCCATCTGATCATCTGGCGGGGTGATGCGGCGGGCGCGCGACGGGAGCTTTTATAGTATGATCGGACTCGTGCTTGTTACGCACGGAAGGCTGGCCGAAGAGTTTCTTCATGCCGTTGAGCATGTGGTAGGCCCGCAGGATAATTTCGAAACCGTATGCATCGGTGCGGAAGATGACATGGAGCAGCGTCGGCGGGATATCGTCGAAGCTGTTGAACGCGCCGAAAATGGCAGCGGCGTCATCATCCTGACCGACATGTTCGGTGGAACTCCATCCAATCTGGCCATTTCGGTCATGCAGGAAGGCAAGATTGAAGTCATCGCAGGCGTCAATCTGCCGATGCTGATCAAGCTTTCGAGCGTGCGGGTCGGGGGTGATATCAAGACTGCGCTTCGCGAGGCGCAGGATGCGGGGCGCAAATATATCAACGTCGCAAGTCAGGTTCTGACAGGAAAGTAATATATGCCGTCCAGCGTCACCCTTACTGGCGAATATGATCCCGAAACTGCCATTTCCCGGTCGCTTGAGATCGTGAACAAGCGCGGGCTGCATGCCCGCGCCTCCGCCAAGTTCGTCCAGCTCGTCGATGGCTATGATGCGCATGTCCGCGTTTCCAAGGACGGCATGACCGTTGGGGGCACCTCCATCATGGGATTGATGATGCTGGCCGCCTCGCCCGGTTGCTGCATCGAGGTCAGCGCCTCCGGTGAACAGGCCGAAACCGTGCTCAATGCCTTGCAGGTACTGATTGCCGACAAGTTCGGCGAGGAATGCTGATCCCATTGGACAGCCTTGCCGCGCCTGTCGCGGTGTTTGACGCAGGCATTGGAAGCTACGCGCTGGTCGAGCTGATCAGACGCCGACAGCCCCAGCGGGACATCATCTATTTTGCAGATCGGGCGCGTTTTCCCTATGGCGGGAAAACGCGAAGCGAGCTGTTGTCCATTATGCGCAGCACAATCGACTATTTGATCGGTCTCGGTGCGGAGAGCGTCGTTCTGGCGTCCAATGCCCCGTCGATCATGGTGCTGGATGAATTGAAGGATCAATTCGCTGTTCCAGTCTATGGGGTTGCTCCTCCTGTTCGGGAGGCAATCGCGACCAGCCGCAGTGGCCATGTTGCGGTCATGGGCGTTCGTTCAATGATTGAAAGCGCCGAACTCAGCGCGTTTGTGCATACCCAAGCGACTGGATCGGCTGAGGTTAGTCTCATCAATGCTTCTCCCATGGTCGAGCTTGTGGAAAGCGGTCTGTTTCTGTCAGACCCGGCAAGCACCGCCGAAGACGTTGCCCGCTTCTGCGATGCGATTGTGGCGAAGCATCCACACATCGATGTTCTGACTTTGTCGAGTACGCATCTGCCCTGGCTGCGACCGTTCTTTGAGAAAGCGCGTCCCGATTGGCTGTTTCTCGACCCGGCGGATAGCGTCGTTTCGGCCCTTCCCTCCTCACAAGGCGGCTCCGGGCAGACCGTAGCGCTGGTGACCGAGAACACCGCCTATCCGGCGTCGGAGTTCCGAAGAATGTTGGAAATTCTTGGGATCAATCTCGATTTGACCGTGGTGGAACCGGCAATCGGCTAATTGTTCGATATGCACGTATAAAGATTTGTTTATATGAAGTTGTGCTTCGGCCCGCGATCTGCTAGTCAAAGCGGCAGCCGGAGCGGCTTTTATCGACGATATTCCGTTCCTGAACCATGTCTACAACGCCATTCCGAACCGGTTTCATTGCCGTATCGGAATTGTTTTTGATTGGAGCACGCGATGACCGCAAGCCAAGATTTCGTCGTCAAGGATCTGAGCCTGGCCGACTGGGGCCGCAAGGAACTCGACATTGCTGAAACCGAAATGCCGGGCCTGATGGCCGCGCGCGCGGAATTTGGCAAGTCGCAGCCGCTGAAGGGCGCACGCATTTCCGGTTCGCTGCACATGACCATTCAGACGGCCGTTCTGATCGAGACGCTCAAGGCCCTCGGCGCCGATGTGCGCTGGGCTTCGTGCAACATTTTCTCGACGCAGGACCATGCCGCCGCTGCAATTGCTGCAACCGGCACCCCGGTTTTCGCCATTAAGGGCGAAACCCTTGAAGAATACTGGACCTATACCGACCAGATCTTCCAGTGGCCGGATGGCCAGCCGTCCAACATGATCCTCGACGATGGCGGCGACGCCACCATGTACATCCTCATCGGCGCACGCGCTGAAGCTGGTGAAGACGTTCTGACGAACCCGGGTTCGGAAGAAGAGGAAGTTCTCTTCGCGCAGATCAAGAAGCGCATGGCTGCGACGCCGGGCTTCTTCACGAAGCAGCGCGATGCCATCAAGGGCGTGACGGAAGAAACCACCACGGGCGTCAATCGTCTGTACCAGCTGCAGAAGAAGGGTCTCCTGCCCTTCCCGGCCATCAACGTCAATGACAGCGTCACCAAGTCGAAGTTCGACAACAAGTATGGCTGCAAGGAATCGCTGGTCGACGGTATCCGTCGCGGCACCGACGTGATGATGGCTGGCAAGGTCGCCGTCGTCTGCGGTTACGGCGATGTTGGCAAAGGCTCCGCCCAGTCGCTGGCCGGCGCTGGCGCACGCGTCAAGGTGACGGAAGTCGATCCGATCTGCGCCCTTCAGGCCGCCATGGACGGCTTTGAAGTCGTAACGCTCAGCGATGCTGCTCCGACCGCCGATATCGTGATCACCACGACCGGCAACAAGGACGTCATCACGCTGGACGACATGCGCAAGATGAAAGACATGTGCATCGTCGGCAATATCGGTCACTTCGACAACGAAATTCAGATTGCCGCTCTGCGCAATCTGAAGTGGACCAACGTCAAGCCGCAGGTCGATCTGATCGAGTTCCCGGATGGCAAGCGCCTGATCCTTCTCTCGGAAGGCCGCCTGCTCAATCTCGGCAACGCAACCGGCCATCCGAGCTTCGTGATGTCGGCTTCCTTCACCAACCAGGTGCTGGCCCAGATCGAGCTCTACACGCGTCCGGAAGCCTACAAGAACGAAGTCTATGTTCTGCCGAAGCATCTCGACGAGAAGGTCGCACGCCTGCATCTCGACAAGCTGGGTGCGAAGCTGACTGTGCTTTCTGAGGAACAGGCTGCGTATATCGGCGTCACTCCACAGGGCCCGTACAAGTCCGAACACTACAGATATTAACCATAGGTTAAGCATTCTACTACATGTTGAGATCGGGCAGTTGACAAGCTGTCCGATCTTTCTTTTTGCGCGCGACACGCTTCACGTGGATTCGTCGGAAGGGTATTGTGAAGACGAATCAAAAGCATTCCCGGCAAAAGTGTATTGCGGTTTTGGCGGTCGGGTATGCGAAGAAACAATGTGTTTTGGCGGGTGTTCGCGTAGTGCGTTTTTTGCCGGTTTCGGCGGGAAGCGACTGGTCGCTTCGTCCCTGAAACACGTTTGGCTATCGGGCACTGTGGCGGTGCGTGATGGCCAATCGAGACGTTGAAGTGTTGAAATACGGGTGCGCGTCCGTTTTTACGGGTTGTGCAGTCGGGTGGCGGAGAAAAGGGAAACATGCCAGAAGTCGGCTTACCGGATCAGGCCCGGGGCAATTCCACAATCGGAAAAGGCAGAAGCCTGACGGTTGCCCTCGCTTGTATTACAAAGCCGCTTCGGCAGGTCGTTTTGAAGGCGACCGTGTCGGTTTCCGCCGTTCTTGCCGCAATGCCTGCTTTCGCGCAGGGCGCTGATGGCGCGCGCATCGAGCTGCCTTTTGGCGGCGGCAGCGTCGGCGCTTTCGAAGTTATCCAGTTTTCCATGTTTGTCGGCGCCATGGGCGCGGCGCTGCTTTCCGCAGGCTGGCTCATTCGTGAGCGTTCGCGCGCTGCCAATGAAAACAAGGACCTGCGTTCAAAACTTTCCGATCTGAGCCTCACTGCGCAGCGCAACGAAGCGCTTCTCAATCTCAAGGATCAGCGGATCGTCGTCTGGGACGGTCATACGGTGCGGGCCGATGTGGTCGGGCAATTGCCGGATGAAAGCGGTGCGCCGCAGGATCGTTCGGCATTTCTGGCTTTCGGCCGCTGGCTGCGCCCGCAATCGGTGACGGCACTGGAACGCGCCGTCGCGTCGCTGCGCGAACATGCGCGCACCTTCGATCTGACGGTCGAAACCAATAATGGCACGCTGCTTGATGTTTATGGCCGCACGTCCGGCGGTCTGGCCGTCGCCCGCTTCTTCAGCCTGCAAGGCGTTCAGGCGGAACGCGCCGCACTTCAGGCGCAGAACCGCGAATTGTCGGAACGGGTTGAACTCCTGCGCCGCCTGTTGGAACGCATCGAGCAACCGGTCTGGGTTCGCGATGGCAATGGCCGCATCGAATGGGTCAATCAGGCCTATGCGCGTGCGGTGGATATGCCCGATACCAGCCAGGCGATCGCGGAAGGCCGTGAGCTTTTCGGCGCGCAGGCGCGGATCCGCCTGGAGCGGGATCGTTTTGCCGAGCCGGTTCTGCATGAGCAATTGCCGACAGTTGTGCGCGGCGATCGCCGAATTTTCGATGTGACCGATGTGAGCGCCGAGGGCGGTTCCGCCGGTCTCGGCTTTGATCTGAGCGAAGTCGAGCAGGTGCGCGAAGAACTGAGCCGCACGCTGAAAAGCCACGCTGAAACACTGGATCAGCTCTCCACGGCCGTGGCGATTTTCGATCCGGAGATGAAGCTCCAGTTCTTCAATCAGGCCTTTGCGAAGCTCTGGTCGCTCGATACGGCTTGGCTGGAAACCCAGCCGAGCAACACCTTGCTCTTCGACCGCCTGCGGTCCGAAGGCAAGCTGCCGGAACAGCCGGAATGGCGCAAATGGAAGGACGGCATGCTGTCCGCCTATCGCGCTGTCGAGCCGCAGGAGCATATGTGGCATCTGCCGGATACGCGCACGATGCGTGTGGTGGCAAATCCGCATCCGCAAGGAGGCGTGACCTGGTTCTTCGAGAATATGACAGAAAAGTTCGAACTCGAAGGCCGCTACAACACGCTGATCAAGGTTCAGGGCGAAACGCTGGATCATCTGGCTGAGGCCGTGGCGGTGTTCGGCTCCGATGGCCGCATGCGCCTTTCCAATCCGTCCTTTGCGGATCTGTGGTCATTGCCTGCTGCCATGGTCGTGGTGGGCACGCATATCTCCACGATTTCAAAGCTTTGCCGCGAACGCGGCGGAAGTGGTCTCTGGGACGATTTCGTGTCCTCGGTGACCGGTTTCCTCGACCAGCGTGACGGTCGCATGGGGCAGGTGGAGCTGGATGACGGTGTGATCCTGTCCTTCGCCGTGGTGCCGTTGCCCAAGGGGCAGACCATGCTCACCTTCATCGATGTGACCGATACGGTGCGCGTTGAGCGTGCCCTGAAGGAAAAGAACGAAGCGCTGGAACTGGCCGACCAGATCAAGAACGATTTCGTGCAGCACGTCTCCTACGAGCTGCGTTCGCCGCTGACCAACATTATCGGCTTTACCGAACTGCTGCAGACCCCGTCCTTCGGCTCGCTCAACGAGCGTCAGGTCGAATATCTGGAGCATATCAGCACGTCTTCCTCGGTCCTGCTGACCATTGTGAACGATATTCTCGATCTCGCGACCGTTGATGCCGGCATCATGGAGCTGGACATCGGCGATGTTTCGGTGGTGGAAGCGATTTCCGCTGCTGCTTCGCGGGTGAGCGAACGTCTGCGCGACCATGATATCGGCCTTGATGTCGATATTGCCGACGATGTCGATGTATTCAAGGCGGATGCCAATCGCGTGCGTCAGGTGCTTTTCAACCTTCTGTCCAACGCGACGAATTACGCGCCGGAAGGCTCGACTGTCACGTTGCAGGTTGCCCGTGAAGGGTCCGAAGTGGTCTTCTCTGTTCATGATGACGGGCATGGTATGCCGCCGGAAGTTCTGGACACTGTCTTCAAGCGCTTCCAGTCCTACCCCAATGGCGGGCGCAAGCGCGGTGCCGGGCTTGGTCTTGCTATCGTGAAAAGCTTCGTGGAGCTGCATGGCGGCAAGGTCGATATCGAGACCGGCGCGGGCAGGGGAACGACCGTCATCTGCCGCTTCCCGTCGGAGACACGCAGCTTCCGTGTTGCTGCCGAATAAGGTAAACGGTGCTAGGCTCAGGACTGACTAATTTGATGGAAATGGCACCTGAAATGACAAGAGTTGCCAGGAGAGATGTGAAGAACGGGGCGGTTCCCCCGGTCAAGCAGCTCGACGCAGCAGATCGCCAGTCATTTCGGTGTCCGAAGGATGTGGTCCATTCGCCCGGCTACATCGTCGAAAAGGCTAGAAAATGAACCACATTTCCTTCGCCTTTTCTCCGCGTATCCGAACGGATGGCCTCACACCATTTGCACCAAATTAGCCGGTCCTGAGCCTATGAGCGCCCAAACACAGATTCTCGAATCCTACCTGCCCGATGAAGCCGCCACACTCCGGTTTGGCGAGGACTTCGCTCTTGCTCTGCAAAAGGGCGATCTGGTCACGCTTTCCGGCGATCTGGGGGCGGGGAAGTCGTCGCTGGCACGCGCAATAATCCGCGCCATTGCTGACGATCCGGGGCTGGAAGTGCCAAGCCCGACCTTCACGTTGGTGCAGAGCTACGATGCGCTTCGTTTACCGGTCGCTCATGCCGATCTTTATCGCCTGTCGTCGGGAGAAGAACTCGACGAGCTGGGACTGGTCGAATTTCTGGATGATGGTGTTGTGCTTTCCGAATGGCCGGAACGCGGCGAGGGCTTTTTGCCCGAAGCGAATTTCTCGGTCACGCTTTCGCATGAAGGGGCAGGGCGGCGCATCGCCATTACCGGGCCGCAGGCGGCGATCAGCCGTCTGGAGCGTTCGCTGGCCATTCGCGCTTTCCTTGACCGTTACGACCGGCAGGGTGCCGAGCGGCGTTATCTGCAAGGCGATGCATCTCCGCGCAAATATGAAACGATCCGCACTGCGCATGGCGTCGAAATTCTCATGAATGCGCCGCAGATGCCCTATGATCCGCCGTTGCGTGACGGCAAGACCTATCGGCAGATTGCGCATCTGGCCGAAAATATCCTGGCTTTCGCGGCCATTGACGGGCTTCTGGCCGCGCATGGTTTTCGTGTGCCGGACATGCGCGCCGCTGATCTGGATGCAGGTTTTCTGGTTCTGGAAAATCTGGGCGTAGAGGGCATGCGTGCTGAATCCGGTGAGCCGGTGGCGGAACGCTACGAGGCGGCAGGGCGCTTTCTCGCGCATGTGCATGGTGTGGACTGGCCGAACCGCGTGCCGCTCGATGGCTACGCCTATCACCTGATTGCGCCTTTCGACCGTGATGCCATGATGATTGAGGTGAGCCTTGTCGGGCAGTGGTATGCGCCGCGCATGATGGGGCGGCAACTGACCGACGCTGAAAAGCAGGCTTACGAAGCCGCGTGGGACAGGGTGATTGTCGATATCGCTGATGTCGAACAGAGCCTTTTGCTGCGCGATTATCATTCGCCGAACCTGTTCTGGTTTCCGGAAGCCGAAGGCAAGGACAGGATCGGAACCATCGATTTTCAGGACGCGATGATCGGTCCCGCTGCATATGATGTGGCCTCGCTGGCGCTCGACGCGCGCGTGACGATCTCCGTCGAACTGGAGCAGGCGGTCGTGGCGGCTTATTGTGAGGAGCGCCGTCGCCTCGGCCATGCTTTCGACGAAGCTCTGTTCCGCAAGGCCTATGCGGCCATGGGCGCGCAACGCAATGCCAAGCTGCTCGGACTCTTTGTGCGGCTTGATGAGCGCGACGGCAAACCGGCTTATCTCAACCATCTGCCGCGCATCCATGATTATCTCGGGCGTGTGCTTGTTCATCCGGTCATGGCGCCCGTGGCGGCATGGTTCCGCGAATTGGGGTTGATGCAGGAAGGGTTCGTGCGCAATGAAAATGCCTGAGACGGCCATGGTTCTGGCGGCGGGGCTTGGCAAGCGTATGCGCCCCATCACCGAGACAATTCCAAAGCCGCTGGTCAAAGTCGCGGGAAAGCCACTGATCGACTGGGGTCTGGACGCGCTGGAAGCTGTTGGCGTGCCCAACGCGGTGGTAAATGTCCATTATTTAGCCGACCAACTGGATACCTATCTCGCTGACCGCGCGGAGCCGCATATCGTCATTTCCGACGAGCGTGATCTGCTGCTCGATTCCGCAGGCGGTATCGTAAAGGCATTGCCACAGCTGGGAACGTCTCCGTTCTATCTTCTGAACGCCGATACATTCTGGGTGGGTGATACAGCGAAGCCCAATCTTACGGCTTTAGGCGAAGCCTGGGACGATACCTGCATGGATATCCTGCTGATGACGGCGGGGCTTGATCAGGCCACTGGTTTCGAAGGGAAGGGCGATTTCGTCGCCGATGATGCAGGCCGTTTGCGCCGTGCTCGCGATGTGCCCGGAACGCCGCTGATCTATGCCGGGGCTGGTATCATTCACCCGCGCATTTTTGCAGGTGCAACGCCTGAAGTGGCGTCGCTCAATCGATATTTCGATAAGGCCATCGCTGAAGGCCGTCTTTATGGTATGCCCATGGTGGGGCATTGGCTGACGGTCGGAACGCCAGAGGCCATAGCGCAAGCGGAGGCCGCACTTTCCGCACTGGTTTGAGCCAAGGTAATTGATGAAGGAGAGAAACAGCATGAGCAAAACAAAGCCAAGGCTGTTTTCCATTCCTTCCGGAACGCCCTTCCTGCCAGCCTTTGCCAAGGCCCTGCTTGAGGGAAGGCTGATCGAAGGTTTTCCCGGCAATCCAGCAGATCCTCTGGCACTGGCCAGCGCAACCATTTACGTTCCGACGCGTCGTGCAGCGCGTGCTCTGCGATCTGTTATCGTCGATATGAATCCGGCTAAGAGCGCTATTTTGCCAGCGATACGACCGCTGGGCGATGTGGATGAGGACGCGGCTTTTTTCAATGCTGGGGCGGCGGGCGTGTTCGACCTCAACCCGCCAATTGCAAAGGCCGAGCGGCTTTTGCTGCTGGCGCGTCTGATCCGTCCATGGCGTGAATCCCTGCCTGCCCATGTGCGTGCGCTGTTCGGCGTTGACGATGTATCGGTTCCGGCCACGACCGCCGATGCCATCTGGCTGGCCCGCGATCTGGCCGGGCTGATGGATCAGGTGGAAACCGATGGCGCGAAATGGAGTGAACTTGCCACGATCGCGCCGGACGATCTTGCCGACTGGTGGCGGGTGACGCTCGGTTTCCTCGATATCGTCACCAAGCTGTGGCCCGATATTCTGGCCGAGCGCAAGCTGTCCAATCCGGCAGCACACCGCAACGAGTTGATCTGGGGTGAGGTGGCGCGCCTGCGCGATAACCCACCTCCGGGGCCGGTCATCGCCGCTGGTTCAACGGGTTCCATTCCGGCCACCGCCGAACTGGTTTCCGTTATCGCCCATCTGCCGAATGGCGCAGTCGTTCTGCCGGGGCTTGATCGTGATCTGGACGATGATGCGTGGAAAATGCTGGGCGAGGCCGAGGACAATCCCTCGACCTTCGGACATCCGCAATATGGCCTGCACAAGTTGCTGCGTGCTATCGGGACTCTTCGCGAAGATGTCGAGCATATTGAGGATATGCCGACGCATGATCCCGAAAAGTTGACAGACTTTTCGGATGAGATCATGCGCAAGAAAAAATCGAAGCGTGTTCTGGAACGCGTTGTGAGTGAAGCGCTGCGGCCGGCGGAAACGACTGATGCGTGGGGTGCGCTCAGCCAACACCCGGATATGCAGCCGGATGTTCTTCTGGCTTCGGCCCACAAAATCGACCTCATTGAGGCGGCAAACGAACGCGAGGAAGCCCTGTCGGTGGCGCTGGCGCTGCGCAATGCCATTCACGAGGAGGGCAAGATCGCGGCGCTGGTGACGGCGGATCGCAATCTGGCGCGGCGCGTGGTTGGCGAACTGGCGCGTTTCGGCATTGATGCCGATGATTCCGGCGGGCGGCATTTGCGCGATGTAGAGACCTCGACGCTTCTGCGCCTGACGGTCGAAACGGTGTTCAATCCCGGCGATCCGGTGGCCTTGCTGGCGCTGGTGAAGCACCCTTTGCTGCGGCTGGAAACACCGCGCATCGACCGGCGTCTGGCTGGCGAAACGCTGGAGCTTGTTGCCTTTCGCGGCGGCACGGGCCGCGCTTCGGTCACTGATCTGCCAGCTTTTTTCGATCGACGACTGGAAGAAAGCGCCAACCAGTCCTGGCGTCCGGCATGGCACGACAGTATCACGCCGGAGATGATCGCCGCCGCGCGCGGTCTTTGCGAAAACCTGTCCCAGGCTGTTGCGCCGTTGGCGCCTTTCGCGACAACAAGCCGACGAACCAATATTGCTGAGATAGCACGGGCAACAGCTGAAGCCATTGAGAACATGGCGCGCGATGAAAACGGCAGTGTCGCGGCCTTCTATTCCGGTGAGCGCGGCGAAAAGGTTGCCTCCTTCCTGCGCGGTCTGGTTTCGAGCGAGTCGGAACTGGATTTCGAAGCCAGCGAATGGCCTGCAATTCTGGATGCACTGATGGCTGGCGAAACGGTCAAGCCGCATCCGGGCGGTCATCCGCGCGTCTTCGTCTGGGGTGCGCTCGAAGCGCGGCTGCAGACGGTCGACACGGTGGTGATCGGCGGTCTGAACGAAGGCAGCTGGCCTGCCAAGACCCGCAACGATCCCTTCATGTCGCGCCCGATGAAAGCGATGATCGCGCTTGATCCGCCAGAGCGGCGCACGGGCCTTGCCGCGCATGATTTCCAAATGGCGCTTGGCATGGACCATGTGGTGCTGTCGCGCTCGCAGCGTTCCGACAACGCACCAACGGTGACATCGCGCTGGTTGCAGCGGCTGGAAACTGTGCTGGGTGCGGATGTGACAAAGGAAATGCGCCAGCGTGGCCAGCGTTTCCTGCACTGGTCGCGGGAGATTGATCGTGCACCGGATGTACCTTTCGTCAAGAGGCCTGAGCCTGCGCCGCCGGTTGCAGCGCGGCCCAAACATTTCTCCGTCACGGAAGTGGAAACACTGCGTCGCGATCCTTACGCGATTTTCGCCAAGAAAATTCTCAAGCTGCGTCCGCTGGAGCCATTGATTCGTGATCCGGCGGCGGCGGAACGCGGCACGCTGTTCCATGACATTCTTGGACATTTCACGCAGGAAAATATCGATCCGCTGGCTCCCGATGCCGCCGAGCGTTTGATGGAACTGGGGCGCATCCTGTTTGCCGATATGGATTTGCCGACCGAGATCGAAGCCGTCTGGTGGCCGCGTTTCACGGCGCTGATCCCCCAGTTTCTCGAATGGGAGCGGGAGCGCGCCTATAATGTACAGACACGGTTTGCGGAAATCGCCTCGGATAAACGGGAGATCGAAAACCTTGGTATCACCCTTTCAGGCCGCGCTGACCGTATCGATCTGATGCGGGACGGCACCGCGGATATCATCGACTATAAAACCGGCTCTACGCCTTCGCCGCGTCAGGCGCATGTCCTCCTGTCGCCGCAGCTGGCGCTGGAGGCTGCTCTTCTGGTGCGCGGCGCATTCCGCGAGGTGGGCTCTGTTCGGGCGTCGGATCTCACCTATGTGCGGCTTCGTGCCGGGGGCGAGGTGAAACCGGAATCCATCTTGAAGATCAGCAGACCGCCATCGGAAAAAACCGCACCCGCTTTGGGTGAAGAAGCGTGGCAACGCCTTGCGCAATTGCTTGCTGAATATCAGAAGCCGGATAAGGGTTATCTTTCGCGCGCGCTACCGTTCCGTGAAACTGAGCTGACGGGCGACTATGATCACCTTGCACGTGTGCTGGAATGGTCCGCTGGCGGCGATGCCGGTGGGGAGGGCGGCGAATGAAGAAGAAACTCTATATCCCGCCGGAAACCATCGACGCACAGACACGGGCAGCCGATCCCGCCGCCTCTGTCTGGGTGTCGGCCAACGCCGGATCTGGAAAGACGCATGTTCTGACCGAACGCGTTATCCGCCTGTTGCTCGAAGGGACCGATCCCTCGAAAATTCTCTGCCTCACCTATACGAAGGCTGCGGCAGCCGTGATGCAGAACCGTGTTTTTGCGCGTCTGTCGGAATGGGCGGTGCTGCCGGATAGTGAACTGGCCGAGCGGTTGAAATCGCTTGAAGGTCGCAGGCCGGGCGCTCCCCGTCTCGCGGTGGCACGGCGGCTGTTCGCCCGCGCACTGGAAACGCCGGGCGGCCTGAAAATTCAGACCATCCACGCGTTTTGCGAAGCCATCCTGCATCAGTTTCCACTTGAGGCGAATATCGCCGGTCATTTCGAGATGATGGACGACCTGATGCAGGCAGCACTCGTGGGCGAAGCACGGCGTCAGCTGCTCGAAACCGCGCATGGCGGCGGCGATACGGATATTGCAGCGGCCTTTGCCGATGTCTTGCAGGCATCAGGCGAAATGGGGCTGCAGTCGCTGCTGGACGAGGCTGTAAACCGGCGTAACGGCCTACAGCGCTATATCGCCGAGTTGGGCGTCGCCGAAACGCGTGTCGAGACTCTGCATCGCGCCTTTGGCTTCGATCCGGATGAGCGCGAAAGCGATATTCTGGCTGAACTCTGGCCGGTCCCTGAATTTTCCGATGACGCGCTCGATCTCATTCTTTCGATCCAGAAGGGTGCGGCGCGTGCGCATGATTTTGCGCTACAGCTGAAGCGCTACGACAAAGTGAGCGCCGCCCGTGACCGCGAGGCCGTGCTGCGCGCTGCATTTCTGAAAAGCACCGGAGAGCCGAAATCAGGTGGCTATGTCGGTTCGGCGGCAGTGAAGAAACTGCTGCCGGAATTCGAGGAGGCGTTCGATGGCGCTGCTGCCCGTGTTGAAATGGGGCTCGACCGGCTGAAGGAATTGCGTCTCGTGCGGCTCAATCTGGCTGCGCTGACGCTGATCGATGATCTCCTGCAACGCTATCATGATCTCAAGCGCAAGCGCGGCCTGCTCGACTTTGAAGATCTGATCACGCGAACCGTGGCGCTGCTCGCCCGCGATGGGGCAGGGCAGTGGGTGCAGTACAAGCTTGATCGCGGCATCGATCATATCCTCGTTGATGAAGCGCAGGATACCAGCCCCGACCAGTGGCAGGTCATTCGCATGCTGTCGGAGGAGTTTTTTGCCGGTCTCGGCCAGCGCAATCTGCAACGCACGCTGTTTGCCGTCGGCGACGAAAAGCAGTCGATCTATTCGTTCCAGGGGGCCGTGCCGGAGGATTTTGCCGCGCAGGGCCGCTCAGTCAGTCTTCGCGCAGGCGATGCCGATCTGAAATTCGAGCGCGTCAGTCTCAACTTCTCGTTCCGCTCGGCTCCTGATGTGTTGCAGGCGGTGGATGAAGTGTTTGCAAGACCGGAAGCCAATCGTGGGCTTGCGGGCGCTACGGTCCACGATGCCATTCGCGCCGACGCGCCAGGCGAAGTGGAAATCTGGGATATGTTGACGCCGGAAGCGGTGGAAGAGCCGGATGACTGGCGCGTGCCTGTCGATCATCTTGCGGCACCCGCCGTGCGACTGGCCGAACAGATCGCCGCCACCATTCGCTACTGGCTGGATAGAGGCGAACCCATACCGGGTCAGAACCGGCGCATCGCGCCGCGTGATATCATGGTGCTGGTGCGCAAGCGTGATCAGTTCATGCCTGCCTTGTCACGGGCGCTGAAGAACCTTGGCGTGCCTGTGGCCGGTGCGGACCGTCTGCGCCTCACCAGCCATATCGCCATTCAGGATCTGATGGCGCTCGGGCGTTTCGTTTTGCAGCCCTCGGATGATCTTTCGCTGGCTTCGCTTCTCAAAAGCCCGCTCTTCGGCTGGGATGATGACAGGCTGTTTGCGCTCGCTTATCCGCGTGGGTCAGGCTCGACGCTGTTCGAGCATCTCTATCGCGTCTCGCGTGACGATGAGGCGCTTGGCGCGATCCACAAGACCTTGAGCCGCTGGCGCGGCATGGCCGACACGATGCCAGTTTTCGAGTTCTATGCGCGCATTCTAAGCGCCGACGGCGCGCGCCGAAAGCTTCTGGCGCGGCTTGGGCCGGAAGCGGGCGACATTATCGACGAGTTTCAAAACTACGCGCTTTCTGCCGAGCGTGCGGGTCTGCCGGGCTTGCAGGCTTTCCTTGAAACGCTGGATGCAGCCTCGCCGGAAATCAAACGTGAGCTGGATCAGGGCCGCAACGAAGTGCGCCTCATGACGGTCCACGCGGCCAAAGGCCTTGAGGGTGCGGTGGTGTTTCTGGTTGATCCCGGCAGCGCCGTCTGGACCGGAAGCCGTGCGCCAAAGCTGATCCCCTATGATCTGCCGAACGATGGTGCGCCAGTGAAAGGCTATCTCTGGCAGCCGAATGGCGGGTGGCAGACCGGCTTTACCGCTTCACGTGTCGAAGAGCTGAAAGTCCGCGCTGAGGAAGAATATCGCCGCCTGCTTTATGTCGGCATGACGCGCGCCGAAGACCGCCTCATCATCTGTGGCTATCGCGGCACGCGCGAGAGCGGTGAGACATGGCACCGGCTTGCCGAGGACGCGCTTGCCATCAAATCCGAGACCTTCGTGCATCCCGTGCAAGGTGTCGCCGCCCGGCGCTACCGCAACACGCCACGCGGATTGACGGAAATTATCGAGCCGGATCAGGCAAAGGCGACCCCATTGCCCGATCTGCCGCCGGAATATCTGCTGCCGGTGAAGCCCGAAGCGGGTCTCCCGCGTCCTCTTGCGCCTTCTGGTGCATCAGCATTGATCGAGGCGGATGAAGAGCCGCCGCTTGACGTCAGCTCGCCTGTGCTCGGGGATATCGTCGGTGACGGTGCGCCCGGCTTTGCCTTGCGACGCGGCACGGCCATCCACATGCTGCTGCAATATCTGCCTGAAGTTCCGGAGGGAGAGCGGGAAAAGCTGGCGGAAGATTATCTCGCCCGGATAGCGGGTGACTGGCCGGAGGCCGAGCGCCACAATGCCGTTCTGAGCGTGAAGGCTATACTGGGTGATCAGCGATTTGCACCGGTTTTCGCGTCTGGTTCCCGTGGCGAAGTTGCAATCATGGGCACGATCAATCTTGGCGGGCGCGATCATGCCGTGTCCGGTCAGGTCGATCGTATCAGTGTTGACGAGACCCGCGTGCTCGTCGTCGACTATAAGACCAACAGGCCGCCGCCAAAGACCGTCGAGGCGGTTCCATTTGCCTATCGTGCACAGCTCGCACTTTATAAGGCGCTGCTGGAGCCGCTCTATCCGGGGCGGGTCGTGGAAACAGCATTGCTTTTTACCGAGGGACCGTTCCTTTTGCCGCTGTCTGATACTGTGCTTGATGAAGCCATGCAGGCGCTGAAAGACTCTCAAGGAAAGTTCAATAACTAGAACTTGACGGATGGCAGCAGACACGCCACATGATATAGCGAAGAAAGAGCGGATTGCGTGTGAGTCTGTGAAGATGTCTGCCGTTCTTACCAATGTAGAGGATAGCCCTATGGCAACCGTTAAGGTCGATAACAGCAATTTTCAGTCGGACGTTCTTCAGTCGAACGAGCCGGTCGTGGTGGATTTCTGGGCGGAATGGTGCGGTCCATGCAAGATGATCGCTCCGGCGCTTGATGAGATCGCTGCGGAAATGGCAGGTCAGGTCAAGATCGCCAAGGTCAACATCGATGAAAATCCGGAACTCGCAGCCCAGTTCGGTGTGCGCTCGATCCCGACGCTCCTGATGTTCAAGGACGGCGAACTCGCCGCCAATATGGTTGGCGCTGCTCCGAAGAGCCGCCTTGCCGACTGGATCAAGGCTTCTGCCGCTTAATCAGAGCGCATCCCGAAAACTGTGAAACAGTTTTCGGATAAGATGCGTGTTAAAACGGCATAACAGCATTCCAATAAAAAACCCGGCCTTGGTGCCGGGTTTTTTATTGCTTGAAGAAGCCCGCGTGGGCTTATTTCAACTTCTTCTTGATGTCGGTGTTGCCGGTATTAATCGGCTTGCATTCGTCATGCGTGCCCAGAATATAGTATTTGCCATCGGCAGAAGGATTCGTGCCGATAGCGCAAAATGGCATTACCTTAGTGCGAATTCCCTTTGTGTAGGCTCCGTTTGTGGTACTTGCAGCAAAAGAAGATGTAGCCGAAAAGCTCAAAAATATAATTGTTGAAATAATAATTGTATTTCGCATTTAAATATCCATTATTAAAAATACAATCAGTAATTAATGGATATAAATAAAAGCGAAAGAGTGATTAATAATTATCTCATAATATTCTAATTTTATTAGGTGGGTGGTGTATTGTTCTCTTCCAATACTTCGCCAGCTAGATAAAGCGAGCCACCAATCAGGATGCGCGGCGGGATTTCATCGGCAGGCCATGTATCGTGCAGGAGCTTCAGCGCATTGGCGACCGAGTGGACCGGTTCGGCTGACAGACCAGCCTTTTGGGCCGATACGGCCAGCGCATCGTTCGGTATGCCTGCATCGCTGGATGGGATCGGCACGGTGAAGACATGGCGCGCCATGCCCGCAAAAGCCTCAAAATAGCCGACAGGGTCCTTGGTGTTGATCATGCCGGTAATCAGGAACAGCGGACGCGCATTGCGTTCTTCGAGATCGCCGAAAGCTTCCGCGATCACTGCGCCTGCACCCGGATTGTGACCACCGTCGAGCCAGATTTCCGACGTTGCCGGTGCGAGATCGACCAGTGTTCCGTGGGTCAGCCGCTGCATGCGCGCGGGCCAATCCACAACCATCAGCGCTTTTTCGACGGCCTTGTCGGGGATGTTGAAGCCCGCAAGCTGCACTGTTTCGATAGCGGCGGCGGCATTGGCAATCTGGTGACGGCCGGGCAGGCGCGGAAGCGGCAGATCAATCAGCCCGTCTTCGTTCTGGAAGACCATGCGGCCATGTTCTTCAAAGGCCAGGAAATCCTGTCCGTACACTGATACAGGGCAGCCCAGACGATCCGCCGTGGAAACGAGCACTTCCCGCGCCGCATCGAAAGGCTGAAAGCCGACAACAACCGGGCAATCCTTCTTGATGATCCCGGCCTTTTCGGCGGCGATCAGCTCCACGCGGTCGCCAAGAAAAGCCTGATGGTCGATGGAGACCGGCATGATCAGCGATACGGCAGGTTCGGGAATGACGTTGGTCGCGTCAAAACGACCGCCAAGGCCGACTTCCATGATGACGACATCGGCGGGATGCTCGGCAAACAGCACAAAGGCTACGGCGGTGAGAATTTCAAAGACCGTAATGTGCTGGCCGCCATTGGCAGTCGCAACGCGCTCGATGGCATCGGCCAGTACATCGTCCTCGACCAGCTTGCCGCCGCCGGGCGCAGCCAGACGATAGCGCTCGTGCCAGTTGACCAGATGCGGAGAGGTGTGGACGTGGACGTCAAAGCCGCCCGCCTCAAGAATGGCGCGGCAGAAGGCGGTCGCCGATCCCTTGCCGTTGGTCCCGGCAATATGGATCACTGGCGGTAGTTTGAGATGCGGATTGCCAAGCCTCTCCAATAGACCGCGAATGCGGTCCAGAGAGAGGTCAAATCCTTTCGGATGCAGTTGCATTAGCCGCTCGATAGCGGCAGCCGCCTTGCCTGCCACGATCTGGCTGCCCATGTCAGGCCGCCTTGCTATCGCTATCCGGCTTTGGCGATACCGGGCTGTCGGTGTTGGCCGGCTGTTTGGTCATGATTTTCAGGAGACGTGCAATCGTTTCCTTCAGCTCGGTGCGTGGCACAACCATGTCCACCATGCCGTGCTCCATCAGATATTCAGCGCTCTGGAAGCCTTCCGGCAGCTTTTCGCGGATGGTCTGTTCGATCACGCGCGGACCGGCAAAGCCGATCAGTGCGCCCGGCTCGGCAATGTGAATGTCGCCCAGCATGGCGTAGGAAGCTGTCACGCCACCTGTGGTCGGGTTGGTGAGCACGACGATGTAAGGCAGGCCTGCTTCTTTCAGCATTTCCACGGCAACGGTGGTGCGCGGAAGCTGCATCAGCGAGAGAATACCTTCCTGCATGCGCGCGCCGCCCGATGCTGCGAACAGAACCAGCGGACGCTTCAGCTCAATGGCCTTTTCGAAGCCCTGAATGATCGCTTCGCCAGCGCCCATGCCGAGCGAGCCGCCCATGAAGCCGAAATCCTGCACGGTGGCGACAATCGGCAGGCCTTCGATGGTGCCGAGGCCATTGACGATGGCATCGTCCATGCCAGTGCGGGTGCGGTAATCCTTGAGGCGGTCGATATATTTCTTCTCGTCGCGGAATTTCAGCGGATCAACCGGAACCTTCGGTGCGTCGAGCGTGGTATATTCGCCATTGTCGAAGAAGAAGCGCAGGCGGTCTTTCGCCTTGATGCGCATGTGATGGCCCGAAGACGGGATCACGAACTGGTTGCTCTCCAGATCCTTGTGAAACACCATCTCGCCGGTCGACGGATCCTTGATCCAGAGGTTTTCCGGCATTTCGCGACGACCAAGCATCGAATTGATCTTCGGACGAACGTAGTTGGTGATCCAGTTCATGACGTTTGGTTCCGTTTCTTGTTCTTCGACGGCAAGCAGTTCCGACAGAAAGTGCGGGCGTCTTTGCGCCCGCTTATGCGGAAAAGCAACTCTACCCGCTTAAATGGACGATTTATTGGGCGGCTTCAAGGCGTGTTGTGCGAACGCTTTGCGCCAGTGCACCGACAAGTTTGCTCACAGCGGCCACAGGATCGCCCTTAAGGGCACCTTCCGGCGTCAATTCACTGGCCACCGCATTGACGATTGCCGTGCCAACGACAACGCCATCCGCATGGGCGGCAATGGCAGCAGCCTGTTCCGGCGTCTTGATGCCGAAGCCGACGCAGATCGGCAGATCGGTGCTCTTCTTGATGTGACGCACCGCGTCGCCGACGCGCGCCGTATCGGCGATGGCCGAGCCCGTGATGCCGTTCATCGAGACGTAATAGACGAAGCCCGATGCATTATGCAGAACCTTCGGCAGACGGTTGTCGTCGGTGGTCGGCGTAGTCAGGCGAACGAAGTTGATACCGGCTTTCATGGCCGGGACGCAAAGCTCAGCATCCATTTCCGACGGCAGATCAACAATGATCAGGCCATCAACGCCGGAAGCCTTGGCATCGGCGAGAAAGCGCTCGACGCCATAGATATAGATCGGATTGTAATAGCCCATCAGCACGATCGGGGTCGTGTCGTCTTCCTTGCGGAATTCGGCTGCCATGTAGAGCGTCTTGGTCAGCGACTGTCCGGCTTTCAGGGCGCGCAGACCAGCAGCCTCGATAGCCGGGCCGTCAGCCATCGGATCGGAAAAGGCCATGCCCAGCTCGATCACATCCGCACCGGCCTTCGGCAGCGCCTTCATGATCTTGAGCGAGGTTTCGAGGTCGGGATCGCCACCCATGAAATATGTGACCAGCGCCGGACGGCCTTCGGTCTTCAATGCGGCGAATTTGGTGTCGATGCGAGTGGTCATACCGTGCCCCGTGGCAAAGTGCGCGCAAGATAATCGGCGATGGGTTTGCCGGACATGGCCGTCTCCATCCAAGCGCGCCGTTCAAAGTCAATAATTCCGAGTTCCCAGACGCAGGCCATCAGCAAAGGCTGTGCGGGCATGAATTCGATCTCGTCGCCGAGTTCGGACTGCCACAGCATTTCCGTTGCGATGCCGCCTTCCAGCCACCAGTGGAGCAGAAGCCACAGGCTTTCCTCACCCTGATGGAGAATGGCGAAACCGGCGTCCTGATGCGGCAGGGCTTCGAGCCTTGCCGCAGCATTTGCGATCTGCCTGCGGGCGATGCCCACCGCAGCTTCGGCAAGCGGATTGGAAGGGTCCGCTTCAATGATGTTGAGCTTGATCGTCGCCGGGCCGCATTCCGTCAGCCCGTCGAACCATGCGGCGCGCGGTCTGTAGGTGGAAAGCTCGGCAGCGTCTTTGCCCATTCTGTCCTCAGATATCCATGCCGAGCAGCTTGCCGACCGTGTGGACGTCCTTGTCGCCACGGCCAGACAGGTTGACGATCATGATCTGGTCCTTGCCCATGGTTGGCGCCATCTTGACGGCCTGCGCAATGGCATGGGCGGATTCGAGCGCCGGAATGATGCCTTCGACGCGGGTTGCAAGCTGGAAGGCATCCAGTGCTTCCGTGTCGAGGATCGGCACGTAATCGACGCGACCCGAATCCTTGAGCCAGGAATGTTCCGGGCCAACACCCGGATAGTCGAGACCGGCGGAAACCGAATGGCCTTCGAGAATCTGGCCGTCTTCATTCTGGAGCAGATAGGTGCGGTTGCCGTGCAGAACGCCGGGACGACCCGCGCTCATCGATGCGCAATGCTCGTCACCGTCGAGACCGTGACCGCCTGCCTCGACGCCGACGATCTTGACTGATGCGTCGTCGAGGAAAGGATGGAACAGGCCGATGGCGTTGGAACCGCCGCCGACAGCCGCGATGATGACATCCGGCAGACGACCTTCCTGTTCGAGAATCTGCTGACGGGCTTCCGTGCCGATGACCGACTGGAAGTCGCGGACCAGTTCCGGATAAGGATGCGGACCGGCAGCCGTGCCAATCAGGTAATAGGTGTCTTCAACATTCGTGACCCAGTCGCGAAGCGCTTCGTTCATCGCGTCCTTGAGCGTGCCGTTGCCAGCCGTGACCGGCTTCACTTCGGCACCCAGCAGCTTCATGCGGAACACATTCGGCTTCTGACGTTCAACGTCCGTTGCACCCATATAGACGACGCAAGGCAGGCCGAAACGTGCCGCGACGGTGGCTGATGCAACGCCGTGCTGGCCAGCGCCGGTCTCGGCGATGATGCGCGTCTTGCCCATGCGCTTGGCCAGCAGAATCTGGCCGAGGCAGTTGTTGATCTTGTGGCTGCCCGTGTGGTTCAGGTCTTCGCGCTTGAAGTAAATCTTCGCGCCGCCCAAATGCTTGGTCAGGCCTTCAGCAAAATACAGCTTGGAAGGCCGACCAGCATAATAGGTCGAAAGGGCGGAAAGCTCGGCCTTGAATTCAGGATCGTTCTTGGCCGTTTCATAGGCCTCCTGCAATTCGAGGATCAGCGGCATCAGCGTCTCGGCGACGAAACGTCCGCCGAAAATACCGAACATGCCCTCTTCATCCGGGCCTGTCTTATAAGAATTGGGTTCAACCGGCTTGTTCAACGCTTCCGCTCCGTCATGTTCAGGCCACTCCTGTCTGGGTATGTCTGGCGGACGGTGATACATCCGCATCGGCGACAGCCTGGAAAAAATCTTCAATGAGACGCACGTCCTTTTCGCCCGGTGCGCGCTCGACGCCAGACGATATGTCGATGCCCGGCGCGTGCGTCTCGTGCAGCGCCTCGGCAATGTTGCCAGCGTTCAATCCACCGGAAAGCATGTAATCGACATCCGCGTCAAGCGCATCGAGCAGGCCCCAATCGAAGGAGACCCCGTTGCCGCCCGGCAATTCCGATCCCTTCGGCGGTTTGGCGTCGAACAGGAAGCGGTCGGCAATGCCCTTATAGGGTGCGATAGCGGCCAGATCGTCAGCGCTGCGGATCGCAAAGGCCTTCATGACCGGCAGGCCGTAGCGCTCTTTTACAAAGCGCACACGCTCCGGCGTTTCATGACCATGCAGTTGCAGAATATCCGGTTTTACGGCGCTGACGATTTCGTCCAGCATCGCATCGTCGGCATCAACGGTCACGGCAACAACTTTGGCCCGACCAAGCGCGGCAGGGCGCAGCGCGGCTGCGGCATCGGGTGCGATATTGCGGGGGCTCTTTGGAAAAAAGATAAAGCCGATATGCGTCGCACCGCCGTCGAGAGCGGCAGCGACAGTATCAGGCGTTTTCAGCCCGCATATCTTGATATCCAAAGCCATGGGTTTCCCGTCGCACAAAACGAGGCGCTTCTCAAGCCGTTCGCACCTATTCGCAACTAATCTCTGACGGTATGTCCGTCAAAACCGCGTGCGATCAGGAAATCATACGCTTCCATGACCTCCATGGGAACAGCCTGCGCAATCTGGTAGCCTTTGGCCGGATAGTCCAGAATGCGCTCCAGATCGCCGGTCATCTCGTTGATGAGCATCTCCAGCGGATAGGAAGGTGTCGGCTGTTCTTCGAAGGAAAGGAGCGGCGCCGTTACGCTGGCCTTTGCTTCCGGCCATTGCCGCGCGACGGTGGCGTGGACGCGGCGTTGTGTCTGCGGCTTGGTGACGAAAATCGGGCTGATCACGCCCGGCAGCATTTTTTCGAGCGAGAACCGGATGTTCTCACCAATATTGGTGGCGTTCGGTTCGATGGTGATTGCCTCTTCGGGCACACCGCGCCGCATTGCCACTTCGGCAAAGGCTTCCGCCTCGCTGGCGGGGTAAAGGTTTTCGGTCCAGTGACCGCTTTTGCCGGTGAAGATCACCAGCGGGGCCATGCCTTCGAGATAGAGATCGGCGGCGCGCTCCGCCACGCGCAGATCGTAGCTGCCCAGTCCGATGATCACATCGGATGCCGGAATGGGATCGTAAATGCAGTGGTAGTCCCACAGCACCTTGGCGGCGGTCAGTATCGATGGGTTCATGTAAAGTCTATAGCCTGTAATGCGCTGCCATTTCGCTTCAGCCACGCCTTGCAGCGTTCCGTATCGGGGCAAAGCTCCTGACAGAGTTTCCAGAATTGCGGCCCATGATTCATCTCGATCAGATGCGCGACTTCATGAGCGACGAGATAGTTGATGACGGCCGGGGGTGCCATGCCGATACGCCATGAAAAGGAAAGAACGCCATCCGAGGTGCACGAACCCCAGCGGCTCTTGGTGTCCTTGAAGCGGACAGCCTTGGCCTTGCGCCCGACAGTCGCCGTATGGCGTACCACCAGCGTTTCGATATCCCGCTTCACCTGCCCTTTGAGATAATCGGCCAGACGGCGCGGCAAATGACTGGGATCGCCATGAACCAGCAGCACATTGCCTTCAAGAAGGTCGACTGTGCCGCGTCCGGGCTGATGCATGATGAGGTGCGGCACGCCGCGAATGGGAATTTTCACACCGGGACGCACACCGGGTTGATCCGGCAGTTTGGTGATGCGGCTTTCGATCCAGCCCTGATGGCGCTTGAGAAAGCTCTGTACTTCGCGCTCGGGCAGGCCGGGCGGGACAGTGATGCGCAGTCCTTTTCCGCCAGCTTCGATGCGCAGTGTCAGCCGTTTGGCGCGCGGGTTTTCGAACACACGTAACGGCAGCTCGCGACCCGCCACCGCATGGATGCGTTCGCTCCGGACAGTCGCCGTATTGGCTGATGCCCTGTTGCCGCTGATTTGCCGAAGGAAGGATAAGCCCATCGCTTAAGAATAAGCGATTCGTGTGAAAAGCCAGACAAAAAAGCTCTTTTAAGCAAAACGGCGCGGTAAAATCGCGCCGTTTCGAGAGATTTCAGGGTGTTATACCCTATCAAAGATCAGTGATGTCGTTCTTGCCACCCTTGGCTGGCGTCTTCTTGGCAGCAGCGCGACGCTCGGCCATGAAGCGGTCGAACTCTTCCTTGTCGCGTGCGCGGCGAAGCTCAGCGGCATAGGATTCGAATTCGGCGCGGGCTTCGTCAAGCTTGCGGCGCTCTTCGGCAAGGCGGTCCAGTTCTTCGCGACGCCAGTCGTCGAAGGCTGCATTGCCGGTTGCGCTGCCAAAGTTGAAGCTCTCGCTCTTGCGGCAGTTGCGGAAAGAACCGAACATGGAATCGGTCTTCTCGTTGACGCCGCGCTTGAACCCTTCGAGGCGGTCGCCCCAAAGAATATAGGCGAGCATGGCAAGGCCAAGCGGCCAGAAGAGAAAGAAGCCGAGCACCATCAGCGCAATCGTGGCTGGCGTCCATGCCGGTCGGATCAATGCGGAATTGGTCATGGTCTGCTCCATAATAATCAGGCCTGCCAAGTCCACATCATGCGGACATTTGTGTCTGGCGGCTTGATTTCGAATTGGTGAAGGGATTGCGGCATTTCAAGAATGTCGTAATCCGATTCCACTTCGTTTCAGGCAGGGTCCAAGCTAACTAATGTGATTATCTCGAAATTTTTTTGCGAAAATGTTCGAGAAAAGTAACGGCAAGCCCGGCAATCAGGGCCCAGAAGGCGGAGCCGACCCCGAAAAATGCCATGCCGGAGGCGGTGACAGCGAAGGTAATCGTGGCTGCGAGGCGCTCCGGTTCGTCTTTCAGGGCCAGTGACATGGCATTGATGAACGGGCCGGTCAGGGCAAGACCGGCGACCAGCGCGATCAGCGTTGTCGGCAAGACGGCGAAGATCGCGACCAGCGATGCGCCGAACAAAGCGAATATTACATAGATTGCCGCGTAGACGGGGCCGGTCAGCCAGCGCTTGGTCGGATCTGGATGCGCGTCGGGATTGGTGCAGAGCGCTGCCGAAATTGCTGCCAGATTGGTGGTCGATGCGCCGAAGGGTGCGGACAGAATGGAGAACAAGCCCGTCACGCGCAGGCAGGCGCTGGTCGGCGGCTCATAGCCGGATGCGCGCAGCACTGCGAAACCGGGCAGGTTCTGCGAAGCCATGGTCACGAGATAGAGCGGCAAGGCGAGGCCGATCATCGCGCCCAGATGAAATTCCGGCCAGACGAGGGTGAGCGTCGAGATTTCCGGTGCGGGCAGGGTTGGCGAGCGACCAGAAACAAGCGCGAAGATCATGCCGACCACCAGAACCGCGATGACCGCCAGCGATGGGTTGAAGAGGCGGATCAGGAAGAACAGCGCCACCAGCGGCAGGACGAAAACAGGATCGAAGGGGACGGTCTTTGCGGCAGCGATGACGAAGCTGAGCAAGACGCCCGCAAGCATGCCGGAGGCAACCGATGCGGGTATGCGTGACACCAGCACCGACAGTTGGCGGATCAGTCCGGTGGCAATCAACGCCAGCGCCGTCACGATGAAGGCGCCGACCGCTTCGGCCATGGTGAAACCGGCGCTCGCACCGATCAGCGCCAGTCCGGGTGTCGACCATGCCGCGATGATGGGCATGCGATAGCGCGTGCTCAGCCAGGCGGAAGAGGCGGCGATCGAAAGGCAGATGGCCGTGACCCAGCTGGCCGTTTGGGCCTGGGTTGCGCCTAGAACCTGTGCGGCGGCGATGATCAGCGCCAGCGTGCCGCCGAAGCCGACAATGGCAGCAACCGCCGATGACGCGATGACCGAAAAGCGCATGATGATGCCCCGTTATGCTGTTGCCCGTTATTGTGTTGCGGCTACGCGTTCTGCCAGACCGGAAACCGTGCGGATGAGAAGATCGAGATCCTGCGGCCGCGACAGCCGGTGGTCACCGTCACGCACAAGCGTCAGTGTCACATCGTCAACCGGCAGATGCTCCACGAGCGTCAGCGCATGTCTATAGGGCACATCCGGGTCTTGCATGCCTTGCAGAATATGCACCGGGCAACCCGTTTCGATAATGCCCTTGAGCACGAGGTTCTTGCGACCGTCTTCGATCAATGCACGTGTGTAGACATAAGGATTGGGCGAATAGTCTGAAGGCTCTTCGAAATAGCCCTTTTCCTGCAAGTCACGCTTCTGCGCGTCGGAAAGGCTCGGCTCGACAAGCGCCGCCGTGAAATCGGGGGCAGGGGCGATCAGCACAATACCCGCAGGCGATTTGCCTTGCTTCTTCAGTTCCTGCGCCATGCGCAGCGCGATCCAGCCGCCCATGGATGAGCCGACGAGAATCTGCGGGCCCTTTGCATAGTGATGGTAGACGGCAAGGCTTTCGTTGAGCCAGCGTGAGATCGTGCCCTCGTTGAAGTCGCCACCGGATTCGCCATGACCGGAATAATCGAGCCTCAGCGCGCTGTGGCCAGTCTTTTCGGCCCATTGGTCGAGAACCACAGCCTTGGTGCCAAGCATGTCGGAGCGATAGCCACCCAACCAGACGACGCCGGGCTGATTTTTGCCCTCTCTGTGGCGAACAGCGATCTTCGCGCCGTCCACGTCAAGAAATTCCGGCAGCAATTCCTGCTCCACGTCTGGCCCCGCATTGCTCATTTGAGTCTCCCGATAATTGGGATGTCTTTTGCCATGTCTTGTGGAGCGTGGAAACCCGCGCGATTGACCCAAGCGTTTGGCGCACCTTGAAATTGAAGGAAATGTGACCGATATGTCGCTTTTCGCCCCCGATTTAGCTCTTTATCACGTGGGGGTGATTTTTCCTGTCAAAGATGCTATTGACTTCGCCGCTTGCTTGACGACATTTCCGCGTTCAACTGCGGTTTGATCGGGGATATGTCGTGTAAGCGACAAAAGTTCTTGCCGTATGAACGTTAACAATCAGGAGATAACGACCATTCGCCGACCGTTCAGAGCGACGCCGGTCCAGAAAGACGGACCGCGCTCCAACCGTGACATCCGGGTTCCCCGGGTCCAGCTTATCGATGCCGAAGGCCAGAACCACGGTGATGTTTCCATTCAGGAAGCTATCGCCATGGCAGAGGAAGCGGGCCTCGATCTCGTTGAGATCGTGCCGAACGCAGAGCCTCCGGTTTGCAAGATCGTAGACCTTGGTAAGCTGAAGTATCAGAACCAGAAAAAGGCCGCCGAGGCACGCAAGAAGCAGAAAACGGTTGAAATCAAGGAAATCAAGATGCGACCGAACATCGACACCCATGACTATGAGGTGAAGATGAAGGCTGCTGTGCGTTTCTTTGAAGAAGGCGACAAGGTCAAGGTTACCTTGCGTTTCCGCGGCCGTGAAATGGCGCACCAGGAGCTGGGTATGAAGCTTCTGCAACGCGTCAAGGAAGACACCGTCGAAATCGCGAAGGTCGAGTCCGAGCCAAAGCTCGAAGGCCGTCAGATGATGATGGTGCTCGCACCGCGCTGATTTTTTCAGTATAGTCGTTGAAAAGCCGCCTTCGGGCGGTTTTTCTTTGCAAGTAAGCAACTGGGCCGCAATGAATTTGGCAACCGTGGAACGATCATGAAGACAATAGGTGAATTGGGGAAGTATCAGCAGCGCCGCCGTCTGGCGATTGGCGTTGTGATTGCGCTTCTGGTGATCGCGCTGCTTTTCGTCCGCTCGTCCTGGGTTGGGCGGGTGCATGAATATATTGAGTCCATCGGCCTCAGCTTCATCGTTGCCGCGATTCTCGGGCGCATGTGGTGCACGTTGTATATCGGTGGGCGCAAGAGCGCCGAAATCGTGCGCAGCGGCCCTTATTCGATGACGCGCAACCCGCTTTATGTGTTCAGCACGCTTGGCGCCATGGGCATCGGCGCGCAAACGGGCAGCGTCATCGTCGCTGTCGGCTTCGGTGTCCTTTGCTACGTCGCCTTTTCCATCGTCATTCGCACGGAGGAAAAGTTTCTGGAGCAGAATTTCGGCGAACCGTATCGCGCTTATTGCCGCGACGTTCCTCGCTTCTTCCCGAAGTTCTCGGTCTATAATGACGATACGACCGTGACGGTGAAGCCGGACCGCCTGTATCGCACCTTTACGGACGGTCTGGTGTTCTTCGTGGCCTATCCGTTCTTCGAATTTATCGAGTACCTGCAGGACATTCATGCCCTGCCGGTTTTGCTGCGGCTTTATTGAGTCATTTCAGTCGATTCAGCCATTGCGTTTTATGGGCTTTGAGCCTATAAGGCCGCGTTCGAACCGCCCGGCAGGGCATGCCGTGGCGGTTTCGTATGCTTTTCAGGCTCGGTCTGCCTGAAAGTAAAAACACGGTTCCTGTGTGACCCAGGCATGAGTGCCCTTGAAAACAAGAGGCGTGAAGTGCTGCAGGCACGACGGGGACTAAACAAAGGAGTAGCAAAATGCCCAAGATGAAGACCAAATCGGCCGCCAAGAAGCGGTTCAAAATCACTGGCACTGGCAAGATTAAAGCTGCCGCCGCTGGTAAGCGCCATGGCATGATCAAGCGCTCGAACAAGTTCATTCGCGATGCTCGCGGCACCATGGTGCTCGCCGATGCAGATGCGAAGATCGTAAAACAGTTCCTGCCTAACGGCCTCTAAGCCGCTGTCCTTTAAGGAGATCATAATATGGCACGCGTAAAACGCGGCGTTACTTCACACGCCAAGCACAAAAAAGTTCTCGATCAGGCTGCCGGTTTCCGCGGTCGTCGCAAGAACACCATCCGCACCGCTAAGGCTGCAGTTGATCGTTCGAAGCAGTATGCTTATCGCGACCGCAAGAATCGCAAGCGTACCTTCCGCGCTCTCTGGATCCAGCGCATCAATGCTGCTGTCCGTGAGCAGGGCCTGACCTATGGCCGTTTCATCGACGGTCTGGCCAAGGCTGGTATCGAAGTTGACCGCAAGGTCCTGTCTGACATCGCAATCCATGAACCGGATGCATTCGGTGCGCTGGTTGCATCGGCGAAGAAGGCTCTTGAGTACCTCAAGAACACCGAAACGCCGAACGCTTTTGAAGGCGCTGTCCGCTAAGCCAGCCCTTCCCAAGTGATATTGTGAATTTGGGGAACCCGCGCTGGCTCGGCTGGCGCGGGTTTTTCTTTCTTATCTGGTGCCCACCGCAAATATCGCCGATGAAGAGGCGTGGACGTTGCAGGCGCGACAGGGACGTAAACCAAGAGGCGACGAGTGTCTTTAGACACGAGTGGGAAGCTAACCAAGAGGCGTGGAGCGTCTAAGACGCGACAGGGACGTAACAAATGAGCGATCTTGAACAACTCGAACAAACGATCATGGGCGAAATCGCCGCCGCCAGCGATGAGCAGGCGATTGAAGCGGTCCGCGTCGCGGCACTGGGCAAGAAGGGCACGGTTTCCGAGAAGCTGAAGCTGCTTGGCACCATGACGCCAGAAGAGCGCCAGGTTCAGGGACCGGCGATCAACGGTTTGAAGAACCGCGTCACCGATGCGCTGACCGAGCGCAAGACTGCGCTGCGCAAGGCTGCGGTTGCCGCCCGCCTTGAGCGCGAAAAGGTCGATGTGACGCTGCCGGTTCGTGAAAGCGCTGCTTCGCGCGGTCGCATTCATCCGATTTCGCAGGTGGTGGACGAAATCACCGCGATCTTCGCCGATATGGGGTTCTCGATTGCCGAAGGTCCGGATATCGAGACCGATTACTACAATTTCACAGCGCTGAATTTCCCGGAAGGACACCCGGCGCGCGAAATGCACGACACGTTCTTCTTCAATCCGGACGAGAAGGGCGAGCGCAAGCTTCTGCGCACGCATACCTCGCCGGTGCAGGTGCACACCATGGAGAAGTTCGCAGCCATCCGTGACAAGGAAGGCCGCGACGAGCCGATCCGCATCGTGATCCCGGGCAAGACCTATCGCATGGATTCCGACGCCACTCATTCGCCGATGTTCCATCAGGTCGAAGGTCTGGTCGTGGACAAGTCGGCCAATGTCGCCAACATGAAATGGGTGCTGGAAGAGTTCTGCAAGGCGTTCTTCGAAGTGCCTTCGGTGACGATGCGCATGCGCCCGAGCTTCTTCCCGTTCACGGAACCATCTGTTGAAGTGGATATCCAGTGCGACCGCTCCGGCCCGCATGTGAAGTTCGGCGAAGGCAATGACTGGCTCGAAATTCTGGGCTGCGGCATGGTGCATCCGAATGTGCTGCGCGCTTCCGGTTATGATCCGGACATCTATCAGGGCTTTGCCTGGGGCATGGGCATCGACCGCATCGCCATGCTGAAATACGGCATGCCGGATCTGCGCGCCTTCTTCGACGCTGATGTGCGCTGGATCAACCATTACGGTTTCCGTCCGCTCGATCTGCCGACGCTGTTCGGTGGTCTGAGCGCTTAAAGACAGGAAAGGGATACACAAATGAAATTCACGCTTTCCTGGCTCAAGGATCACCTTGAAACCGATGCGACGCTCGACCAGATCGTCGAGAAGCTGACCGATATCGGTCTTGAAGTGGAATCGGTCGATGACCGCTCCGCCTTCAAGGCTTTCAAGATCGCCAAGGTGGTGAGCGCCACCCAGCATCCCGATGCTGACAAGCTGCGCGTGCTCTCCGTCGATACGGGCGATGGCAAGCCGGTTCAGGTTGTTTGCGGTGCGCCGAACGCCCGCACGGGTCTGGTCGGTGTTCTGGGCCGTCCGGGCGACTATGTTCCGGGTCTCGATGTCACGCTGTCGGTCGGCAAGATTCGCGGTGTTGAGAGCTTCGGCATGATGTGTTCCGAGCGCGAGCTGGAACTGTCCGACGAGCACAACGGCATCATCGATCTGCCGGACAATGCGCCGGTCGGTACCAGCTTTGCGGCCTATATGGGGCTTGATGATCCGATCATCGAAATCGGCCTCACGCCAAACCGCGCTGATTGCACCGGCATTCACGGTATTGCCCGCGATCTGGCAGCCGCCGGTCTCGGCACGCTGAAGGACACGCTGCCTGCCGCCGCCAAGGGCGAAGGCGAAACGCCGGTCAAGATCATTCTCGATCAAAATGCGGAAAACCCGTTCTGTCTCGGCTTTGCGCTGCGCATGGTCAAGGGCGTGAAGAACGGCCCGAGCCCGAAATGGATGCAGCAGCGTCTGAAGGCAATCGGTCTGCGCCCCATCAATGCACTCGTGGACATCACCAATTACGTGACCTTCGATCAGGGCCGTCCACTGCATGTGTTCGACGCTGCCAAGGTCAAGGGCAATCTGACGGTGCGTGCCGCCAAGGATGGCGAAACCATTCTGGCGCTCGACCAGCGCGAATACAAGCTGAACAGCGGCATGTACATCATTGCCGATGAGAACGGTCCCGAATCGATTGCCGGTATCATGGGCGGCGAGCATTCGGGTTGCGACGAAAACACGGTCGATGTGCTAATCGAATCCGCTCTGTGGGATGCGCGCATGATTGCACGCACGGGCCGTGAACTCGGCATCGTCACCGATGCGCGCTATCGTTTCGAACGCGGCGTCGATCCGGAAATGATGGTTCCGGGTGCGGAAATTGCGACCAGGCTGGTTCTCGACCTGTGCGGCGGACAGCCGACGGTTCTCGACGTTGTCGGTTACAAGGCTCCTGCGCCGCGCGTCATCGACTTCCCGGTCACGGAAGTGAAGCGTCTGACGGGTATCGAGGTTTCCTACGACGCCTCGCTGGAAATTCTCAAGCGCCTCGGTTTCGGTGTTGAAGGTGACGGCAAGGTCATCAAGGCGACGGTGCCGACATGGCGCGGAGACGTGGAAGGCAAGGCCGACCTCGTTGAAGAAGTCATGCGCATTCACGGCATCAACCAGATCGAGCCGCAGCCGCTGCCAAGCCATGGCGCCGTCAATGGCCGCATCCTGACCACCTTGCAGATCCGCACGCGTCATGCCCGCCGCATGCTCGCTTCGCGCGGCATGCTGGAAGCAGTGACCTATTCCTTCATTTCCGAAGCGCAGGCCAAGGCATTTGGCGGCGGCCAGCCGGAATTGAAGCTCGCCAACCCGATTGCTTCCGACATGTCGGATATGCGCCCGTCGCTTCTCCCGGGCCTTCTGGCTGCGGCACAGCGCAATGCAGATCGCGGTTTCGGCGATATTGCTTTGTTCGAAGTGTCGGGCATTTACGAAGGCGACACGCCGGAGAAGCAGCGCCGTGTGGCGGGCGGTATCCGTCGTGGAACGGCAGGCGTCGACGGCGCTGGCCGTTTCTGGTCCGGCAATGCCGCGACGGTCGGTGTGTTCGACGCCAAGGCTGATGCGCTGGCCGCATTGGAAGCGGCCGGTGCGCCGGTTGATCGCATCCAGATCGAAGCCGGTGGTCCGGAATGGTTCCACCCGGGCCGTTCTGGCACGCTGAAGCTTGGCCCCAAGGTCGTTCTCGGCACGTTTGGCGAGTTCCATCCGGATACGCTGGAAGCGCTCGATGTATCGGGCAATCTCTGCGGCTTTGAAATCTATATCGATGCGATCCCTGAGCCAAAGGCAAAGGCAACCCGCACGAAGCCTGCGCTCAACCTGTCGCAGTTCCAGAGCCTCAAGCGCGATTATGCCTTTGTGGTGGATGCAAATGTCGAAGCGGGCAATCTCGTGAAGGCGGTTTCCGCCGCTGACAAGAAGCTGATCGTCGGCGTGCAGGTGTTCGACATCTTCACGGGCGCATCGCTTGGCGAAGGCAAAAAGTCGATCGCGGTTGAAGTGCTGTTGCAGCCGCAGGATCGCACCCTGACCGATGAAGATCTGGAAGCACTGTCGAAGCAGGTCGTGGCGAGTGTCGCCAAACAGACCGGCGGCGTGCTGCGCGGATAAGCATAAAACAAAAAGCCCGGCTTCAAGCCGGGCTTTTTTTACCTCGTAAGCCGATGCAATTGCCCCATAGGTCTTGGACCTGACACATGCGCATGCCATCCTGAATATCGAGCGGTCCGCGATAGAGCTTGCCGCCGATGGCCATCAAAAGTGCCAGTGATTCATCGAAATTGTCGACGTGCCAATAGACAATGCTTCCCGCCGCACCGGACGAAACCTTTTCGTCCGCCGGAACAATTTCCAGATCGATGTCACCGATTTGCAGATAGCTGAAATCAAACGCTTCGAGATGTTTGGGAACGGCGTGCGGAAAGGCTTTGCGATACCACTCGATAGCGGCTGCAACATCGCCGACGTGGATCAGAACCGCGGATATAGTGCCGCTCATGCGGGGATAGTCGCACGCGCAGGCATGGCGCGCATGGCCATGTCGATGATCTTCTGCACTGCCGCACGCGAACTGCCGTCGCGCGCCTCATAGGAGAGGCTCTGCTGGATTGCGTGGTAGAACTCACTCATCTGGGTGATATCGGTATCCGGCGGCAGGTCGCCTTCGCACAAGGCGCGTTGCAGGCGCTTGGAAAGCAGTTCCTGATTGGTATGGCGAATGGCGGTCAGGAACTCCTTGATCGGCACATTCTCCGGTTTGCACTGGATCGAGCTGACGCTGATCATGCAGCCGCCAGCCGGGCAGGCAAAGGCGCTGTCCGCGCTCAATTCGAGCCAGAGACGTATGCCATCCTGAATAGTGGCGGCGTCTTCCAGAGCTGCGAAGGGGGTGGCGCCGATGGTGCGCCGGTAAAAATCGACGGCTTCGCGAAAAGCCTGCTCCTTGTTGCCGAAAGCGGCATAGAAGCTCGGCGGCGTAATGCCTATGGCTGCCGTGAAATCGCTGATCTGGGCGCATTCATAGCCTTTGGCCCAGAATACCTTCATGACCTTGTCCAGCGCAGCATCGCGATCGAAACTGCGCGGGCGACCGCGCGAAACCATTTTTCCTCCCTTTCTATAGTCTGTCTTATATAATTCGCTTGACCTCTCCGAACAAGTCGATATGAATTATATAATAATTATTACATAAATAGGGATTCGTCTCCATGAACGATTCGTGCGAATCCGCCCTTGCGGCGGAAGGGGCGTCCATGTCCCGTAAAGAGGCGCGGGCAATACCGATGGTTGTCTATTGCCTCAGTCTCGGCGTTTTTGCGCTGACGACCTCCGAATTGATGATCTCGGGCATGATGCCTTCATTGCAAGAGGCTTTTGGCCGGTCTATTGCGGATATCGGCAATCTGATCTCGCTCTATGCTTTGGGCATGATGATTGGCGGTCCGCTGGTGACCGTGCTGTTTCTGGCCTTGAAGATTGAGAACAAGCGCGGATTGCTGGGCCTTTTGATCTTCTACGCGCTTGCCCAGAGCGTGGCCGCCTCCACCAGCAATTTCCATGTGCTTTTGGCTGCTCGCGTGCTGACAGGCATGGCCGCAGCGACGAGTTTCGGCCTCATGTTGGCCATTACCGCACAGCTGGTTGCGCCGGAATTGCGGGGGCGGGCATCGTCGCTGGTCTTTGCCGGATTGATGCTCTGCACCGTGCTCGGCGTGCCGATTGCCACGGCGATCACGAATGCTTTCGGCTGGCGCGCCAGCTTCTGGAGCATCGTGGTTCTCATTCTGCTGTGCGCGCTGGTCATCGCGTTGAAGATCGAAACGACCCGTGAGGGACCGCAGGCTGATCTGCGCTCGGAACTGGCGGAAATGCGCAAGCCGAAGCTCTGGGCGGCCTATGCCACCAGCGCGCTCGTCATCGGCTCGTCTTTTGCGGTTTACAGTTATTTGTCGCCGATCACCGTGGAACTGGCCGGTTTCTCGGCCATGCAGGTTCCGTTTCTACTTGCCGTCTATGGCGCGGCCAATATCGTCGGCAACTATGTTTCCGGTCGTTTTGCCGACCGGCACACGATCGTGACCATCTTTGCCGGTCTCGTGGTGATGCTTGCGGCCATGCTGATCTTCGCGCTCTTCGCCGAACTCAAACCGGCTGCGATCCTTGCCATTGTGATGATCGGCCTGACGGGAATTGCACTGAATCCCGCCTTCGTGGCACGTGTGATGCGTATTGCCCATCCCGGCGCATTGGTGAATGCGATGCATGCATCGGTCATCAATATTGGTCTCGGCCTCGGCCCATGGATCGGCGGTCAGGCTATGGAAGCAGGATATGGCCTGCACGCGCCCCTGTGGGTTGGCTTTGCCATGACGCTGGCCGGACTGCTGACGCTGGCACCCCCCGCTTTACGGCGCATGTAATTGCCACTCACAACGACAATAAAAAGCCGGGGTCATGCCCCGGCTTTTTCTTTCCGTACCCATAAAGGCGGATCAGTCCTTGGAGAACATGGTGGCCGACTGTGAGGTCGAGACCATCATATTATAGTCGTTCACGATCCATTCGAGATCCGAACCGATACGTGCTTTGCGGGCGTCGCCCTTGGTCTTCTGCAGCGCTTGCTGGAACGAGCGCAATTTGCCGAGCAGGCTTGCCGGGCGCGATTCGAACACGTGGAAGGAGTTCGGGTGCTCCGAAGCGTAATCGTCCATTTCGCGTACGGCGGCGGCATAGACATCCATGGCCTTGCCGAAGGCTTCCATATCGACCACCGGCTTGTCATTGTCCGGCAGCAGGTCCACCACTGACTTGGCGCGCATCATGACATTGCGAACATACCAGTTGGCCTTTTTGCCTTCCGCCTTTTCAATGGCGTCGAGTTCGGCAAGATCGATCTTGCTCTTTTCTTCATCCAGAAGCGCGTCGACGCGCTTACGCTCCTTCAGGAATTCCGGCGCATAGTCGGCAATCTGCTTGTGAAAGGCTTTGGCTTCGGCAAACTTGTCGGACATATAGTCCTTGCGATCATAATATTTGCTGGCTTTTTCGATCACCGGCGCCAGCTTCTGGTAAATCGCGATGTAGCTTTCCATGGCCGCATCGAGATCGGGCATTTTCGGGTCGGCCTTGGTCGCGCCCTCGGCGGCTTCGATTTCGCTGCGCACGTCATAGAGCGAATAGAGCCCGTAGACATTGCGCTCCTTGCCGGTCGGGCCCTTTTTCATGTCGACCCAGCTGTCATATCTGCCGAGCGATTCCGACGCGCGGATCGTGCGGTTGAGAAGCGAAACATAGGCGTTCATTTTTTCGATGGCGGCATTCGGATCGGCCTCATCGGCGGATTGCGCGAAGGCCGCTGCAGGCAGAAGGACTGCCAGAAACGCAAACAGGATTGCGCGCGGCGAAAATCGTCTCATGTGCTTTTCCTCTTTAAAGAATCGGACGCCGTGTTCCGATCTATTCACGAGCATTGTCCGGCAACCAGTTGCTGCCGGAACGGTTTCTGATGAAGGTGATGATTGAAACGACGACGGACAGCACCACCAGATATTCGAAGAAGCGGAACGGGATGACGATCCAGCCGCTGATGGAGCGTTCGATGGCGCCATAGATGTTGACGAGCTGGAAATCATAGTTCACGCCGGTGCTCCCGCCGCCATGGCTGACGATTTCCCTGATCTGCATATGGCTTCCGGGACTGCCGAAAATCCATGCCAGCGGCTGGTTATAGAGTGGGTTGCCGCGGCTATCGAAGAACATGGCAGTGAAGGCCATGAACGAAATCATGATCGCGGCTGCTTCGGGCTTGCGCCAGTCGACCTTGGTGAACCAGAATATCGCGGAGAAGACGACAAGGAGAACGGCGCTTGCAACGCCATCAACGAAGATGACGCCATACATCCCGTAGACCAGAACCAGTCCCACGAGGGCAAAGCAAGCGATGACAACGGCAGCAATGGCAAAAATGCCAAGCACTTTTGTAACAGATCCTGTTTGCATAGCGCGCAGAGAGCATGTGTAGAACGGAATAACAAGTCTTATTAGCTGCTTATAATATTACAGTGACAGCCGTGAACTTCTTTTTACGCTGTGCTTCCGGCACCGAAACTTGAATCCAAACCGAAATCGACAGGAACAAGCAGGATGAACCATCTGCGCTATGCCGGATTGCCGGAGCACGAACAGCGTGAGGTCTTCACGAATATCATTCTGCAAAATCCACTCCTGACAGTCGCCTTTTCGCGCCTTCAAGATCTTGCTACGACCAGTAGGCAGGCTGGAAATGGCGAGGAAAGTCCGGAATTCTGGATTGTTTCGGGCGCACTTTATAACAGTGTCTGGAATCACCTGACCGAGCGCCCGGCTCAGCACGGCATCAAGGATGTCGATATTATCTATTTCGATGCGCACGATCTGTCCTGGGAGGCAGAAGACCGGCTGATCGAGCAAGGAAAGGCTCTTTTCCGCGATTTTCCTCTGCCGGTGGAAATACGCAATCAGGCGCGGGTGCATCTGTGGTTCGAACAGCGCTTTGGTCAGCCTTATGAACCGTTGCGCTCTGCCACGGAATCGATCGGGCGGTTTTCAACCATTGCACATTGCGTCGGAGCCAGGGTGGAAAGTGACAACACGCTGACGTTACAGATGCCCTTCGGCCTTGACGACATTTTTTCGTTTCGTCTCAGGCCTAATCGTGCCATCGATAACGCCGCAACGCACCGAACCAAGGCGCGCCGCGCGCTTTCATGCTGGCCGGAACTGACTTTTCAGGACTGGGATGCGCCAGAATGATTCGGCGATGTGCATTGTGAGAGTAACGATCTGAACGAAGGAAATGGCATGTTCCGCTGGGGTATTCTTTCCACCGCCAAAATCGGCGTCACGCAGGTGATTCCCGCATTCACCGCGTCGGATAACGGGGTTGTCCATGCAATCGCAAGCCGCGACCACGCCCGTGCCCGTGCCGTGGCTGACCGTTTTGGCGCTCCGCTTGCGTTCGGCTCCTATGAGGAATTGCTCGCCAGCGATCAGGTGGACGGTGTCTATATCCCGCTGCCGACATCGCAGCATATCGAATGGACGATCAAGGCCGCAGAAGCTGGCAAACATGTGCTGTGCGAAAAGCCCATCGCGCTTAAGGCCGACGATATCGATCAGCTCATCGCCGCACGCGACAAGCATAAGGTCACGATCGCCGAGGCCTTCATGGTCTATTATCATCCGCAATGGATCAAGCTGCGTGCATTGCTGGCGGAAGGCGCCATTGGCACCTTGCGCCATGTCCAGGGCGCTTTTACCTATTTCAACGTCGATCCGGGCAATATGCGCAACCAGCCGGACCTTGGCGGCGGCGCTCTGCCCGATATCGGCGTTTACCCGACGGTCGTGACGCGCATGGTGACGGGCAAGGAACCGCTCTCCGTGCAGGCTTCGGTCGAGATCGATCCGAACTTTGGCACCGACCGCTACGCCAATGTCGCCGCGCGATTCGACGGCTTCGACATGACCTTCTATGTCGCGACTCAGCTTGCTGGACGCCAGACCATGGTTTTCCACGGCGACAACGGTTTCATTGAAGTTCATGCGCCGTTCAACACCGGCAAATACGGTCACGGCCGCATCACGCTTTATGACGCAGGCCACACGGAAGCGACGGAATGGTCGTTTTCGGACGCAAACCATTATCAATTGCAGGCGCAAAGCTTCGTGCGCGCGGTGCAGGGCGAGGACGTATCCTTGTTTTCGTTGGAGAATTCCAAGGCAAATCAGCGCTTTATCGATGCGATCTATCGCGCGGGCAAAAATAGTGGTTTCGTAGAGGTATAGAACTGTCTGGAAACAGACCTGTCAGAATAGCCGGGAAGGAATTTAAGGCTGTCCGGCTGTTCTGACTTGCAGTGAAAAAGCGCCTTTCTTATATACGCCTCGCACAGGGCTTCGATGACAGGCCGGAGGCTCATGAAAAAACCTCCGGAACCCAACCTTGAAGCGGGCATTGTGAAAACCGTAGGAACCGCCCATGGAACGCTCGGTAGAGGTCTTGGCGGTTTGCTGAATGGAGAGAAATATGGCTAAAGTTATTGGTATCGATCTGGGAACGACCAACTCCTGCGTCGCCGTCATGGACGGTAAGAACGCGAAGGTCATCGAGAATGCCGAAGGCGCTCGCACGACGCCTTCCATTATTGCTTTCACCGATAGTGACGAACGTCTCGCTGGTCAGCCTGCGAAGCGTCAGGCTGTCACTAATCCGGAAGGCACCCTTTTTGCAGTCAAGCGCCTGATCGGTCGCCGTTTCGATGATCCGATGGTCACCAAGGACAAGGATCTTGTCCCATACCACATCGTCAAGGGCGACAATGGCGATGCGTGGGTAGAAGTTCACGGCAAGAAGTATTCGCCATCGCAGGTTTCCGCGATGATCCTTCAGAAGATGAAGGAAACGGCTGAATCCTATCTTGGCGAAACCGTCACGCAGGCTGTTATCACTGTTCCGGCTTACTTCAATGACGCCCAGCGTCAGGCCACCAAGGACGCAGGCAAGATTGCCGGTCTGGAAGTGCTGCGTATCATCAACGAGCCGACCGCTGCTGCGTTGGCTTATGGCCTCGACAAGAACGAAGGCAAGACCATTGCCGTATACGATCTTGGCGGCGGCACCTTCGACGTGTCGGTCCTCGAAATCGGCGACGGCGTGTTCGAAGTGAAGTCTACCAACGGCGACACGTTCCTCGGCGGTGAAGACTTCGACATGAGCATCGTTGACTACATGATCACCGAGTTCAAGAAGGAAAGCGGCATCGATCTGAAGAACGACAAGCTTGCTCTGCAGCGCCTCAAGGAAGCTGCCGAAAAGGCAAAGATCGAATTGTCGGCTGCCCAGCAGACCGAAATCAATCTGCCGTTCATCACCGCTGATGCGAGCGGTCCGAAGCACCTTGCAATCAAGCTGTCGCGCGCCAAGTTCGAAAGCCTGGTTGAAGATCTCGTCAAGCGCACGATCGAGCCGTGCAAGGCCGCTCTCAAGGACGCTGGCCTCAAGGCTGGTGAAATCGACGAAGTGGTTCTGGTCGGCGGTATGACCCGCATGCCCAAGATCCAGGAAGTCGTGAAGGCCTTCTTCGGCAAGGAACCGCACAAGGGCGTGAACCCGGACGAAGTCGTCGCCATGGGCGCGGCTATCCAGGGCGGCGTTCTGCAGGGCGACGTCAAGGACGTTCTGCTGCTCGACGTGACCCCGCTGTCGCTCGGCATCGAAACGCTCGGCGGCGTGTTCACCCGTCTGATCGACCGCAACACGACCATTCCGACCAAGAAGTCGCAGACCTTCTCCACGGCCGAAGACAATCAGTCGGCTGTGACGATCCGCGTCTTCCAGGGCGAGCGTGAGATGGCTGCCGATAACAAGATCCTCGGCCAGTTCGACCTCGTAGGTATTCCGCCTGCACCGCGTGGCGTGCCGCAGATCGAAGTGACCTTCGACATCGATGCCAACGGTATCGTGAACGTCTCGGCCAAGGATAAGGGCACCGGCAAGGAGCACCAGATCCGCATTCAGGCTTCGGGCGGTCTGTCGGATGCCGACATCGAAAAGATGGTCAAGGACGCCGAGGCCAATGCCGACGCCGACAAGAAGCGCCGCGATGCTGTCGAAGCCAAGAACCAGGCCGAAAGCCTGATCCACTCGACTGAAAAGTCGCTGAAGGATTATGGCGACAAGGTCTCGGAAGACGACAAGCAGGCAATCGAAGGTGCTGTTGCAGCACTCAAGACCTCGCTTGAAGGCGACGACGCTGAAGACATCAAGGCCAAGACCCAGACGCTTGCTGAAACGGCGATGAAGCTCGGTCAGGCCATGTATGAGGCAGCGCAGGCTTCTGAAGGTGCAGAGGCCGAAGGCGGCGAACACGCTTCGTCCAAGGACGATGTCGTTGACGCCGACTATGAAGAAATCGACGACGACAAGAAGAAGTCGTAATCATCTGCCGCTGACAGTAAAAGCCCGGCTCCATGCCGGGCTTTTGCCAGTTTCTGTATTCGGCATATGACGAATAATAACGAAGGCTCCGGTTGGGAGTCCGGTCCAGCCGCCGGGGTAACGGACGTATGAAGATCGATTATTACGAAGCATTGGGCGTTGAAAAGTCCTGCGATGACAAGACGCTGAAAGCGGCTTTTCGCAAGCTTGCCATGCAGTACCATCCTGATCGCAATCCGGATAATCCGGAAGCTGAACGCAAGTTCAAGGAAATCGGCGAGGCTTACGAAACGCTTAAGGACCCGCAGAAGCGGGCTGCCTATGACCGTTTCGGCCATGCTGCCTTTGAAAATGGCGGCGCGGGTGGCGGTTTCGGCAATGGCTTTGGTGGCGCAGGCGGTTTTGCCGATATTTTCGAAGATATTTTTGGCGAGATGATGGGTGGCGGTCGCCGCCGTTCCAGCAACGGTCGCGAACGCGGCGCCGATCTGCGCTATAATATGGAAGTGACGCTCGAAGAAGCATTTGCCGGCAAGACCGCGCAGATTCGCGTGCCGACTTCCATCACCTGTGACGAATGCTCCGGTTCCGGCGCCAAGGCCGGTTCGCAGCCCACCACCTGTACCATGTGTTCGGGTTCGGGCCGTGTTCGCGCGGCGCAGGGCTTCTTCTCGGTGGAACGCACCTGCCCGACCTGTAACGGTCGCGGACAGGTCATCAAGGACCCTTGCGGCAAGTGCCATGGTCAGGGCCGTGTGACGCAGGAGCGTTCGCTGTCGGTCAATATCCCGGCCGGTATCGAGGATGGCACCCGTATTCGCCTTGCAGGCGAAGGCGAAGCCGGCATGCGCGGCGGACCGTCGGGCGATCTTTACATCTTCCTTTCGGTCAAGCCGCATGAGTTCTTCCAGCGCGACGGGGCCGACCTTTATTGCAAGGTGCCGATCTCTATGACCACGGCGGCGCTGGGCGGTCAGTTCGAAGTTTCGACACTGGACGGCACCCAGACCCGCGTAAAGGTTCCGGACGGCACGCAGAACGCCAAGCAGTTCCGCCTCAAGGGCAAGGGCATGCCAGTTCTGCGCCAGCAGGCAGTGGGCGATCTCTATATCCAGATCGATATTGAAACGCCGCAAAACCTGTCGAAGCGCCAGCGCGAATTGCTGGAGGAATTCGAAAAACTCTCCTCGCAGGAGAACAGCCCGAAATCAGCCGGGTTCTTCTCGCGGATGAAGGAATTCTTCGAGGGAATAGGTGAATAAAAAAGGGGAGCCATGCGGCTCCCTTTTTTCATATTTTCCTTATTCCTGCCTTGCTTAGGGAATTGAAAGCGGCATAAACTTGTCCAATAACGACAATGGGAGCATGCGGAATGGCAGGTCAACTCGGCAGGAAACTCGCCGCGAAATTCGACGAGGAAATCCGTTTTTTCAAAGGGTGGATTGACGGTCCGAAAGCGGTAGGCGCCATTCTGCCGACCAGCTCCATCACCGCGCGACGCATGGCGAGTGTGATCGACATTCATTCGGGCCTGCCGGTTCTGGAACTTGGACCGGGCACCGGCGTCATCACCAAGGCGATCCTCAAACATGGCGTGAAGCCGTCTGATCTTTACTCCATCGAGTATTCGCAGGATTTCGTCGAGCATCTGAACAAGACATATCCCGAAGTGAACATCATCCAGGGTGATGCGTTTGATCTCGACACCACGCTTGGCGAGATGAAGGACCAGCAATTCGACAGTATTGTCTCTGCCGTGCCGTTGCTCAACTTCCCGATGGCGCGCCGCATCCAGCTCATCGAAGACATGCTGACGCGTATTCCGCGCGGTCGCCCCTTCATGCAGATTACCTATGGTCCTCTGCCACCGGTTCCGTCCGGCCGTGGAAATTACACGGTCCAGCACTATGATTTCGTCATGCGCAACGTTCCGCCGGCACAGCTGTGGGTTTATCGCAGACCGCTCGGCTGAGTGTCTGATCCAAAAGTCACCATGCCGGGCTGCAAATGGCAATTTCTACGCTTCCGGTGCTCACGTACCCGAAAGTACGCTGCGCTCCGGTTCTCGAAATCACCATTTTCGCCACGGCCTGCCGCTTTTTGATTCAGACACTGACTTCATAGGAGTTGTCCATGACCGCACGCATTCTTGTCTTCGCCGGTTCGATCCGTATCGGCGCTTTCTCGGGTCATATGGCGGATGCCGCCGAAAAGGAATTGCGGGCGCAGGGCACGGAAGTAACACGCATCACGCTTGCCGACTATCCGCTGCCGCTGATGGACCAGAATCTGGAAAAGGAGCATGGCGTTCCGGAAAACGCCATGAAGCTCGGTCGGCTCTTTGCCGAACACGACGCGCTATTGATCTGCTCGCCGGAATATAATGCGTCGATCCCGCCGCTGCTCAAGAACACGCTCGATTGGGTCAGCCGCATTTCCAAGGATGGTGATCAGCCGCTTCGGCCTTATAGCGGGCTGACGGTCGGTTTGTGTTCGACGTCGGACGGCATGTTTGCCGGTATGCGCGGGCTTTATCACCTGCGCGCCGTACTCATGGCGGTGGGAACGCAGGTCGTGACCGAGCAATGTTCGGTCGGTCGTGCTTCGGCGGCATTCAATGAAGACGGCACGCTCAAGGATGAGCGCAGCGCGAAGATGCTCACAGCCGTTTGCCACAGCGTGATCAGCCGGGTCGGCTGATTCTCCGTTCAATATGCATATTTCAGGGCGCGGTATCTTTCGTACCGCGCCCTGTTGTGCGAATAGAGCATGATCCCGAAAAGTGGGCACCGGTTTTCGGAAAAGATCATGCTCAAGCAAAATGCCTGAGCGGGGTTATGTTCAACGTGAAATAGATCCCGCTCAAGACAGAATCACAGCGGAGAATTTCATGACGACGACAGAATTGCGCGATCAGCTGATCGTGGGCCTCGACGTGCCAACTATCGCCGAAGCGGAAAAAGCCGTTGAGGAACTCGGTGATGCCGTATCCTTCTACAAGATCGGCTATCAGCTGGTTTTTGCGGGCGGTCTCGATTTTGCAAAGAGCCTGATTGCAGCGAAGAAAAAAGTCTTCCTCGACATGAAGCTGCTCGACATCGACAACACCATTGCCAAGGGCGTGGAGAATGTTGCGAAAATGGGCGTCTCGATGCTCACGCTGCATGCCTATCCGAAAGCCATGCGCGCCGCCGTCGAAGCGGCCAAGGGGTCCGATCTCTGCCTGCTCGGCGTGACGGTGCTGACCTCGATGGACGATGCCGACCTGCGGGAAGCGGGCTATTCCGACAATGCGGAAACCCTGGTGCTGAAGCGTGCGCGTCAGGCGCGCGAGGCGGGCATGGGCGGTATCGTTGCTTCCGCAGCCGAAGCCGCGGCCATCCGTCAGGCAATCGGGCCGGATATGGCCGTAGTGACTCCGGGCATTCGCCCCGCAGGCGCTGAAAAGGGCGACCAGAAGCGCGTCATGACGCCTGCGGATGCGCTTCGGGCCGGTGCGAGCCATCTCGTTGTGGCGCGACCGATTGTCGGAGCGGCGGATCGCAAAGCGTCAGCGCTTGCCATTCTGGAGGAAATGCGCTCGGTTGCGTAAATAATGTTGGAGGAGGATAGCATGACAAAAGCCTATTGGATCGCTCGCGTGGATGTTCGCGACCCGGAACGCTACAAGGACTATGTGGCGGGCTCCAAGGTTGCATTCGAGCGCTATGGCGCCAAGTTTCTGGCGCGCGGCGGCAAGGCGGAAGCCGTCGAGGGACAGGGTCGTGCGCGCAATGTCGTCATCGAATTCGAGACCATGCAGCACGCGCTTGATTGCTTCAATTCACCTGAATATCAGGCTGCAGCCGCGATCCGCCGGACAGTTGCGGATGGTGAAGTTCTCATTGTTGAGGCTTTTGAAGGCTAAAGCACATCTCGAAAAGTGCGCTTGCATTCTGGAATGTAAAAAGGCCCCGAAAGGGGCCTTTGTCTTTTTGGCAGCTTTTAGAGCAGTACCGGCGGGTCGTGCCGTCCTGCCAATGTGAGGTCGAGCAACAGTACCTTTCCGGCATGGGGATCGGCATTGCGTGCTTCGTCGTTCATGCCTTCATGGGCGCTGGTCACAATCATCACTGCCGCATCTGGACCCACAAAGGCCGGGCAGGAAGGCTGGGTAACCGGCAGCTCGATAGAGCGGATCAGACGGCCTTGCGGCGAATAGGCATGCAGCGCCTTTCCGCCCCAGCAGGCATTCCAGACGGTGCCTTCCGCATCCACGACCGATCCGTCAACGCCGCCTTCTTCAATCCGATGGTGAAAGACGCTCTTTTCCGAAACCGGCAAGCCATTTTCCGGATCGGTATCGACGCGCCAGATGATGTTGCGGTCGGTATCGGCGAAATAGGCGATCTTTCCATCGGGGGAAAAGCAGATCGAATTGGTGATGGTGATGCCGGAGAAAAGCTTCTTCACCTGACCTTCCCGATACCACCAGATGGAACCGGCATCCTTCTCGGCCTTGCGGCCCATGGTGCCGATCCAGAACGAGCCGGACGGGTGGACGCGGGCATCGTTGGAGCGTGTCACGGGATTGTCGGCTTCCAGCGGATGATGCATGGTCAGGCGGCCATTGGCGCGTTCGCGGATGAACAGCCCGTGTTCACTGACCAGAAGCTGGCGCTCGCGGTCGATGACGGCAAGGGCGCTGGCTTTCATGCCGAGGTCATGGACCTCTATCGCGCCGCTGTCCCAGTTCCGCTCGATCAGTTTCTGCCCGAGAATGTCGAACCACCAGACGTGGCCCGTCAGTGGATCGTAACCCGGACCTTCGCCCAGCTCGGCGATATGGTCAGCGAATATGGCGGTTTTGACGGACGTCACCTTTTCCTCCTGAAAAGCGTCTTGCGGATTACGTGTTTAGTATACCTTCCGACCAATTGGAAACCTCTGGCGTGGCACCAATAGGGCAAACATGAAGAAGCGGCTTTGCCCTTCCTCCGAGACAAAGCCGCTCCTGATCTCGATGCGTCTAGCGCCAGCCGAGCGCCGGAGCGACATGTTTCAAGATCGCTTCGATGACATGGGCGTTGTAGTCGACGCCAAGCTGGTTGGGGACAGTCAGAAGCAGCGTATCCGCCTCGGCGATCGCTTCGTCCTGCGCCAGTTCCTTGATCAGATCTTCCGGTTCTGCCGCATAGGACCGGCCGAAGATCGCCCTCGTGTTTTCATCGATGTAACCGATGCTGTCCTGCTCCTTGCCGCCAGCACCGAAATAGGCGCGATCACGGTCGTCAACGAGCGCGAAAACGCTACGGCTCACCGAAACGCGCGGCGTGCGGCTGTGGCCCGCTTCCTTCCAGGCTTCGCGATAGGCGCGTATCTGCTTGGCCTGCTGGATATGGAACGGCTCACCGGTCTCATCGTCTTTCAGCGTGGAGCTTTGCAGGTTCATGCCGAGCTTGGCCGCCCAGACAGCCGTGGCGTTTGACGACGCACCCCACCAGATGCGGTCGAGCAGTCCTTCGGAATGCGGCTCCAGACGCAGCAGGCCGGGCGGGTTGGGGAACATCGGACGCGGGTTGGGCTGGGCAAAGCCTTCGCCCTTCAGCGTGCGCAGAAATACTTCCGCATGTTTGCGCCCCATATCCGCATCTGTCTGGCCTTCTTCCGGCGCGTAGCCGAAGTAACGCCAGCCGTCGATCACCTGCTCGGGCGACCCGCGGCTGATGCCGAGCTGCAAGCGTCCGCCGGAGATCAGGTCGGCAGCGCCTGCATCTTCCGCCATGTAAAGCGGGTTTTCATAGCGCATGTCGATCACGGCAGTGCCGATCTCGATCTTGCTGGTCTTGGCTCCGACAGCGGCCAGAAGCGGGAAGGGCGAGGCGAGCTGGCGCGCAAAATGGTGCACGCGGAAATAGGCGCCATCGGCCCCAAGTTCTTCTGCGGCGACAGCCAGATCGATCGATTGCAGCAGCGTATCGGCAGCCGAACGGGTTTGCGACTGCGGTGAGGGCGACCAATGGCCGAACGAGAGAAAGCCGATCTTTTTCATGGGGTTCCCTTGAATCTAGGGGGATCTATTTGTGATCCATCATATGGGGTGGGGCGCGTGCTTTGGAAGTGAGGCCCCTTGGTAAACACTTTTTTGTGTTTCTCCGTCGGGCCGAAAGTGCCTGAAAGGTAGGAACGGCGGCGTTTTGACGGCAGAAAGGCACTATATCGCCGGTTCATTCCGTTTTAGATTTCCCGCAACTTCGAATCGCGAGGAAATCATGGCTCTCAAAGTCGCGGTCCAGATGGACCATATCAGCACGATCAATATCAAGGGCGACACAACATTTGCGCTTTCGCTGGAGGCGCAAAAGCGCGGCCACGAGCTGTATCACTACACGCCTGACCGCCTGTCGATGCGCGATGGCGTTGTTTCAGCCCGTCTTGAAAAACTCGACATACGCGACGTTGTGGGCGACCACTTCACGCTGGGCGAGCCCATCCGCCGCGACATGTCGGAAATGGACGTGGTGCTGCTGCGCCAGGACCCACCCTTCGACATGAACTACATCACCACCACGCATCTTCTGGAGCGCATTCATCCGAAGACGCTGGTCGTCAACGATCCGGCCTGGGTGCGCAACAGCCCCGAAAAGATCTTCGTTACCGAGTTTCCCGATCTGATGCCGGAAACACTCATCACCAAGGACCCGCAGGAAGTCATGGAATTCCGCAGGGAGTTCGGCGACATCATCCTGAAGCCGCTTTACGGCAATGGCGGCGCGGGTGTGTTCCATCTGGCCGATGGCGACCGCAATCTCTCGTCGCTGCTCGAAATGTTCGGCCAGCTCTTCCGCGAGCCGTTCATCGCCCAGCGTTATCTGAAAGATGTGCGCGCAGGTGACAAGCGCATCATCCTGATCGACGGCGAGCCGGTGGGTGCGATCAATCGCGTGCCATCTGAAACCGACGCCCGCTCCAATATGCATGCTGGCGGCAAGGCCGAACAGAGCAAGCTGACGCCGCGCGAACGCGAAATCTGCGAACGTATCGGTCCGTCATTGCGGGAGCGCGGCTTCATTCTCGTCGGCATCGATGTGATCGGCAATTATATGACCGAAATCAACGTCACCTCGCCAACGGGTATCCGCGAGATTGAGCGTTTCGACGGCACCAATATCGCTGCGTTGTTCTGGGATGCCGTGGAAGCAAAGCGATAAAAGCGCGCGCGTGCCCGGTTCATTCGGGGCAAGGTTGTTTTAGCTCAAAATCTATCAGTATTGAGAAACGGGCTTCCAGCAATGGGAGCCCGTTTCTTGTTAGTCAGATAATCGCTTATTATGATTATACCATTGAGAAAACTTGCAAAACCAAAATGAAACATGTCGCTTCTGTCTCAGACGTCAGTTTGGGCAACACTATCTGATAAAGTTAGATTCATCTAATTTATGTTATTGCCAATCCCGCTCTTTAATGCAGAATTCGAAATATTCAGTGATTTGTCGGATAGTGTTGAGGGGATTTTAATGCGTAATTCGACTGAGAACAGAAAAAGTCGCGCCTTTCCATCACTGCGCTTAACCGCACCTCAGTTTAAAATGCCCATACCCGTCATCGGGGTTCTTCTTCTCTTTCCCTATACAGAGACCGCGCTGGCCGATTGTACGCCTGCATCTCCGGCTTCCGGCGATACTGTCATCTGTAACGGCAATCCGAACGGGTTCAGCACCAGCGGGCTTGGCAGCCTTGATGTCGTGATCCAGCAGAACACCAATCTGAATGGTCCGTTCACGGCCAGCAGCATGGGTGCGCTAACCGTCGACAATTCGGGAAATATGCAGAGCGCGGTCATAACCGATGCGACCAGCCTCGTTTTCGACAATCGCGCCACGATCAATGGTGGCCTGACGATCAGCGGCAACGGCACCTATACGGTCCATAATTACGTCAATTCGCATATCAATTCGGTTTTCAGCTTCACCGGCAACAGCACCAATAACATTACCAATGATGGTACGCTGAACAATGGCGTCACCATCAATGGCGATGGTGCGACCAATATCACCAACACCACTGGCGCTTCGCTCAACAATGGCATTTTCGTCAACGGCGCCAGCCAGACCTATGTGCAGAATTACGGCACGATCCAGAGCACGATTGCGCTCGGTTCCGGCAATGACACGATCATCAATTACGATCCCGGCCAGATAAACGGCAGCGTTTCGCAAGGCTCCGGCGACGATATTTTCGACATGCGCGGCGGTCGTGTCAGCGCAACAGTGAATCAGGACGCCGGCAACGACGTCTTCCTCCTGTCCGGCGGTGAAGTTACCGGCTCACTGATGGCGGGCGCGGGCGCCGACTATATGCTGTGGACTGGCGGTCTGATCGGCGGCATCGATATGGGCACGGAAAATGACGTCGCCGTGTTTCAGGGGCTGACCGATACCCAGCTGAAAGGCATCCAGATCAATGGCGGGCTCGGCACAGATCAGCTGGTCTGGCAGAACACCAAAGGCAGCAATCCGCAGCGCCTGATCAACTGGGAGCTTATTGCGCTCCAGAGCGCGTCCGAGCTGACGATGAACAGCAATCTGACGCTCGGCGACAGCGGCACTTCGACCGGCACGCTCACCATCGATTCGACCAGCTATCTGCGCGCCGGCAGCGGCACATGGACCATCAGCCCCGCAGTGAGCGGCAGTCTCACGCAGGTGGTGAATGCTGGCATTATCGATCTCACCAATGGCTCCAATTCCACGTCGGACAGCCTCACCATCGTCGGCAATTATCAGGGCAATTCCGGCCAGCTCTGGCTGAATACGGTTCTGGCCAGCGACAATGCGCCGTCCGACAAGCTGGTTATTTCGGGCGGCACGACGACCGGTTCAACCGGTATCGTGATCACCAATGTTGGAGGGACGGGTGCAGAGACCCAGCAGAACGGCATTCTCGTGGTGGAGGCCGTTAATGGAGCGACCACCGGCGAGGGTACGTTTAGTCTGGCGCAGCGCGCTTCTGCCGGTATTTACGAATATCAGCTGGTGCAAGGCGGCGTGACGGCTGGCACGGAGAACAACTGGTATCTGCGCAACAATTTCGATGGCATTGACGCGACAAATCCGGATCTGCCGATCTGGTTGTTGCCGGGACCTGATGAAGGTGATGGCGACGGCGATGGCAATACCGGCGGCGGCGGTTCCTCCGGTGGAGGATCAGGCGGCGGTACGGGCGGCGGGACTGGCGGAGGTTCCGGTGGTGGAACTGGAGGCGGCACCGGAGGTGGATCGGGTGACGGCGACGATGGTGGCAGCGTCACGCTGGTTCGTCCTGAAGTTCCGATCCTCGGCGCAACGCCCACCGTCGTGCGCGGCCTCCTGCGCGTGGCTCTCGGCACGTTCCACGAACGCCATGGCGAACAGTCCTGGTTCGGTGATGAGGCAAACAAGCACATCATCTGGGCGCGCGTGTTCGGCGATCAGTATCGCCAGAACCTGAGCACATTTGCCGATCAGCGCTATAAGGGTAACCAGTGGGGCATGCAGTTCGGCGTGCCGGTCTATCGCGCCGAACATGATAATGGTCAGCTCGATACGTTCGGTCTCATGGCCAGCTATGCGCGCGGCTGGGGCGACATGCGCGCCAGAAACATCTACGGCAATAATATCGAGATCGGTAATATCGATGTCGATGCCTACAGTCTCGGCGCCTACTGGACCCATACCTGGGAAGACGAGGCCTATATTGACGCCATCGTCATGCACTCCTGGCTTAGCATCGATACGGAATCTGTGGCGAATTACAGTTCTAGCTTCCACGGCAAGGAATGGTCGGCTTCTCTGGAAGCGGGCAAGAAGTTCTCGATCACCGACAAATGGGTGATCGAACCGCAGGCGCAGATTTATTGGCAGTATCAGAATTTCGATGATGCAACCGATCCCGGCGGCACCATCAGCTATGACAATAACGACTCATGGACCGGCCGTGTCGGTGCGCGCCTGCAAGGCAATTACACCATCAACGAACGGCCGTTCAATCCGTTCGTGCTGGCCAATGTCTGGCACCAGTTCAAGGCGAGCGATACGATCTACTTCAACAATGACCGGCTTCGCCCGTCCTGGGAAGAAACCAGCCTGGAACTCGGTGCCGGTTTCACGACCAAGGTTGCCGACAATACCTCGCTCTATGCCAATGCATCCTATGAGTTCAATCTTGGCGGTGAGCGCTTCAGGCTTCTCTCAGGTCGCATAGGTGCGCGCGTTTCCTGGTAAATTCCAGCCCTCAACCGCCATACGACGTTCTTGATCTGTTTCGGGAAAAATGCTTAAATCCTCTGGTTGTATTTAAGCATTTTCTCACTTTAGGGATGTGCTGCGTGGCGAGTGGGGGCTTATGGTCGCGCGGGTTGGAACAGTTGCCTTTCAGGGCATAGAAGCAGTGCCTGTCGATGTGCAGGTCATGGTTGCTCCGGGCAAGATGGGCATCTCGATTGTCGGCCTGCCCGACAAGGCGGTGGCGGAAAGCCGCGAACGTGTACAGGCAGCCTTGCACGCATCCGGGCTGTCCATGCCCACCAAGCGTGTCACGGTCAATCTGGCGCCTGCCGATTTGCCGAAGGAAGGGTCGCATTACGATCTCCCGATCGCGGTCGGGCTGATGGCGGCCATCGGCGCCATTCCCGCCGACGCCATTCAATCCTATCTGGTGCTGGGTGAACTGTCGCTCGACGGATCGATCACAGCGGTGGCGGGTGTTCTGCCTGCTGCCATCGGGGCCAATCGCGAAGAGAAGGGGCTTATCTGCCCACATGCCTGTGGGCCGGAAGCGGCCTGGGCTGGTGCCAATATCGACATTCTCGCACCGCGCAGCCTGATCGCGCTTGCCAATCATTTTCGTGGAACGCAGGTGCTGACGCCGCCCGATCCCTCCATGCGCGTTTCCAGCGAAAATCTGCTGGACCTTGCGGATATCAAGGGGCAGGAAACGGCAAAGCGCGCGCTGGAAATCGCTGCAGCGGGTAATCATAACCTGCTTCTCGTCGGCCCTCCCGGTTCGGGCAAGTCGATGCTGGCGCAGCGCCTGCCATCGATCTTGCCGGGCCTGTCTCCGCGTGAATTGCTGGATGTGTCCATGATCGCGTCCATAGCTGGAGAGCTGGCAGGTGGAAAACTCTCCGACCGCAGGCCCTTCCGATCGCCGCATCATTCGGCATCCATGGCGGCGATGGTCGGTGGCGGCCTGCGCGCCCGGCCGGGCGAAGTGTCGCTCGCACATAATGGCGTGCTGTTTCTCGACGAGTTTCCCGAATTCTCGCCACAGGTGCTGGATTCACTGCGCCAGCCGTTGGAAACGGGAGAATGTCTGATCGCCCGCGTCAATCATCGCACCAGCTATCCGGCGCGTTTTCAGCTGATTGCCGCCATGAACCCATGTCGTTGCGGGATGGCAGGTGAACCCGGCCACACTTGCGCTCGGGGACCGCGCTGCCAGACGGATTATCAGGCGCGGATTTCCGGGCCGCTTCTGGACCGTATCGACCTGCGTGTCGACATGCCCGCCATCTCGGCGCTGGACCTCATTCAGCCTGCGCAGTCGGAGCGCAGCGAAACCGTGGCGCAACGGGTGGCCCGTGCCAGGGCCGTTCAGGCTGCCCGCTACGCGGCGCTGGGTTTCGATCCGTCGATGACGAATGCTCATTGTTCGGCAAAGCTGATCGAGGATGTGGCACGACCGGATGCGGCGGGATTGAAGCTGTTGCGCGATGCCAGCGAGCAGATGCGCTTTTCCGCTCGGGCTTATCATCGGATCCTGAAAGTTGCCCGCACGCTGGCCGATCTCGACGGCGTGGATCAGGTCAGCCGCATCCATTTGGCTGGCGCAATTTCCTATCGCATCGGTGCGGAACGGTTGATTTCTGCGGCGTGATCGCTCACGCCGCAGATAGTCCTTCGCTGACGCTCAACTGCCGTTGAGCTGGAGCCGCAAGGTTCCGTTGTTGAGAAAGCAGGTTTTATTGAACAGCGACAGATCAAGCGGATTGGGTAATCGAACGTCGTCGAGGTCCGGGCAGACCTTGACATCAGCATCGAAAGACCTGTCGATTTGTGAAATGCAGATGATCGTCATCGCATGCTCGCGGGCAAAAGCTTTGAGCGCATTGATCTGCAACATAAGCTCCGGCTTGTCGCGCTTTTGGTCGAGGATTTGCAGATAATCGATAACAGCAAAGCTGCCTGCCGGTTCACGGTTCAACTTCTCCGCAACATAACTGGCGCTGATCGCGTCAGAACAATCGAAGACAAAACGGTCGCTGAAAAGTGTGGGACGAGTACCCAGATAATCGAAACGGCTTGCCACATCCTTCTCATTGTAATCGAGCGAGAAGAACAGACCGCGCCTTCCATCCTTCATCGCTTCGATCAAAATCTCCAGACTGAGCAGTGTTTTGCCATGGCCGGGACGCGCACCGATCAAAACCAGATCGCCAGCTTGCAAGCTCTGATACAGATCCTTGCCGGACATGGAGGCCGACGATTTCTGCGCGAGCATGCTCCAGCTTTTGTAGCCCTCCTGCGCAGCCACTTGGTCCAGCGCGGCGTGAAGTGGAATTCGGGCATCGCGTGAAAGGCGCTTCGCGTGATGTTTCAGGTGATAAATGGGAGATGATAATTTCATCATTGTGACCTTCTGTGGCGAGCGGTCATCGCAATCCCTCCTCATGCATCTATGCTCGAACAGTCGGTTCGATGATTGATACTTCCTGCATGGAAAATGCTTTCCCGATTGGAGGGGGGAGGCGTGGAAGCAGCCAGAATCAAATCATAGCGCAAATAGTGGCGATGCGGAATTGCCCCTTGCACTCCGTCGCTCATATGAGCGCGGAGCAGCCCGCAGAGACAAGTCCACTCGCCTCTCCGGGATGGTTTTAAACAGATTCGGTTACGTCGCAGGGCTAAAGTCCGAAGGTCACCAGACCGTTTTCGTCGATCTGCCAGGCAGGGTTCCAGGCAATTTCCCAGGCGTGGTCGTCGGGGTCAGCGACATAGCCGCGAAAGCCGCCATGTTGAGGCGCGTCGGCAGCACGCAGCAGCGTTCCACCGGCCTCTATCAGCCGGTGCATCAGCGGCGCGACATCGGATTTTTGCTCCACATTATGGGCAAGCGAAAATGCGCCGGGCTGTAACAGGCCGCTCCGGTTCATGTCGGCTTCCAGCGAAGTTCTGAGAAAGGTGCCGAGCACGAAACCGTTCATCTGATAGAAGACGATCTCTTCATTCTCGAAAATCGGCACCCAACCGAAGCCTTCGACGTAGAACCGACGCGAAGGGGCCAAGTCGGCGACACCAAGTGTGATAACGGAGATTTGCTGTTTCATTGTCCAAACCCTTGATCCTCCGGCGCACCATTGCTCCGGAGTTGAAGGTCAGGGGACTCGACGGGTTTGCAAACAGAACCGCGAAGGTCAGGACCCATACATGCATCATGCCAGACGCTGTATATGGGAGCCGGGCTAACCGCACCGGCCTCTCCTTTTTAGACCCGGACTGTCTAGCATGTTCCGGGTCTGAATTCAATTTTTGGAAGCTTATGATTTAGTGACGAACCGAGCCGACCAGCAGGTTGTCCGGGGCTTCGATGCTGACCCAGCGGCCGGTATTGTTCGTGGCCTGACGCTTCAGATAGGTATAATCGGTTTCGTTCCAGCGCAGAACTTCGTCGGTCAGATTGTCGAGGACGAAGTCACCACGATCAGTGCGGACGGTCAGGACGGCATGGCCTTCACCATCCGGCTTGCGCACGACAGTGATCAGAAGATCGGTGATCGGAACGCCAGCCTTTTGCAGCTCACGCTGCTTGAGCAGCACATAGTCTTCGCAATCGCCGACGGTGGTTGGATAAGCCCAATATTCCTCGACGCCGTAGATTTCCATATCGGTCATCGGCTTGATGCGTTCGTTGACCGAAAGATTGACTTCGACAATCCGCTGCCAGTTGGCATGGCCAAGCTGCAACGGGCTGGTATCGCGGCTGGCGATATTGCATTCCTGTGCTTCGCGCTTGCAGAATTCGTAATGGCCGATCGGCTGGGACGTGACCTTTCCGGTCTGCATGAAGTCGCCAGAGGCTGCCTCAGCGCCAAAGCCTGTCATCAGCACCGAAGCCGCGAAAGCAGCAGCTGCCATAATTTTCTTGGTCGAGCGAACTACGCAAAACATACTCAACGCCTTTGGTGGGGACCTTTGATCTGGTCCTTGCCGGATACTCGTTTATTAACGAAACGTTAAAATCTGAAACACTTCGGAGTCAATTCGATTTGCCGCTTCATCGCCCAACATCTTAATTAATGGTTAACACGGGTAATTCATGAATATACAATCATAGATTGAATTTATTGTGTTTTTGGGGCTGCGAAAACGCTCGGTTGCCACTCATAATTTTGCCATGCTCGGGGAGCTTGTTTTTGCCAGCGAATATGCCAATGGTTGGCACATTCGACCGGACCTTTGAGGTCCCCTTGCAAAGGCCACGGGATGACAAGCGCAACCACGCGCAAGGCCACGGCAGACGACATTGATGCGTTATTGCGCATCGAAGAGCGCTGCTTTGAAGCAGACCGCATTTCCCGACGCTCCTTCCGCGCCTTGATCGCGCGTCCCACCGCTGAAACGATCATTGCGGAAGTCGATGGGAAGATCATCGGCTATGCGATGATCCTTTTCCGGCACGGTACGGCGATGGCGCGGCTCTATTCGATCGCCGTCAATCCGGATGCGAGTGCAAAAGGCATAGGCGGGCTTCTGTTGCAGGCTGCTGAAACGGCAGCCTATGAGCACGACCGCCCGCTGTTGCGGCTCGAAGTGCGCGAGGATAATGCGCGGGCCATCGCGCTTTATAAGCGCAACGGTTATCGCCCAATCGGGCGCTATCTCGATTATTATGCCGATCATTCCGACGCGCTGCGTTTTGAAAAGACGGTGCGCGGCGGCATCCCTCCGATCACGACATTTCCCTATTACCGGCAGACGACCGATTTCACCTGCGGGGCGGCCTGTCTGATGATGGCGCTCGCCTATCACAAGCCCGGCGTGCAACTCGATCCGGTGCTGGAAGTTCGCCTGTGGCGCGACGCGACCACGATTTACATGATGTCTGGACCGGGCGGCTGCGAACCTTTTGGGCTTGCCGTCGCGGGTTACGAGCATGGATTGAAGGCGTCGATCATCGTTTCCATTGAGGACATGCTGTTTCTGCAATCGGTGCGTTCGGAGAAAAAGCGCCGGGTGATGCAGCTTGCACAGACCGATTTCCGCCAGCGCACGGAAGCCTATGGCATCCCGGTGGATTATCGCGGCTTCACCTTGTTTGACATCGTCACGGCGCTCCGGCGCGGTGCGTCGGTGATCGTTCTGATCAGCGGCTATCTCATGTTCGGCAACAAAGTACCGCATTGGGTGCTCGCCCATGGCGAGGATGGCCGTCACATCTTTATTCATGACCCATGGGTGGAAGAGGAACAGGGCGAAAGCATCGCCGATGCGGCCAATGTGCCGGTTCCATTCCACATCTTCGACCGCATCGCCCGTTTCGGCAGCGATGGGCTCAGGGCAGCAGTGATTCTCGAAAAAGGGACAGACTGATGACGATCTGCGTCATTCTCGTTGGGCGCCTCTCGGATATCGATAATGGCGCCACACCGCACAAGGTCATGACCAATCGTGACTATCTCGCACATCCGGCGCTGTTTAACGGCCAGCAGCGCCCGCGCATCATCAATCTCTCGCGCACCTATGCCTATCAGAGCCGCGGCTATTATGCCTCGCTTCTGGCGGAAGCGCGTGGCCACCGCATCATTCCGTCCGTCGAGACGATGATCGATCTCTCCGAGCGTCGGCTCTATGAGAATGCCATTCCCGAACTGGAAGACATGCTCAACAAGGCGCTCGGCAAGCATCCGGAAAAAGCGCCTGAAACCATTCACGTCCATTTCGGTCTGGCCGAGAACCCGGAATTCGAGCGTTTCGGCAGGCTTTTGTTCGATTGGTTCCGGGCGCCGTCGCTGGAAGTGACGATCAAAGCGGGGGAGTGGGCGCGTATCCAGAAAATCGGCTTCTCCAATATTTCGAAATTCTCGAAACATCAAAAGGAGCGTTTTGAGGATGCGCTCGACCGCTACACCCAGCGCGAATGGCGGGCGGCCAAGCCGAAAGTTCCGGCGCGTTATTCCGTGGCGACGCTCTGCGATCCGAAAGAGGCGATGCCGCCATCATCCATGGCGTCCCTGAAGCACTGGGCGAAGATTGCGGCGCGACTTGGTGTTGAGGTCGAACCTATCGGTAGGAAGGACCTCTCGCGTCTTGCCAATTACGATGCGCTGTTCATCCGCGAAACCACATCGATTTCCAACCACACCTATCGCTTTGCGCGCCGGGCGCAGCAGGAAAACATGCCGGTCATCGATGATCCGATTTCGATGATACGCTGCACCAACAAGGTCTATCTGCACGAGCTGATGCAGGCCAATGATGTGGCGGTGCCTCAGACCGTGATGATTGCGGGTGAAGAGGATCTGGAGCGGGCTGCCGATCTGCTGGGCTTTCCGCTGGTCATCAAGATACCGGATTCCTCTTTCTCACGCGGCGTGAAGAAGGTGAGTGATCTGGGCGAGCTGAAAGCGCTGGCGATGCTGTGGCTTCAGGATAGCGATCTTTTGCTGGCGCAGAAATATATGCCGACCCGGTTCGACTGGCGCGTCGGCGTTCTCGACGGTAAGCCGCTTTTCGTCTGTCAGTATATGATGGCGAAAAACCACTGGCAGATTGTGAAGCACGATACCGGCGGCAAACCGCTTGAGGGCGGCTTTCGCACCTACACGCTGGCAGAAGCCCCGCAAGCGGTTCTGGAAACCGGGCTGCGCGCCGCGCGATGCATCGGCAATGGCTTATACGGTGTCGATCTGAAGGAAACCGATGACGGTGTCGTGGTGATCGAAGTCAACGACAATCCCAATCTCGAACACGGCATCGAAGATGCGGCGGAAAAGGATGACGTCTGGATCAACCTGACCAGGTGGTTCACCGACCGGCTGGATCGCAAATAAAGCAATAGCGGTCCGATCCGGGCCGCTTTCACTTTATTATCCGAAGATGTCTTTACGCCGGATTACATCGGCGTGAAGCAGACCTTGGTGTGTCCGGCGCCAATGAAGCCGAGACGGCTTGCAGCACCCTTGGAGAGATCCAGCACGCGTCCTTTGATGAACGGGCCGCGGTCGTTGATGCGCACGACGAGCGACTTGCCATTTCTCTGATTGGTAACTTTGACCTTGCTGCCAAGCGGCAGGGAGCGGTGCGCTGCGGTTAATCCGGCTGGGTTCATACGTTCACCCGATGCCGTGCGGGAGGTCAGGGCGTACCAGGAGGCACCGCCGCATTGCTGTGCCGAGGCTTCGATTGCACTGACAGCGAGAAGGCTGGTTGCTGCAAAGCCGAGCATAGCCATACGGGTCTTGAAGTTCATACCAGTTCCACTAGTTGTTAACGGGGCGCTTTGACAGTTTTGCTGAGAAAGACCTGAGCGAAGTGGAATCTAAATGTGGCGATGACGTGGTTCGAATGAGAACATTGTGCGGTAATTGAATCTATATCCGCAGCGGAAAATCATCCTATACTATGCGTTGTTTACTTATATTATGAAACAAAACTGAGGAATATTTGGAAGGATTCAGTTCGATTGCTGTAAAAGCGTTTACGATTCGTTAGGAATCTGGCGCTGGGCTGAGCGCGTCCATGTTTTCAGGCGTGGAATCCAAGAAAAGCTGCTTGCGACCTTTGTTGCGCTTGCGTCTGACCCTGCAATTTTTATTTGTAGACCAAGTTTTGAAGCACCTTCTAAAAGTTGTCGAAATGCGGCCTTTTCCGGGCAAAATTACAATTCTGGCGTGTGAGTGGTAATTTTCACAGGTCGTCTTTTTGTTATCCACAGGCCGGAAAACGGGGCTTATGACGTTTCTTTGACCGTGCAGCCAGTGCAATTTATGGAAGAAATCCTGCTATAAGCCTGTTGTGAACAGGTGCGATTCCAACGGAAAACATGCAGGACGATCCTTCTGACACGAACACGAATGCCTCCGTTCCGGCGATCTCCGCTGGCAAGCGGGTGCTGTTTCTCGTGCTCGGATTTGTCATGCTGGCGCTTGGCATTATCGGTGCGCTTTTGCCGGTCATGCCGACAACGATCTTCATCATACTGGCGGCGTGGTTCTTCGCGCGGTCTTCGCCCAGGCTTGAAGCACGGCTTCTTCGCGATCCGCGTTTTGGCCCGCTGATCATCAAGTGGCGCGACCGTGGCGCCATTCCGCCAAAGGCCAAGCTCTATGCCTGTCTGGGCATGACTGTTGGCTACGGGCTTTTCTGGTGGGGCGCTCATCCGGGCCCGCTGCTGGCAATTGCCGTGACGATTTTCATGCTGGGGTCTGCGGCTTATGTGCTTTCGCGACCCAGCGAATAAACGGCTTCAACCGACCGGCCCTTCACGATAAGAGTGGCGCAATTGCCATGGGAGCCAACAATGAATTTGCCTGCCGTCAATCCGCTGATCGATCAACTCTCCGCGCCGCCCATTCCGGCTGTGCAGGCCTGGGCGCGGGATTATGACGGCAGCCACGGTCCGCTGATCGATCTTTCGCAGGCGGTTCCGGGCTATCCGCCGCATCCTGACATGTTGCAGTTTCTGGGCGAGGCGGCGGGATCGCTCGCCTGCGTTGGCTACGGACCGATCCAAGGCGAGGCGGTGCTGCGTCAGGCTTATGCCGCACATGTCGCTTCGCTTTATGGTGCATCGATTGAAGCGCACAATGTGCATGTTACATCTGGGTGCAATCAGGCTTTCATTGCAGCCATCATGTGCGTGGCTGGCAGCGGCGATACGGTGCTGACGACCGATCCGTTCTATTTCAACCACCGCTCTTCGCTGGAAATGCTCGGCATCAAGCCAGCTTCATTTCCATGCCGTGCGGAGAATGGCTTTGTGCCGACGGTCGAGGATGTGCGGGCGGCGCTGCATCCCGGTGTGAAGGCGCTGACGCTGGTTTCTCCGAACAATCCGACTGGCGCGGTCTATCCGCCGGAACTGCTTGGCCAGATTTACGCGCTCTGCCGCGCCAACGGCACATGGCTGATCCTAGACGAAACCTATCGCGATTTTCTGCCGAATGCCGATGAAGCGCCGCATGGGCTGTTTGGCGAGGCCGACTGGCCATCGCATCTGATCCAGCTCTATAGTTTCTCAAAATCCTTCTGCATTCCGGGGCATCGTCTGGGGGCGATTGTTGCGGGTGCCGATATGGTGTCCAATATCGCCAAGGTGATGGACAATCTGCAAATCTGCGCCACACGCGCCCCGCAGGTGGCTGTTGCCCGTGCGCTTGCGCCGCTGGAAGCCTGGCGCAATGACAACCGCAAGGAGATTGCGCGCCGGGCGGCAGCACTTCGTTCTGTTATGGCGGGTGTCGATGGCTGGCGCGTCGAGGCGGTGGGAGCCTATTTTGCCTTCGTGCGCCATCCCTTTGACGGTGTATCCTCTGTGACGGTGGCCGAGCGCCTTGCGAAGTCGCTCGGCATTGTCACATTGCCGGGCGTCTTCTTCGGTGAAGGACAGGAAGCCTTTCTGCGTTTTGCCTTTGCCAATGCCGATGTAGCGGGCATTGAGGCCACGGGAGCCCGTCTGCCGCGCCTACGGCTTTGATTCCCATAACAGTTCCAGTAGCTCTTCCAATGCCTGCGAAACCCCACACAATTGGTGGCGCGGAGCATTGATACAAACCTGTAACATTACTGTCATATGAATGTAATATAGAGCGCGTAGACGGCTACTGACGCTAATCGTCATAGGCTTTTTACAACAGGAGCTGCTGCTCATGAACAAGATGATTTCCTCGACCGCGGCGCTGGCCATTGCTGCCGTTCTGTCGGTTTCCGCTGCCCAGGCGCGCGATCAGATTCAGGTTGCCGGTTCCTCGACCGTGCTGCCTTATGCAAAGATCGTCGCTGAAACCTTCGGCGAAACCTTCCCGAACTTTAAGACGCCGGTTGTTGAATCGGGCGGTTCGGGCGCTGGTATCAAGGAATTCTGCAAGGGCGTCGGTGAAAACACCATCGATATCGCCAATGCATCGCGCGCCATGAAGGACACGGAACTGAAGTCTTGCGTCGACGCTGGCGTCAAGGACGTTCAGGAAGTGCGCTTCGGTTATGACGGCATCGTATTCGCGACCGACGCAAAGGGTCCGGATTGGAAGCTGAAGCCGGAAGACGTCTACAAGGCTCTGGCTGCCAAGGTTGTTGTCGACGGCAAGCTGGTCGACAATCCAAACACCAAGTGGAACCAGGTCAACCCGAACCTGCCGGATTGGGACATTGCTGCCTACATCCCGGGCGAAAAGCACGGTACCCGTGAAGTTTTCGAAGAAAAGGTTCTTGCTGACGGCTGCAAGCACTCGGGCGCTCTGGACGAAATCAAGAAGGCCGGTCTCGACGACAAGGCTGCCGCTTCGGCCTGTATCGCAGTTCGCAAGGACGGCAAGGCTGTCGACATCGACGGCGACTATGCTGAAACGCTGGCTCGCATCGACTCCAACAAGACCGGCGTTGGCGTTTTCGGCCTCTACTTCTACGAAAACAACGCCGACAAGCTGAAGGTTGCGACCGTCAACGACATCACGCCGTCGGCTGCCACCGTTGCCTCGGGTGAATATCCGGTTTCGCGCCCGCTGTTCTTCTACGTGAAGAAGGCTCACCTCGGCGTCGTTCCGGGCCTCAAGGAATATGTTGATTTCTTCCTGAACGATCAGATGATCGGTCCTGACGGCCCGCTCGCTGAATACGGTCTGGTTCCGGCTCCGGACGCAGAGCGCGAAGCACAGCGCGCTGCCTTCACCGACGGCAAGACGATGGCTGCAAAGTAAGACTAAAACTGTGGAACGCGGGGATGAAACCTCCCCGCGTTCTTCTCCTTTCGCGCCATTCTAATATGAGAGGCGCAATCGCGCGGAACTGACAGTCTGGTCATAGGGGTCATGTCTTTGTCGTTTCGCATTTTTCAGGGCAACCGGGGAAATTGAATGTCCTTCTTTCTGGTTCTCGTTAGCGTCATTGCAATCGGGTTAGTCGGCTTCTTTATCGGCCGTCAGCGCGCTGTTGCACTGGACAAAGCGCAGCCTGTCGCCCCACAAGGGCCGACGGCCGAGAAAATGCATTCCCGCCCGCATTATCATGGCTGGTGGGTTTTCCTCGTTTCTGCATTGCCTGCAGTTCTGTTTCTTGCTGTCTGGGCCATCGGAGCGTCTGTATATCTCGATCACAGCGCCTCTTCGCGCCTGCCCGATGCGGTCGAGGGTGGTTCCTATACCAATCGCAGCCTTCAGCTCGGTATGGTGCGCGGTCTCGCCAATGGACTTGAGCGCCTGACGCCGGCTGAGCTGGAAAGCTTCCCGTCCAACTATCAGGATGCGCGCACGGTTCTCGGCAATAAGGGCGTGGCTCTCGCGACCGAGGGCCAGGACTACATGGTGCCCATCGCCCTCTATCTGAAGAAGGCGACGGACCTGACGCATACTATTGGCGCTGCCGTGGCGCTGGTCATTGCTGTTGCCGGTCTGATTTTCGGCCTCTCCACGATCAACCGCCGCATGCGCGCCCGCAACAATGTCGAGCGTATCGTGCTGTGGGGGCTGATCGCCGCCTCCGGCATCGCTATTCTGACAACCATCGGCATCATCTGCTCGATGCTGTTCCAGACGATCAGCTTCTTTCAGGCTGTTTCCCCTTGGGACTTCTTCTTCGGTACGGTCTGGGATCCGCGCTTTGCCGCTGCCGGTTCCGGTGGTGAAACGGGCCAGTTCGGTCTGATCCCGCTTCTGGCCGGTACACTCTATATCGCGCTTGTCGCGATGCTGTTCGCGGTTCCGGTTGGCCTGTTCGCCGCCATCTACATGGCCGAATATGCCTCGCCGCGCGTGCGCACGGTGGTCAAGCCGGTGCTGGAGCTTCTGGCCGGTATTCCAAGTATCGTCTACGGCTTCTTCGCCCTTGTGACGGTTGGCCCGTTCCTGCGTGACCTTTCCGCCGCGATTGCGGGCGGGCAGGGCTTCATCATGGCGCAGAGCGTTCTGACCGCCGGTCTCGTCATGGGCGTGATGCTCATTCCTTTCGTGTCGTCGCTCTCCGACGACATCATCACTGCCGTTCCGCGCACGCTGCGCGACGGCTCGCTCGGTCTTGGCGCAACCCGCTCCGAAACCGTCAAGCGTGTTGTGCTGCCTGCGGCTCTGCCGGGCATTGTCGGCGCACTTCTGATGACAGCCTCACGCGCCATCGGCGAAACCATGATCGTGGTTCTGGCGGCAGGCGTTGCGGCACGTATCAATATCAATCCATTCGACGCGATGACCACCATCACGGTGAAAATCGTCAATCAGCTGACCGGCGATCTTGAGTTCAACTCGCCGCAGACGCTGGTTGCCTTTGCGCTCGGCATCACGCTTTTCGTCCTGACGCTGATCATGAACATCTTTGCGCTGCACATCGTGCGCAAGTACCGGGAGCAGTACGAATAATGACCGATACGACCTTCAACGCAAGCGGCGCGGTTTCTGCAAAGCCGGTGCGCCGCGATATCGGGCTCAAGCGCCGCTATGCCGCCGAACGCCGCTTCCGCCTCTATGGCATTGCTGCAATCGCCATTGGCGTGTTCTTTCTCTGCGCGCTGCTGTTCTCGGTTTTCTCCAAGGGCTACACCGCTTTCTGGCAGACGACGCTTTACCTGCCGGTGAAGCTTGAAGCGCAGGTGATCGATCCGGGCAACAAGCGTGCGACCGATCCGAATGTGCTGATCACAGCGAACTATCCGCTTCTGGTGCGCAACGCCCTTGCTGAAAAGCTTGGCGTGTCACCCACGGACCGTCCGGCTATGCGCGATCTCGGTCGCTTCTATTCGGATGGCGTACGCATTCAGCTTCGCCAGATGGTGATGGACAATCCGTCACTCATCGGCACGACGCAGACCGTTCCGGTTCTGGCAGGCGCAGACATCGATTCCGCCTTCAAGGGGCAGATCGACCTGACTGTGCCCGAAACGAACCGCAAGGTTTCTGACCGTCAGATCGGCTGGATGAAGACGCTTTCGGAAGAAGGCGTCATGAAGGAAGCCTTCAATACCGGCCTCTTCACCTATGGCGCATCGAGCCGCCCGGAAACATCCGGTCTCGGTGTGGCGCTGGTCGGCTCGCTCTATATGATGCTGATCGTGCTGGGTCTGGCTCTGCCTATCGGCGTCGCCGCATCGATCTATCTGGAAGAGTTCGCCAAGAAGAACCGCTGGACCGATATGATCGAGGTGAACATCAACAACCTCGCAGCCGTACCGTCCATCGTGTTCGGTCTGTTGGGTCTGGCAGTTTTCGTCAACTTCTTCGGCCTGCCGCGGTCGGCTTCGCTGGTCGGCGGTCTGGTTCTGACGCTGATGACGCTGCCGACGATCATTATCGCAACGCGCGCCGCTCTTCGCGCCGTACCGCCATCAATCCGCGCCGCAGCGCTTGGTCTCGGCGCTTCCAAGACACAGATGGTCTTCCATCACGTCCTGCCGCTTGCCGCACCCGGCATTCTGACGGGCACCATCATCGGGCTTGCCCATGCGCTTGGTGAAACCGCTCCGCTTCTGCTGATCGGTATGGTGGCTTTCGTGGCGGATGTTCCGTCCACTCCGATGGAACCGGCGACCGCCTTGCCTGTCCAGATCTATATGTGGGCCAATGAAGCAGAACGCGCCTTTGTGGAACGCACGTCCGGCGCTATCATCGTCCTGCTTCTGTTCCTGGCCGTGATGAACATTGCAGCAATCATTCTGCGCCGCCGGTTCGAGCGCCGCTGGTAAACGGGAGTCGAAGCTATGAACTTGATGACAGAACGTACTCTCGAGAAAGCCGTAGGAGAAAAGATGAACGCCAACGCCAGTTCCGTAAAGATGCGCGGCGACAAGGTTTGCGTATTCTATGGTGAGAAGCAGGCCCTTTTCGACGTCAATCTGGATGTTCCGGAAAAGATGGTGACGGCGCTGATCGGTCCTTCCGGCTGCGGCAAGTCGACATTCCTTCGCTCGCTCAACCGCATGAACGACACGATTGAAGGTTGCCGCATCGGTGGCAAGATCACCCTCGACAATGAGGATATCTACGATCCGAAGATCGATGTGGTGGAACTGCGCGCCCGTGTCGGCATGGTGTTCCAGAAGCCGAACCCGTTCCCGAAGTCGATCTACGAGAACGTGGCTTACGGCCCGCGCATTCACGGTCTGGCCCGCTCCAAGACCGATCTTGAAGAAATCGTCGTGACGAGCCTTCAGAAGGCCAGCCTGTTCGAGGAAGTGAAGGATCGCCTTCACGATGCGGGAACGGGTCTTTCCGGTGGTCAGCAGCAGCGCCTGTGCATTGCACGTGCGATTGCGGTTAGCCCGGAAGTCATTCTGATGGACGAACCCTGCTCGGCGCTCGATCCGATTGCCACGGCAAAGGTGGAAGAGCTGATCGACGAACTGCGCCAGAACTACACGATCGTCATCGTCACCCACTCCATGCAGCAGGCGGCTCGCGTTTCGCAGCGCACCGCCATGTTCCATCTCGGCAATCTGGTCGAAGTGGGCGATACGGAAACGATGTTCACTGCGCCGACCGAAAAGCGCACGCAGGACTACATCACCGGACGCTTTGGCTAACGGACTGGGGCAGGGGACAAGTCTCCCTTGCTCGCGGACTGTGCCAGAACCAACAGAAGTGCGGCTTCCCCGCAATTTATATTACGAGGTCTACCATGCCGTCTCAGCATACCGTTCGTTCCTACGATGAGGAACTGAAGTTTCTCACCCACAAGATCGCCGAAATGGGCGGACATGCGGAACGTATGGTCGAACAGTCGGTCGCCGCTATTGTCAACGCGGACAACGCTCTCGCACAGCGCGTCATTTCCGACGACCTGATCCTCGACGCCAGCGAACGCGAAATCGACGACAAGGCCGTGATGATCATCGCCAAGCGTCAGCCAATGGCTGTCGATCTGCGCGAGATTATCGGTTCGATCCGTATCTCCGCAGATCTGGAGCGTGTTGGCGATCTGGGCAAGAACATTGCCAAGCGCGTTGCAGCCGTTTCGGAGTCCCGCCAGCCGGTCAAGCTCTATCGTGGCCTTGAAACTCTGGCCGAACTGGCGCTGACCCAGCTGAAAGACGTGCTCGACGCCTATGCGTCGCGCTCGGTGCAGCAGATCAATGTCGTGCGTGATCGCGACGACGAGATCGACGCCATGTACACCTCGCTGTTCCGTGAGCTGCTCACCTATATGATGGAAGATCCGCGCAATATTTCTGCCTGCACGCATCTTCTGTTCTGCGCCAAGAATATCGAGCGCATCGGCGACCATGCGACCAACATCGCGGAGACCGTCTATTACATCGTGACCGGCCTGCAGATGCCTGCCGAACGACCGAAGGAAGACCTGAGCCACGGCATCGTCGTGGATGAGGCACGCAAGCCCTGAGTAAGCGCTGCGTTTGGAGCACATCAGGACGGCTTTGCCGAAAGGTGCTCCAAATGCGGTGGAGAATGAGTGAATAGCGCGGCGACACGCGGTCGATGGGGGGACGTGTATCTTCCGCTCGCCGGATTTTAATAGGGAATATTGGATGTCACAGGTACCCAAAATCGCTGTGGTGGAAGACGAAGAAGCGCTGAGCGTTCTGCTGCGCTATAATCTTGAGGCTGAGGGCTATCAGGTGGATACGATGCTACGCGGCGACGAGGCTGAAATCGCGCTGCGCGAGAACGTACCGGATCTTCTCATCCTCGATTGGATGCTTCCTGGCGTATCCGGCATCGAACTGTGCCGCCGTCTGCGCCAGTGGCCGGAAACGGAACGTTTGCCGGTCATCATGCTGACCGCTCGCGGTGAGGAAAGCGAACGCGTTCGCGGCTTGAGCGTCGGTGCTGACGATTACGTGGTGAAGCCGTTCTCTACCCCTGAGCTTCTGGCTCGCGTCAAGGCCATGCTGCGTCGCGCCAATCCAAGCCTGCTGTCGCATGTGCTGAAGGTCGGTGACCTGGTGCTCGACCGCCAGCAGCATCGTGTTTACCGCAAGGAAAAGGAAGTTCGTCTTGGACCGACGGAGTTCCGCCTGCTGGAATATTTCATGATGTCGCCGGGTCGCGTGTTCTCACGCAGCCAGCTTCTCGATGGTGTCTGGGGACCGGACATTTATGTCGATGATCGCACCGTCGACGTCCATGTCGGACGCCTGCGCAAGGCTATCAACTTGGGTCGCGCGCTCGATCCGATCCGCACGGTACGCGGCGCCGGTTATTCTTTCGGCTGATTGAACTTCGATAAAAACTGCTCTTTGAGCCCGTCTTTCGTGACCGAAAGGCGGGCTCGATCACTTTTGGACGTGCCCGTTTTGCCAGTTGCTCAAGCCACCCGATTCGGCCAGATGAGGCGCTGAAAAGCCCTAAAATGGCCAATCTCACGGAATGTTACGCAGCTTGCATCAAAGTTGAAGGAACCGGCGCAGGACTTGCTAAAACAGTTACGCCGCAGATTTTCCCAGCCCGATGAAGCAAGATATATCAAAATTTTACAGCAGTTGCGAATTAAGGCAGCGATGTGGCCTGTATTGGGGAACTATGATTTCCATCAAATCAAAGGTTTATCTCTTTTCTCTAGGTTCATTAAGAAATTATTAATAGTTTTGAATGGTTTGTGTGGGTAATTACGCTCGTGATTCGGGTTTCATTTGCAGCCGTTTCGATGGTTTCAGCAATTTCGGAATTTGACCCATTGCCTTTTTTTGGCCTAAAAATTCCAAAACCTTGAAGAAGACGAGCGACGGCAGGTTGTTTGATTTTTGATCTTCGCTTGCTTTGACTTGCACCGCAGCTAGACCCGCACTGGTCATTATTGGCCTTCGGATCGACTGCTTCAGTTAAGGGTCCTGAATATGAGACTGAGCCGTTGACGCGCGCTGGTAATTGGAAGCTGCCTGTATTGGCAGGACTGCTCGTAGCGCCCTTCGTAGTGACGGGCTGCACGACGACCGGCACCACAGCCAAGACTGAGAAGACGGCGGCTGTAAGCCACGTCAAGTCGGTTAACGGCGTCAAGACCTATACCTACACGGCGAAGGACAAGGAGTGCCTCGAGCGCGCAATGTTCTTCGAATCGAACCGTTCCAGCCCTGATGGTCTGATGGCCGTTGGTACGGTCGTCATGAACCGCCTCGCATCGGGCCGTTATCCGGATACGATCTGTGGCGTTGTTGGCCAGAAGAACCAGTTCGCGCCCGGCGTGCTCAGCCGCAAGATGGAATCGGGCAAACTGCCCGACGTTCAGGCCGCAGCCGATGCTGTGCTGAAGGGCCAGCGCCATCCGAAGCTGAAGAACGCCATGTTCTTCCACACGGCTGGCCTGTCATTCCCGTATGACAACATGCATTACGTGCTGGTTGCCGGCGGTAATTCGTTCTACGAGAAGCGCAATCGCGACGGTTCGTTGCAGAACCCGGTGCCGCAGGAGCCATACAATCTGGCTCTCGCCTATTCGCCGCAGTCGCCATCCACGCCGCAAGATCCGTCTTATGACGTGACGCTGCCACAGGCCGGACCCGTGCCGGAAGCAGCGCCCACCGTACAGGTCGCGCTGGCGGATGCCGCAAAGATGGAAACCTCTATACGGGGCAGCGGCCTTGGCCCGCAGGCACGTGGCAATCGCCTCTCGCACCAGAATGGTGTAGCGCAGGCACAGCCGCAGATTCAGCAGGTCGCGTCCTACCAGCCGCAATTCGATACGTCTGCGCCTGCCAGCCAGCCGCAAACGCTCGGCTATGCCGCAGCAGACCAGAAGCAGGCCGATGCAATCGGCGCGCTGCTTCTGTCGCAGGATCGTCCAGAAACGCCTCTATAAGTTGATTTGAACAGCTTCGGTGCGGGCTAATCTTTCCGATTGGCCCGCATTTTCATTTGAGCCCCGCAATCTGCCGTAATTAGCGGGGGCGAACTACGACCGGACGATAGATCGGCTGATAGAGCATGATTGGCCGGTCGTAAAAATCGACGCGGTTTTCCCATGCGCGGCGATCCGCCCGGCGGTCGAGATCGAGCCGTTGCAGACAGTTGGCAAATGCGTCGGTCCGAGGCTTGAAACCATAGCCGAGACATGTCCGTTCATCGGCAGCGCGGCGCTCTTCCGGCGTCATGGTGACACAACCGGCCAGCAGGCCTGCAAGTCCCAATAATACAAGCGCTTTCTTGTTCATTCTCTTTGCTTTCCATATCGCTGACCGCAGCATCGAGTATAGACCATATCCTGAAAAGAACGTGGTTTAATTGCGCCATCTGATAAACTGGCGGCGAGTGTACAGAAGTGATTCTTTCATGGCGCCCCCTTTCTTGAGGGAGGCGCTTTCGCATCAAAGAGGTCCGCAGCCCATGGCTCACGATATGCAAAATCCCGTCATCGATCCGGTAAAGCTCGAACGTCTGGCTGAAGTAGCCGTTCGCGTCGGCCTGCAATTGCGCGAGGGGCAGGATCTGATCATCACGGCGCCTGTTGTTGCCTTGCCGCTGGTTCGACTGATTGCCAAACATGCCTATAAGGCGGGCGCGGGTCTGGTGACGCCGTTCTTCGCCGATGACCAGATTGCGCTGGCTCGCTATGAAAATGCGCCGGATGCGAGCTTTGACCGTGCTTCGACCTGGCTCTATGAGGGCATGGCCAAGGCTTATTCGGAAGGTGCGGCGCGTCTTGCGATTGCTGCCGACAATCCGATGCTTCTGTCCAGCCAGGACGCCGCCAAGGTCTCGCGCGCCAATCGCGCCAACTCCAAGGCCTATCAGCCAGCGCTGGAAAAGATCGCCGGTTTCGACATCAACTGGAACATCGTTTCCTATCCGAATGCGGCATGGGCGCAGCTGATGTTCCCCAATGAGCCGGAAGAGGTGGCGACCCGCAAGCTGGCGGAGGCCATCTTCGCCGCTTCGCGCGTTGATGTGGAAGATCCGATTGGTGCATGGGCCGCGCATAATGCAGCGCTTCGCACCCGCACCCGCTTCCTGAACGGCAAGGCTTATAGCGCCCTGAACTTCAAGGGTCCGGGCACGGATCTGACGGTTGGGCTTGCCGATGGTCACGAGTGGCATGGTGGCGCGTCGACGGCCAAGAACGGCATTACCTGCAATCCGAATATTCCGACGGAAGAGGTTTTCACCACGCCGCATGCCTTGCGCGTCGATGGCTATGTCGCCAGCACCAAGCCTTTGTCGCATCAGGGTACGCTGATCGAAAACATCGCAGTGCGTTTCGAGGCGGGCCGTATCGTCGAAGCCAAAGCGACCCGCGGCGAAGAAGTGCTGTCGAAAGTGCTCGACACGGATGAAGGCGCGCGCAGGCTGGGTGAAGTGGCGCTGGTGCCGCACTCCTCGCCGATCTCGCAAAGCGGCCTTCTGTTCTACAACACGCTTTTCGATGAAAACGCCGCGAGCCATATCGCGCTTGGCCAGTGCTATTCCAAGTGCTTCATCGACGGCGCCAAGCTGACGCCGGAACAGATCAAGGCGCAGGGCGGCAATTCCAGCCTCATCCATATCGACTGGATGATCGGTTCCGGTGAAATCGATGTCGACGGCATCAAGCCCGATGGCAGCCGCGAGCCGGTGATGCGTCGCGGCGAATGGGCCAGCTAAGAGCTGGCTAGCAGAAATTGAAAAGGCCGGGATTTTTCCCGGCCTTTTGTTTGACTGTTTGAGGGTAAGCCTCAGTTCTTTTCCTGCACATGGGCTTCGAGGAACCAAAGCGCCTTGTCCAGCGAGCGTGATGCGGCGGTGAAAATATCCGCCGTGTTGTCGTCGCCCGCTTCGTCCGAATCCTTGATCGATTTGCGCAACAGGTTGGCGACATCGCCATAACGTTCAATCAGCGCGCCCAGATGATCGTGAACCGCATAAATATCGGTCGGATACGGCTTCAGTTTCGTCTCCTTCACGACGATCTGGGACGTGCCATAGGCTGTGCCGCCAAGCTGAACCGCGCGTTCGGCAATGGTGTCGATGTGATCGTCGAGTTCGGTCCTGAAGCCGTCGAGCATCTCGTGCACTGCGATGAATTGCGGCCCCTTGAGGTTCCAATGCGCCTGCTTGGTGATCAGCGCAAGATCAATGGTCGCAGCCAGATTTTCGTTCAGAAGCGCGATCATGGTCGTCTTGGTATTGGAAGGAAGATCGTTGCGGGTTGCATGCGTCGACTTATTGGACATTTTATCCTCATATCCTTTGCACAATCAGGCGCGAGCGATTGGCCAGCTCGCAGCGATTGGGGAAATCGCCAGCGTGGGGGCGGTCGAAAAGACGCACAAACGGCACCGTCAAATCTGTAAAAGGCCCGTATTGCAGCAAAACTTGCTGTCGCAAAGGCAACAACAAGACCTTCCCGCACCCGGCGAGATAACGCCTGCCGGGGGATTTTGTTCCGCAGGAAATGCCGAAAATCGTAAGAACCACTGGTCTTTGAGAGTGATTTGGTGTCGGCTCATTACGGTTAGGCTTGTCGCGGGACCAATTCTCATTTACCCGGAAGTGCATGAAGATACTCGCCCTCGATACCGCCGCTTCCTACTGCGCCGCAGCCGTCTATGACGCTGGCCGCGATGTCGTTCTTGCTCAGGTCAGTGAGAATATTGGCAAGGGGCATGCAGAAGTGCTGATGGATTATGTCGGGCGTGCACTGACGGAAGCGGGCGTCACGATAAAGGATATCGACCGTGTGGCGGTGAATATCGGCCCCGGTTCTTTCACGGGCGTTCGTATTGGTGTTTCGGCGGCGCGAGGCTTTGCGCTGGCGCTCGGCTGCCCGGCCATTGGCGTGACGGCATTCGAGGCGCTGGCTAACGAGACACTTGCACGAGTGCCGGGCAAGCCGGTGACGATCCTGCTCGACGCGCATCGCGGCGAGATTTATGGGCAGACATTCGACGCTAATGGTGCTGCTCTGTCCAAGCCATCGGTTTTGTCGCGGGAAGAAGCGGAAGCCTTTGCAGGCAATGCGCCCCTCGAAACCGTGCTGGCCGGATCGGCGGCAAGATCGATTAACGAGGCTTTGGGCGGCAAGTTTGCGCTCGGTCCCATCGAACCGACCGCCGCTATTGCCACTTTCGCCCGTCTGGCAGCCACGCGCGCACCCGGTGATGCGCCGAAGCCGCTTTATATGCGCGGGCCTGATGCCAAGCCGCAGGTGGGGTTTGCATTGCCACGCAGGCAGGCCGGAGAATAGCCGATGATGGGCTTGCCATTCGGTCGCTTCGGACGCCGACAGGTTTCAGTGGAAGCTTTAAGCGCACAGGACAGCCATGCGATCCAGCGGATTCATGCCGTCGCCTTTCATCATGGCTGGAGTTCCGACGATTTTCGCTCGCTGATCGCGCAGGATACGGTTTTCGGCTTTGTCGCCCGTGCGGAAGGCAAGCCCAATGACGCCTGCGGTTTCGTGCTGGCGCGGCTGGTGGCCGGTGAGGCGGAAATCCTCACCATCGCGGTTTCACGCGACGTGCAGCGACAGGGTGTCGGCCGGGCGCTGATGGATGCGGTGTTGCGCTATCTCTATCAGGAACGGGCTGAAACACTGTTTCTCGAAGTCGATGAAGCCAATGTCGCTGCGCAGGCGCTATACCGTCGTCTCGGCTTCCAGAAGGTCGGCGATCGCCCGGCCTATTACGAAACCACCAATGGACGCTCAGCGGCGCTCGTTCTGCGGCGCGATCTGAAGAGACCGCAATGATCGGCGCGATCCGGGTCTTTCTCGTTCTCGCGGCCATGGTCATGCTGAGCCTGTCGCTGATCCCGGTCCAATATGTGTTTCTCAAGCTCAAGAATGGTTGGAAACGCAGCCTGCCCAACACATTCCACCGCATGATTGCGCGACTGTTCGGCTTTCGGGTGCGCACGGTCGGTGAAATGCATCGCGGTCGCCCGTTGTTGCTCGTCGCCAATCATACGTCCTGGAGCGACATTGTTGTTCTGTCCTCGGTCGGGCAAGTGTCCTTCATCGCCAAGTCCGAGGTGCGCAACTGGCCGATTTTCGGCATGTTTGCTGTTTTGCAGCGGACTGTTTTTGTCGAGCGCGAACGGCGCGGCAAAACCGGCGAACAAACCTCAGAAATTGCGACACGGATGAGCGAGGGGGACGCGATGGTGCTGTTTCCCGAAGGCACAACATCCGACGGCAATCGGGTCTTGCCATTCAAGACCGCTCTCTTCGGCGCTGCCCATGCGGCGATCAAGGAAGCCGGTGTGCGGGAAGTACTGGTCCAGCCGGTCGCCATCGCCTATACCGGCGTGCATGGCATGGCCATGGGGCGTTACTTTCGCCCGATTGCCTCCTGGCCCGGCGATGTCGAGCTGATGCCGCATCTGAAAGGCATCCTGCGCGAAGGCGCCATTGATGTTGAAATCCGCTTCGGCGAGCCGATGGTTGTTACGGCAGCCACAGACCGCAAGATGCTGGCCCGCACCATGGAAGGCCGGGTGAGGGCGCTATTGCAAAGTGGGCTTCTGGGCCGCGAGATTGCCGACGATTAGTGCGCGACTTTGCGCCCGAAAATGCGATAGCGAAAAAGCCGTTCAGTTTGTCACCTTCCAATGCGGCGACAAAAGCTGTAGATAGCCCCGCATGAGCGAAAACATCACCGATATTGTGCCAGCGGCAGAACACGCCGATACGCGTCCAAATGCACGCAAGGTTTTTGTCAAAACCTACGGCTGCCAGATGAATGTGTATGACAGCCAGCGCATGGCCGACAGCCTTGCAGCGGAAGGCTATGTCGCGACCGATACGCCGGATGATGCCGATCTGGTGCTGCTGAACACCTGCCATATTCGCGAGAAAGCGTCGGAGAAGCTCTATTCTGCGCTGGGACGCCTGCGCAAGATGAAGGACGCGCGCGAAGCCAATGGCAAGGAATTGACCATCGGTGTTGCAGGTTGCGTGGCACAGGCCGAAGGGCATGAAATTCTGCGCCGTGCGCCGAATGTCGATCTGGTGATTGGACCGCAGACCTATCATCGCCTGCCCAATGCACTGGCGCGTGTTCGGGGCGGCGAAAAGGTTGTCGAGACTGAATATGCGCTTGAAGACAAGTTCGAGCATCTGCCGTCGCCGAAGCGTGAAGAAACCCGCAAGCGCGGCGTTTCCGCTTTTCTGACGGTGCAGGAAGGTTGCGACAAGTTCTGCACCTTCTGCGTGGTGCCCTATACGCGTGGCTCTGAAGTCTCGCGCAGCGTCAGGCAGATCGTGGCGGAAGCTGAACGCCTTGCCGATAGCGGTGTTCGGGAACTGACCCTGCTCGGCCAGAACGTCAATGCCTGGCATGGCGAGGGCGACGATGGCCGCGAATGGGGGCTGGGCGAATTGCTGTTCCGCCTCGCACGCATTCCGGGCGTGGCGCGCCTGCGTTACACGACCAGCCATCCACGCGATATGGATGACAGTCTGATCGCTGCCCATCGCGACCTGCGCCAGCTGATGCCTTATCTGCATCTGCCGGTACAGTCCGGCTCGGACCGTATTCTCAAGGCGATGAACCGCCGTCACAAGGCGGACGAATATCGACGCCTGATCGAGCGCATCCGTGAGGTGCGTCCGGATATGGCGCTGTCGGGCGATTTCATTGTCGGTTTCCCTGGCGAAACCGATCAGGATTTCGAGGATACGATGCAGCTGGTGCGCGACGTCAATTATGCGCAGGCCTATTCGTTCAAATATTCGCCGCGACCCGGCACGCCCGGCGCGGATCTGCCTGATCATGTGGAAGAAGCGGTGAAGGACGAGCGGCTCCAGCGCCTTCAGGCTTTGCTGTCGGAACAGCAATATGCGTTCCAGGAATCCATGATCGGTCGCGAGATGGACGTGCTGTTGGAAAAGCCCGGCCGTCAGTCAGGACAGATGGTGGGACGTTCACCTTGGCTCCTCCCGGTGATCATCGACGACAACAATGATCAGGTCGGCGAAATTATTCATGTGAAAATCACCTCCACTGGGACCAATAGCCTTATTGCGCAAAAACTGGCGTGAAGGCATGATACCGTACAGGCAGATGTTTCGGCGCTTGAGTCTCGCGCCGATAATCCTGTCGGGCCGATGATCCCGTCGGAACTGTGATTGCAATGCGTGAACTCTTGAGGAGATACGGTTGAGCGCCACGGAAAAGCTGAGACCTGCCAAGCCAACCACTCTAACGCAAAAAAGCCCGACTACCGGGGCCTCGGATATGGCCCATATCGTGCTCACTTTCGAGAACAACCGCCTGGCCAGTGCGCTTTACGGTCAGTTCGACGAAAATCTGGCACGTATCGAGCAAAAACTCGGTGTCGATGTTCGCTCCAAGGGCAACCAACTCTCGATCCGGGGCGAACCAACCGCGACCGAACAGGCGCGCCGCACGCTCGATCATCTTTATGAAACCGTACAGAAAGGTCATGAGCTGACGGCATCGGATGTCGATGGCGCCTTGCGCATGGCCATAGCGGCTGATGATCAGCTGGATCTGCCGACGATGGAAAACAAGGGCAAGCTATCCGCCGCCCAGATTTCCACGCGTAAGAAGACGATCTTCGCGCGCACGCCGACACAGGACGCCTATATGCGGGCGCTCGACCGTTCCGAACTGGTGTTCGGTGTCGGTCCCGCCGGTACGGGCAAAACCTATCTGGCCGTCGCCCATGCAGCCATGTTGCTGGAACGCGGTTTGGTGGAGCGGATCATCCTTTCCCGCCCGGCTGTTGAAGCGGGGGAACGCCTGGGCTTTCTGCCGGGCGACATGAAGGAAAAGGTCGATCCCTACCTGCGTCCGCTCTATGACGCGCTTTACGATATGATGCCCGCCGACAAGGTCGAGCGTGCCATCACCGCAGGCGTCATTGAAATCGCGCCGCTGGCCTTCATGCGCGGGCGCACGCTGGCCCATTCGGCAGTCATTCTCGATGAAGCGCAGAACACGACATCCATGCAGATGAAAATGTTCCTGACGCGTCTCGGTGAAGGATCGCGGATGATCGTGACGGGCGATCCAAGCCAGATCGATCTTCCACCCGGTCAGAAATCCGGGCTTGTCGAAGCGCTTCGCGTGCTGGACGATGTGGAAAGCGTCATCAAGGTGCGGTTCACTCAGAAAGACGTAGTGCGACATCCGCTGGTGGCGGCAATCGTCAACGCCTATGACCGCGATGCCAAGACGCATGTCCAGCAGCCGGTTCGTCCGGAATAGGGGCCAAGGACTTGTAATTGGTCGTCAGAATGACGATCTAAAAAATGCTGTCTGCCTTTTTGGGGCAGACGGCTTTCGAACAACTGAAAGGACGAAGCGGCTTGCTGTCAGGGGAAGCCGTCGCAGAACGTGTCAGACAACGCGATCCATATCGATATAGCAATCGAAGCCGGCAACTGGCCGGATGAAACAACACTTGAAGGACTTGTCAGAAAGTCTGTCGAGGCGGCATGGGCCAATCTTGGCCTCAAGAATGCCGACAGCGAATTGAGCGTCGTCTTTACCGACGATGCGTCTATTCAGGAGCTGAACGCCGAATGGCGCGGCAAGGACAAGCCCACCAATGTGTTGTCGTTTCCTGCTTTTCCCGTCAAGGCCGGAGCCCAGCCGGGACCGATGCTGGGCGATATCGTTATCGCTCGCGAAACCGTAGAGCGTGAAGTGGTTGAAGAAGGCAAGCCTCTCGACCATCACCTCTCACACCTTGTCGTGCATGGATTCCTGCATCTTTTGGGATACGATCATGAAACCGACGAGGAAGCAGAAGAAATGGAGCGCCGCGAGCGCGAAATTCTTCATGCTATTGCCATCCCCGACCCTTATGCTGTATCCGAAGAGACCATTAACAACGATTGACCATGGCTGATCAAACCTCACAACCTCCGTCCGCTGGCGAGAATCGCAGCGAGACCCAAGACGCCGAAGGGCAAAGTACGCAGCGGCCTGTAGCGGCCGAAAAGCGCTCCCTTCTGTCAAATATTTTCCCTTTCATCCGCTCGCGACAGCAATCTTCCTTGCGTGAAGATTTGGCCGATGCCCTGTCCAGTACGACGAGCGAACAGGATTCCGCATTCTCGCCCGAAGAAAAGGCGATGCTGCATAACATCCTGCGCCTGCGTGAAATTCGCGTCGAAGACGTGATGATTCCGCGTGCGGATGTCGAGGCGGTGGAAATTTCCACACCGCTCTGGGAAGTGCTGGAACTCTTTGAGGAATCCGGTCACTCCCGTATGCCGGTCTATGCCGAAACGCTGGATGATCCGCGTGGCATGATCCATATCCGCGATGTTCTGAATTTCATCACGCGTCAGGCGCGCCAGAAAACGCGCCGCCGCACGACGGCCAAGACGCCCGCGACGGCAACGCCGCCGAAATTCGATATGAGCCGCATTGATCTCACCAAGACGATTGGCGAGCTTAACCTCATGCGCAAGGTGCTGTTCGTGCCGCCGTCGATGATGGCAAGCGGCCTGATGGCTCGCATGCAGGCAACCCATATCCAGATGGCGCTGGTCATCGACGAATATGGCGGCACCGATGGTCTCGTCTCTCTAGAAGACATCGTCGAAATGGTTGTTGGCGATATTGAAGACGAGCATGACGACGAAGAAATCATGATCGCCGAGGAAGCCGATGGCGTATTCGTTGTCGATGCGCGCGCCGATCTGGACGAATTCGCGGCAAAGATTGGCCCCTCTTTCGAGGTGGGCGAACATGGCGAGGATGTCGACACGGTCGGCGGCCTGATATTCTCGGTTCTTGGCCGGATTCCTGTCCGTGGTGAGGTCGTGCAGGCCGTGCCGGGCTATGAATTCCATGTGCTGGAAGTCGATCCGCGCCGCGTGAAGAAGGTACGCATTGTGCCGCTTTCCGCTGCCGACCGCCGCAGGCAGCAGCGCGCTGTCGTCACCACCAAGCCTGAAGAGCAGTCACCGGCCACGGCCGAAGACGCTGAAACCTTCAAAGAGGCCTGATGATCGAAAGGCTTGCGGGCAGGATCATTCTTTCTAGCGGCTGGCGTCGTGCGCTGGCCGCTTTTTTGAGTGGCGCCTTCGCGACGCTGACCCAGCCGCCTTTCGATCTCTTCATTGCCGGTTTTGTTTCCTTCCCGATCCTCGTCTGGCTGATCGACGGCGCTTTGGCGCGTGCCGATGCAGGCCCGATCCGTCGCGTTCTGCCCGCGGCAATGGTCGGCTGGTGGTTCGGCTTCGGCTATTTCGTCTCCGGTCTCTGGTGGATCGGGACCGCCCTTCTGGTTGATGCAGACCAGTTTGCCTGGGCCCTGCCGCTGGCCGTTTTGGGCCTGCCTGCCTTTCTGGCGATTTTCTACGCTTTCGCGACCATGGTCGCGCGCATCTTCTGGTCCGACGGATTAGGACGTATTTTCGCGCTCGCTTTTGGTTTTGCGCTTGCGGAATGGTTGCGCACGTTCCTGCTGACCGGTTTTCCATGGAATGCCATCGGCTATGCAGCCATGCCGGTGCCGGTGCTGATGCAATCGGTCGCCGTGGTCGGTCTTGTCGGGATGAGCGCTCTGGCTGTGTTCATCTTTGCATCGCCTGCATTGCTAATCGGTGGACGATTGGCAAAGAGCGGTATCGTTCTGGCCATTCTTCTGGCCGCAGCCCATGTCGGCTTTGGCGTGTGGACCCTGTCGCATGCGCCCGCCATCGGTGATGAGAAGGGCACGGTCAATATCCGTATTGTGCAGCCCTCCATCCCACAGAGCATGAAATGGGACAATGCCGAACGGCGCTCGATCTTCGACAAGCTGATTGCCCTGACGGCTCAAGCACCTGCCGACGGCAAGCCGAAGCCTGATATCATCATCTGGCCCGAAACGGCGGTGCCCTATATTCTGACATTGACCCCGGACGCGCTCGCGCTGATTGGCAATACATTGCAGGACGGCCAGGTGCTGCTGACCGGCGCCGTGCGCGAAGAGAAGGCGGCAGGCAATGGCGAGCCGCGTTATTATAATTCCATCTATACGATCAATGATCGGGGCGAGATTACGGATGCTGCCGACAAGGTGCATCTTGTTCCGTTCGGCGAATATCTGCCGTTCGAAACCTTTCTGCGTGGTCTGGGGCTTCAGGAAGTGGTGGAAATGCCCGGTGGCTTTACCGCCGGTTCCTCGCGGCGTCTTTTGAATGTCCGGCCGGGCCAGACTTTCCTGCCGCTTATTTGCTACGAAGCGATTTTCCCGGACGAGCTTGGTTTTTCTGGCTCGCAAGCAGGCGCTCCCAATGCCGTGGTCCCCAATGCCATTGTCAATGTCACGAATGATGGCTGGTATGGTGACACGCCGGGGCCTTACCAACATTTCAGGCAGGCGCAGGTTCGTGCGGTGGAGCAGGGCTTACCGCTGGTGCGCGCGGCCAATAACGGCCTTTCGGCGGTAACGGATTCCTACGGTCGAATCACTGAAGGGCTGGCGCTGGACGTCGTCGGGGTGGTTGATGCTTCCCTACCGTCAGCTCGTGCTCCATTTTGGGGCACCGCTCCCGGATCGAAACAGACGATATCGATCCTGTTAACCTTACTCTTTGTCAACGCTGCTTTCAGGGTGTCATTCCGTAGGCGTTTTCATTGACACGGCAATTTTGTTAAGATGTTATACCGGCGCGGTGACGGTTCCCACGTGCGAAGTCGTGCGAAACGCGTCAGACTACCTCCCACAACGTGATGTTATCCCTGTTCAGATGAACAGTACATGAATGAAAGCTCGCAGCCGCGAGGAGTGACAGCTGTATGATTGAGAATAAAAAGAAGCCCAACCCAATCGACGTACATGTCGGCAGCCGCATTCGTCTCCGCCGCAACATGCTGGGCCTCAGTCAAGAAAAGCTCGGCGAGAATCTGGGCATCACGTTTCAGCAGATTCAAAAATACGAGAAGGGCACCAATCGCGTCGGCGCCAGCCGCCTTCAGGCGATCTCGGCCATTCTCAATGTTCCGGTTTCCTTTTTCTTCGAAGATGCACCGGGATCGAACCCTGTCGGCCAGGAAGGTTTTGCGGAAGACAATGAAGCAACCTATGTGGTCGATTTCCTGAATTCCAACGAAGGCGTTCAGCTCACCCGCGCGTTCACGAAGATTTCAGATCCGAAAGTACGCCGGAAAATCATCGATCTGGTGAAGTCGCTCGCAGCAGACGCCGAGTAAGCAACCCACTGTTACCCCCTGCATTTTGGCGGTTTATTCGCCTTTTTCCCCTTTTGGCGTAGGCTTTGCGGTTTTGGGAATGAATTTTTCCGGCTGCGTCCCGTCGCGATACGAAAATGCATTGACGGTTTGATCCTAACTTCGCTAACACTTTGACGCGCCCGGAAAGTTCCGGGCGCTACTGTGTTTCCTAGGCGGAGATGTTCTCCGTTGGATTTTCAAGAGGGGTTACCCGTGTCGCGCAGTTCTTATCTCTTCACCAGCGAATCTGTGTCTGAAGGACACCCGGACAAGGTTTGCGACCGCATCTCCGATGAAATCGTCGACATGATCTACAAGGAAGCCCGTCGTTCTGGCGTGGATCCGTGGTCTGTCCGTGTTGCCTGCGAAACGCTTGCCACCACCAATCGCGTGGTGATTGCCGGCGAAGTGCGCGTACCGGAGACTTTCCTGAAGAAGAACAAGGACGGCTCGATCGCCAAGGATGCCGCTGGCCATCCGCTGATCAATCCTGCCCGCTTCCGTTCGGCAGCGCGCAAGGCGATCCGTGAAATCGGCTACGAACAGGACGGCTTTCACTGGAAGACGGTGAAGATCGACGTGCTTCTGCATCCGCAGTCTGCCGATATCGCGCAGGGCGTGGACAATGCTGCCGACCGTCAGGGCGAAGAAGGTGCTGGCGATCAGGGCATCATGTTCGGCTATGCTTGCCGCGAAACCCCGGATCTGATGCCTGCCCCGATCTATTACTCGCATAAGATTCTCGAAAAGCTGTCCGAAGCGCGCCATAAGGGCGAAGGCGATGCGGGCAAGCTTGGCCCGGACGCCAAGAGCCAGGTTACGGTGCGTTACGAAAACGGCAAGGCTGCTGAAGTTACGCAGATCGTGCTCTCGACGCAGCATCTGGATGCCAGCTGGGATTCCAAGAAGGTTCGCTCGGTTGTCGAGCCTTATATCCGTGATGCGCTGGGCGAGCTGCCGATTGCAGCCACCTGCAACTGGTACATCAACCCGACCGGCAAATTCGTCATTGGCGGCCCGGACGGTGACGCAGGCCTGACCGGCCGCAAGATCATTGTCGACACCTATGGCGGTGCGGCTCCGCATGGCGGCGGCGCATTCTCCGGCAAGGACACGACCAAGGTCGACCGTTCGGCTGCTTATGCTGCGCGTTATCTGGCCAAGAATGTCGTGGCGGCTAATCTTGCCGACCGCTGCACGATCCAGCTTTCCTACGCTATTGGCGTTGCACAGCCGCTTTCGGTCTATGTCGATCTGCACGGTACGGGCAAGGTTGCGGAAGCCGCTGTTGAAGAAGCGCTGCGTGAAGTGATGGACCTGTCGCCGACCGGTATCCGCAAGCATCTCGATCTCAACAAGCCGATCTATGCCAAGACCTCGTCTTACGGTCATTTTGGCCGCAAGCCGGGCCGTGACGGTTCTTTCTCCTGGGAGAAGACCGATCTTACCAAGGCATTGAAGGCATCTGTTGCCTAAATCTTGGAGCGTTGTGCGTCCTTTTGGGCGTACAACGAGACCAAAAGTTGCATCACAGATCGCTTGGCGTTATGTGTCCGGGCAAATTTCAGAGAGCGCGATTTCAAATCGCGCTCTCTGCTTGTGTTGTTAAGCTGCATTTGCAGGCCGACGGATAAAACATGACAGAAGAAACCCATCCTCTGCGCGGTGCCGGAAACTTTTTTGGCCGTCGTCACGGCAAGCCGCTGCGCAGCCATCAGCGGAACCTGTTCGAGGAGCTGCTGCCCGAGCTGAAGATCGACCTCGCCAAGCCTGCCCCGCAGGATCTGCGCGCGCTGTTCCCTGTGCCGGTTGACGCCGTGCGCATGGAAATCGGCTTTGGCGGCGGCGAACATCTGCATCATGAAACGGGCCGCTATCCGCAGACGGGTTTCATCGGCGTCGAGCCTTTCGTTAATGGTATGGCCAAAATGCTGGCGGCGCTCGATCAGGAGCCGCGTCCCAATATGCGGCTTTACGATGAAGACGCGACGGCGGTTCTCGACTGGCTGCCGGATGCCTCTTTGTCCGGTATCGACCTGTTCTATCCTGACCCTTGGCACAAGCGTCGCCATTGGAAGCGCCGTTTTGTCAGCGATGCCAATCTGGATCGCTTCGCCCGCGTTTTGAAACCCGGCGCAAAATTCCGCTTCGCTTCGGATATCGAGCATTATGTGAACTGGACGCTACAGCATTGCCGTCGTCACGATGCTTTTGACTGGCAGGCGGAAGGACCGTCGGACTGGAATGACGCCTATGAAGGTTGGCCGGGCACGCGTTATGAGGCCAAGGCCTTCCGCGAGGGCCGCAAGGCTGCCTATCTGACATTTATCAGGCGTTGAATTTCTAGAGCAGTCCGATCAAAACGGCATCGTGGAGCTGCTCTATCTATCTGTTTTTAAGCATTATCCTACGCAAAACTGCTGCGCATTTTTGCTGGAAATGCTCTACGGAAGCGGGACTTGAAAAAATCCGCTTCCGCTGGTATATAACTCTCAAATTCTTGGTCGAACGAACAAGAGTGGGTCCGTCCGGTCCCGCTCTTTTTTGTTACTTAGACCTAGGAAACAGAGGTTTTTCGACCCCTTTGAGAGGTTTAGAGTTGACGGAACAGGTTCAGGCAAACGAAGCAGAGACGCCGGAAGTGGCTGTGGATGAGCGCATCATTCGCGAAACGGGCATCGATGCGAAAGTGGCAGGCATTATTGAGCCAGTGCTCAATACGCTGGGCTTTCGTCTTGTGCGCGTGCGTCTTTCCGGTCTCAACGGCCAGACCTTGCAGATCATGGCCGAACGTCCCGACGGCACGATGACCGTTGACGATTGCGAGCTGGTCAGCCGCACCGTCGCGCCGGTGCTCGATGTCGAGGACCCGATCAGCGGCAAGTATCATCTGGAAATTTCGTCGCCGGGCATCGATCGCCCGCTGGTGCGCAAGTCGGATTTCGCCGATTGGGCAGGCCATATTGCCAAGGTGGAAACCTCCATCGTGCATGAAGGCCGCAAGAAGTTCCGCGGTCGTATCGTGCTGGGCGATGCCGAGACAGTCGTGATCGAAAGCGATCAGGTGTCTTACGGCAACGAACCGGTCGTGCGCATTCCCTTCGACGTGATTTCGGATGCGCGTCTGGTCCTGACCGACGATCTGATCCGCGATGCGCTGCGCAAGGACAAGGCCCTTCGCGAAGGCCGCATTCCTGGAGACGATTTGGGAGCCGATCTGGGCGATGCGCCGGAAGAAGCGACGACAGAAGATACGGCTGAAGAGAAATAAGCCGACGAAACAAGTTTCAGGCATTCGGCGCAAGGAGAAGCCGGGTGCGACACCAAGGAGAGACCTATGGCAGTCAGTGCTAACAGGCTGGAGCTTCTGCAGATCGCCGATGCGGTCGCACGCGAGAAGTCGATTGACCGCGAGATCGTTCTTGCGGCCATGGCCGATGCGATCCAGAAGGCAGCGCGTTCGCGTTATGGTCAGGAAAGCAACATCCGCGCCGACATCAATGCGAAGTCGGGCGAGATCAAGCTTCAGCGTCTGCTCGAAGTGGTTGAGAATGTCGAAGACTACGCCACGCAGATTTCGCTGTTCACCGCACGTGACCGCAACCCGGATGCGCAGATCGGCGACTTCATTGCTGATCAGCTGCCGCCAATGGATTTCGGCCGTATCGCTGCCCAGTCGGCCAAGCAGGTCATCGTGCAGAAAGTGCGCGAAGCCGAGCGTGACCGCCAGTATGACGAATACAAGGATCGCGTTGGCGAAATCGTCAACGGCACCGTGAAGCGCGTCGAATACGGCAATGTGATCGTCGATCTGGGTCGTGGCGAAGCCATCGTGCGCCGCGACGAACTGATCCCGCGTGAAGCTTTCCGTTATGGCGACCGTATCCGCGCCTATGTTTACGACGTGCGTCGTGAACAGCGCGGCCCGCAGATTTTCCTGTCGCGCACCCATCCGCAGTTCATGGCGAAGCTCTTCACCATGGAAGTGCCGGAAATCTACGACGGCATTATCGAGATCAAGTCGGTAGCCCGTGATCCGGGTTCGCGCGCCAAGATCGCAGTGGTTTCGCGCGATGCGTCCATCGACCCGGTCGGCGCCTGCGTTGGTATGCGCGGTTCGCGTGTTCAGGCAGTTGTTGCCGAACTTCAGGGCGAAAAGATCGACATCATTCCGTGGTCGCCGGATGCGGCTTCCTTCATCGTCAACGCGCTTCAGCCTGCTGAAGTTGCCAAGGTTGTTCTCGATGAAGATGCGGAACGTATTGAAGTTGTCGTCCCGAATGACCAACTATCACTAGCGATCGGTCGTCGCGGCCAGAATGTCCGCCTCGCATCGCAGCTCACCGGTTGGGACATCGACATTCTGACGGAGGACGAAGAGTCCGAACGTCGTCAGAAGGAATTCACCGAGCGTTCGAACCTGTTCATGGAAGCCCTGGACGTCGACGAAATGGTCGGTCAGGTTCTTGCTTCCGAAGGCTTCGCCTCGATTGAAGAACTGGCTTATGTCGAGCCGGGTGAAATTGCATCCATCGATGGTTTCGATGACGATACGGCTTCTGAAATCCAGCAGCGTGCTCGTGAATATCTGGATCGCCTCGAAGGTGAACTGGATGCGCGCCGCAAGGAACTGGGCGTCGAAGACGAACTTCGCGAACTGCCGAACCTGACGACCGCCATGCTGGTTGCCGTCGGTGAAGACGGTGTGAAGTCGATCGAAGACTTTGCCGGTTACGCTGTTGATGACCTCGTCGGCTGGCGTGAGCGCAAGGATGGCGACACCGTCACCCATAGCGGCATTCTCTCGTCTTTCGATGTTTCGCGCGTCGATGCCGAACAGATGATCCTGACTGCCCGCCTCAAGGCTGGCTGGATCACGGAAGAAGAGCTGGCAGCTGCCGCTCAGGAAGAAGCCGAAGCGGAAGTCGAGGCTGAAGCCGGTGAAGAAGAAGCTGCTTCGTAAGAAGCGCTGAGAAGTTCTGGGGCCGCACGGGTTCTTACGTCTGAAGCAATTCAGGAGTAAGCTGTGCGGCCTTGAGCATCTCCAGCAAAAGTGCGAAGCGGTTTTGCGCCCGGAGATGCGGAAAGACAAACAAGGGAGCGGTTCAATGAAATTGAAACCGCTCCAACAATTGATGCGATGCCGAAAACGGGTCTCATTTACCAGATTCGGTAAGGCAGATCGGGTTTCAGTGGGCTTTCCGCGACGTTTCGGGTTGTGGCGAGGCCCCGGCTCTGGTACAGCGCCACGCGTTGCATTCGATATGTCCGGCGGGGTAACAAACCGCCCGATTTGAGAACAATGCGGCGGAAGCGTTGCCAGTTTTGAAGTTGAGTACAAGTCCGTATACGGCAGAGCGGGAGTTTGCGTGGAGCAGGATATGAATGACAGAACCTGTATCGTCACGCGCGAAAGCGGTTCTGCCGATGACATGATCCGCTTTGTTGCAGGGCCAGACGGTTCCGTCGTGCCGGACTTGAAAAGAAACCTGCCGGGCAGGGGATGCTGGGTCAAGGCCGAGCGCCGTCTGGTGGATGAGGCGATCAAGCGCAAGCTTTTTGCGCGGGCGCTGAAGGAAGGCGTGAAGCCGCAGGATGATCTTGGCGCGCTGGTAGACCAGCTGCTGACAAAATCCGCCCTGGGCAGTCTCGCTTTGGCGCGCAAGGCTGGCGCGGTGGTAACGGGCTCGACCAAGGTGGATCAGGCGATCCGCACGGGCACGGCGGCCATGGTGCTGCATGCGCAGGAAGCCGCAGCGGATGGTGTGCGCAAGCTCGATCAGGCCCGGCGCGCCGTGGTGCATCTTGATGGCCCCGATATCCCTGCCTTCACCCTTTTTACGGGAGAAGAAATGGATTTGGCATTTGGGGGCGGAAATGTGATACATGCAGCCGTGCTTGAAGGAAAGGCGGCTGTCGGGTTCGTAAAGCGGGCGCAATTGCTGCATCGCTATCGCGGTGAAAGCGCAACGGATTCGAATTAGAGCGTAATCTTGCCGAGGCTGGCAGGCCTCATACCGGATTATGCGTTGAGTGGATGACTGGAGCATTATCCAACCCGACTGGGTCGCGTTGGATAATGCTCGAGTAGAGCGGCCGGAGCCGCGAAGGAAACGGAACGTAATGAGCGATAACACAAACGACGACAAGACGCTGGGCGTCACCCCTAAGAAGACCCTGACCATGAAGCGGCCAGGCGTTGAGCAGAGCACCGTGCGCCAGAATTTCAGCCACGGCCGCACCAAGGCTGTCGTCGTTGAAACCAAGAAGCGCAAGTTCTCACGGCCAGACGACAAGCCGGAAGTGGAAGCAGCGGCTCCCAAGCCTGTTGTAGCCGCTCCTGCTGCGCCGACGCCTCAGCCGAAGGCACCGGCAGCACCAGCTGCTGCTGCTCCGGTGGCGAAGCCGCATGTTGCGCAGCAACAGCAGCGCCCCGTGCAGCAGCGTCCCAACCAGCAGGCACCGCGTCCGCGCCCGACCGATCGCTCCGGCATGGTGCTGAACACGCTGTCGCGCTCCGAAATGGACGCACGCCGCCGCGCGCTTGAAGAAGCGCAGGTGCGTGAAGTCGAAGAACGCGCACGTGCGGTTGAAGAAGCCAAGCGTCGCGCCGAAGAAGATGCACGCCGCGCCAAGGAGCGTGAAGAATCCGCACGCCGTCAGGCTGAGGAAGAAGCGCGTCTCAAGGCTGAAGCCGAAGCACGTCGCAAGGCCGAGGAAGAAGCTGCCAAGCGCGTTCCACAGCCGGAAGCACGTGGCGAGCAGCGCGCCGAGCGTCCTGAACGCCGCGACGATTCGCGTGGCGCACCGCAGGGCAATCGTCCGCAGCACGCTGGCCGTCCGCAGCAGGGCAATCGTCCGCAGTCGGGTGCACCGCGTCCGGCTCCGTCGCTTGCAGAAGCCGCTCCTGGACCGGGTAAGCCGCTCCCGCAGAGCCAGCTTCGCAGGCCTGGCCAGTCCGGCGATGATGATGATCGTCGTGGCAGCAGCCCAACCGCTGCTCGTCGTGGCACGCCCGCCAAGCCGGACGCTCGCGCCCCGAAGGTGGTCAAGACCGAAGACGATCGTCGTCGTGGCAAGCTGACGATCTCCAGCAATCTGGAAGACGAAGGTCGTTCGCGTTCGCTGTCGGCCATGCGTCGCCGTCAGGAAAAGTTCAAGCGTTCGCAGATGCAGGAAACTCGCGAGAAAATCTCTCGCGAAGTGACCGTGCCTGAAACCATCACGCTTCAGGAACTCGCACAGCGTATGACCGAGCGTTCGGTCGACATCATCAAGTACCTGATGAAACAGGGCCAGATGATGAAGCCGGGCGACGTGATCGATGCCGATATGGCGCAGCTGATTGCTGAAGAATTCGGCCACACCGTCAAGCGCGTTGCGGAATCGGACGTTGAAGAAGGTATCTTTGACGTTGCTGACGATCAGGCAGCACTGGTTTCGCGTCCTCCGGTCGTGACCATCATGGGTCACGTCGACCACGGCAAGACGTCGCTCCTCGATGCGATCCGTCACGCCAACGTGGTGTCGGGCGAAGCCGGTGGTATCACCCAGCATATCGGTGCTTATCAGGTCGAACAGAACGGCCAGAAGATTACCTTCATCGATACGCCGGGCCACGCTGCCTTTACCGCAATGCGTGCCCGTGGTGCGCAGGCGACCGACATTGCCATTCTGGTGGTTGCCGCTGACGACAGCGTGATGCCGCAGACGATTGAATCGATCAACCATGCCAAGGCGGCTGGTGTTCCGATCATTGTTGCGATCAACAAGATCGACAAGCCATCTGCCGATCCGCAGAAGGTTCGTACTGCCCTGTTGCAGCACGATGTCTTCGTGGAATCGATGGGCGGTGAAGTGCTCGACGTCGAAGTTTCGGCCAAGAACAAGATCAACCTCGACAAGCTGCTTGAAGCGGTTCTGTTGCAGGCTGAAATCCTTGATCTCAAGGCAGATCCGAAGCGTACGGCTGAAGGCGTTGTCATTGAAGCCCAGCTTGATCGTGGCCGTGGTTCGGTCGCAACCGTTCTGGTTCAGAAGGGTACGCTGCATCCGGGTGATATTATCGCTGCTGGTAACGAATGGGGCCGCGTGCGCGCTCTGGTCAACGACCGTGGCGAACACGTCAAGGAAGCAGGACCTGCTATGCCGGTTGAAGTCCTTGGTCTCCAGGGTACGCCGCAGGCAGGCGATCGCTTCGCAGTTGTTGCCAACGAAGCCAAGGCTCGTGAAATTGCTGATTATCGCCAGCGCCTTGCTCGCGATAAGGCTGTTGCCCGTCAGACTGGTCAGCGCGGCTCGCTTGAGCAGATGATGAGCCAGCTTCAGGTGAATGGCCTGAAGGAATTCCCGCTCGTCATCAAGGGTGACGTGCAGGGTTCCGTCGAAGCAATCATTACGGCTCTCGACAAGCTTGGCACCGACGAAGTGCGTGCACGCATCGTCCATTCGGGAGCAGGCGGTATCACGGAAAGCGACGTGTCGCTGGCCGAAGCCTCTAATGCAGCAATCATCGGCTTCAACGTTCGTGCCAACAAGCAGGCGCGCGACGCTGCCGAACAGCAGGGCACTGAAATTCGCTACTACAACATCATCTACGATCTGATCGAAGATGTGAAAGCAGCGATGTCGGGTCTTCTGTCGCCAGAACGCCGTGAAACCTTCATCGGTAATGCTGAGATTCTTGAAGTCTTCAACATCACCAAGGTTGGTAAGGTTGCCGGTTGCCGTGTTATCGACGGCAAGGTTGAACGTGGTGCAGGCGTTCGCCTCATCCGCGACAACGTGGTCATCCACGAAGGCAAGCTCAAGACGCTCAAGCGCTTCAAGGACGAAGTGCAGGAAGTGCCGATGGGCCAGGAATGCGGTATGGCGTTCGAAAACTACGACGACATTCGCGCAGGCGACACGATCGAAGCGTTCCGCGTCGAACATATTACGCGCACGCTCTAACAACTACTTGCCGGATCGCCCAACAGGGGCGGTCCGGCTTTTTATTGCCCGGTTCCGAGGGTCTGACTCCCATCTGAATTGTGGTAAGTTACGCCCATAATTTTCAAGTCATGCGGTCGGACAGTCTGAGAGACTGGACGCCGGTTGATGGCTGTTTATCGAGGATATAGCTATGGCACGTTCTCCGGACCCAAAAGGCTCAGGCGGCCTTTCCCAGCGCCAGCTTCGCGTTGGCGAACAGGTGCGCCACGCATTGGCGCAATTGCTCCAGCGCGGTGAAATCCGTGACGATCTGATCGAGCGCACCGTCATTTCCGTTTCGGAAGTGCGCATGTCGCCCGACCTGAAGATCGCCACCTGTTACATCATGCCGCTTGGCAATGTTGATCCGCAAGCAATCGTCAAGGCATTGGCCGCAAACGCGAAATTCATTCGTGGTCGCATGGCGCCGGTCCTTGGCCAGATGAAATACATGCCGGAGTTCCGCTTCCGCTCCGACACGAGTTTCGACAATTTTTCGAAGATCGACGCCCTTCTGCGTTCGCCGGAAGTGGCGCGTGATCTTTCGCATGACGATGAAGACGCTGGTGAGGATGAAACCTCCCGCAATGGAGACGAATAAAGCATGGCAAGACGGGGTAAGAAAAAAGGCCGTCCGGTTTCCGGTTGGGTTATTTTCGACAAGCCGAAAGGTATGGGATCGACCGAAGCGGTCTCGAAGATCAAGTGGCTGTTCAATGCCGAGAAGGCCGGCCATGCCGGTACGCTCGACCCGCTCGCATCCGGCATGCTGCCGATTGCTCTGGGTGAAGCCACCAAGACCGTGCCTTATGTCATGGACGGAACTAAGGTCTATCGTTTCACGGTGACCTGGGGCGAAGAACGCTCGACCGACGACCTGGAAGGTCAGGCGACCAAGACCTCCGACAAGCGCCCGTCGCGTGAAGAGGTCGAAGCCCTGCTGCCAAACTACACCGGTCTCATTTCGCAGATTCCGCCGCAGTTCTCCGCCATCAAGATCGACGGCGAACGCGCCTATGATCTTGCCCGCGAAGGCGAAACGGTGGAGATTCCGGCGCGCGAGGTCGAGATCGATCGACTGGAGATCGTCGAATTCCACGACGACAACCGCACATCATTCGAAGTCGAGTGCTCCAAGGGCACCTATGTGCGCTCGCTGGCGCGCGATATGGGCCGCGATCTTGGCTGCTTCGGCCATATTTCCGAACTGCGCCGCATCGAAGTCGCTCCGTTCACGGAAGAAGATTTCGTCACGCTGACGGAACTGGAAGCCGTCTGGCCGCCGCTGCCGCCGAAGGACGAGGATGGCAACGCGGTCGAGCCTGCTCCGCGTCGCGATTTTTCCGGCCTCGATGCTCTGGTGATCGATACTGGCGCAGCGCTCGATTGCCTGCCGCAGATTCCGCTGACCGAGGAACAGGCGCAGCGTGTTCGCCTCGGCAATCCGGTCATCCTGCGTGGTCGCGATGCCCCGCTGGAAGCCGATGAAGCCTGCGTCACCGCGCGCGGAAAACTGCTCGCTATTGGCTATATCGAGCATGGTCAGTTCAAGCCGAAGCGTGTTTTCACAGCTAACTAAAAAGTCTTCGCAATTGCCGGGGCATATTTGATGCTGGCATTCTTGCCGTTTTTGCACTATATGCCCCATCAGCGATCATGCAGAAATGCAGATCAGATCGTGTAAGTTGGCCCGCGCTGGACGACATCCCGGCCTGGGCGTCTGGTTTTCCTCTCATCAAGAAAGGGTTTACGATGTCGATTACTGCTGAGCGTAAGCAAGCACTTATCAAGGAATACGCCACCAAGGAAGGTGACACCGGTTCTCCTGAAGTTCAGGTTGCCGTTCTTTCCGAGCGTATCGCCAACCTCACCGAACACTTCAAGGGCCACAAGAATGACAATCATTCGCGTCGCGGTCTTCTGAAGCTGGTTTCGCAGCGCCGTCGTCTTCTTGACTATGTCAAGGGCGTGGACGCAGCGCGCTACCAGGCGCTGATCGGCCGTCTCGGCCTGCGCCGCTAACGGTAAATCGGGCGACGTCACAAGCGTCGCCCGTTTGATTTGAGCATTCTGAGGAAGAGCGGATAGCCGCTTTCCAAAAGAGAATGCGAGAGTATCGGGCGAATGCCCACTGGCATGAGACGGCGCACAAGGTGCATTCCGTCATGCCGATGACGAGCCATAAGGCTCATGACCTGGACCAGTCATGGGGCAGGATTGCAGGTAGTTCGGCGGGTATGATCCCGAAAAGTTGCAGACTTTTCGCATGAGAGAATACCCGGGAAAAGTATGATCCCGAAAAGTGGGAACCGGTTTTCGGATAAGATCATACTATCAATCTGAGCTTCCCGTTGTCTTGCCCGTGGCCTGTCCGCCAACCCGGGAGATGCCTTAGCGCTTTGCGCGGCGTCTCCATATGAGGACAAGATATGTTCAATACCCACAAAGTGGAAATCGAATGGGGCGGTCGTCCGCTCACGCTCGAAACCGGCAAGATCGCCCGTCAGGCTGACGGCGCTGTTCTGGCAACCTATGGCGAAACCGTCGTTCTGGCGACTGTCGTTTCTGCCAAGGAACCAAAGCCAGGTCAGGATTTCTTCCCGCTGACCGTCAACTATCAGGAAAAGACCTACGCTGCCGGCAAGATTCCTGGCGGCTACTTCAAGCGTGAAGGCCGTCCGAGCGAAAACGAAACCCTCGTTTCGCGCCTGATCGACCGCCCGATCCGCCCGCTCTTCGTTGATGGCTACAAGAACGACACGCAGGTTGTTCTGACTGTTGTTCAGCACGACCTCGAAAACAACCCCGACGTTCTGTCGATGGTTGCAGCTTCCGCAGCACTGACCATTTCCGGCGTTCCTTTCATGGGCCCGATCGGCGGCGCACGCGTTGGCTACATCAACGGCGAATATGTCCTGAACCCGAATATCGACGAAATGCCGGAATCGAAGCTCGATCTGGTTGTTGCCGGTACTGCCGACGCAGTGCTGATGGTCGAATCGGAAGCGCAGGAACTTTCCGAAGAAGTCATGCTCGGCGCTGTTGTGTTCGGCCAGAAGGGCTTCCAGCCGGTAATCGACGCGATCATCAAGCTCGCTGAAGTTGCTGCCAAGGAACCACGTGATTTCCAGCCGGAAGATCTGTCGGATCTCGAAGCCAAGGTGCTCGCCGTTATCGAAAACGACCTGCGCGACGCTTACAAGATCACCGAAAAGCAGGCTCGTTACGTTGCTGTTGACGCTGCAAAGGCCAAGGCGAAGGCTCACTTCTTCCCGGAAGGCGTTGAAGAGCCGGAAATGTCGCCTGAGCAGTTCGCGACCATTTTCAAGCATCTGCAGGCCAAGATTGTTCGCTGGAACATTCTGGACACCGGCAGCCGCATTGACGGCCGCGATCTGAAGACCGTTCGTGCAATCGTTTCGGAAGTTGGCCTTCTGCCGCGCACCCACGGTTCGGCGCTGTTCACCCGTGGTGAAACGCAGGCTATCGTTGTTGCCACGCTCGGCACCGGCGAAGACGAGCAGATGATCGATGCCCTGACCGGCACCTACAAAGAATCCTTCATGCTGCATTACAACTTCCCGCCATACTCGGTCGGTGAAACCGGTCGTATGGGTTCGCCAGGCCGTCGTGAAGTTGGTCATGGCAAGCTCGCATGGCGCGCTATCCATCCGATGCTGCCTGCTGCCGACCAGTTCCCTTACACGATCCGTTCGGTTTCCGAGATCACCGAATCCAACGGTTCGTCCTCGATGGCGACCGTTTGCGGCACCTCGCTGGCTCTGATGGACGCAGGCGTTCCGCTCGCACGTCCGGTTGCCGGTATCGCCATGGGCCTGATCAAGGAAGGCGACCGTTATGCTGTCCTGTCCGACATCCTCGGCGACGAAGATCACCTCGGCGACATGGACTTCAAGGTAGCCGGTACTGACAACGGCATCACCGCACTTCAGATGGACATCAAGATCGACGGTATCACCGAAGAGATCATGAAGGTCGCTCTGGAGCAGGCCAAGGGCGGTCGCGTTCACATTCTCGGCGAAATGGCGAAGGCTCTGTCGACGTCGCGTGACGAACTCGGCGAATTCGCTCCGCGCATCGAAGTGATGAACATTCCGACCGACAAGATCCGTGACGTTATCGGTTCGGGCGGCAAGGTCATCCGCGAAATCGTGGAAAAGACCGGCGCCAAGATCAACATCGAAGACGACGGTACGGTGAAGATCGCTTCGTCGAACGGCAAGGAAATCGAAGCCGCCAAGAAGTGGATCCACTCGATTGTTGCTGAGCCGGAAGTCGGCGAAATCTACGAAGGTACGGTCGTCAAGACCGCTGACTTCGGCGCTTTCGTGAACTTCTTCGGCCCGCGTGACGGTCTGGTTCATATCTCGCAGCTCGCTTCCGACCGCGTTGCCAAGACCACCGATGTGGTTAAGGAAGGCCAGAAGGTCTGGGTCAAGCTCATGGGCTTCGACGAACGCGGCAAGGTTCGCCTGTCGATGAAGGTCGTCGATCAGGAAACGGGCAAGGAAATTGTCCAGGAAAAGAAGGCAGAAGCAGACGCTGAATAAGCTTTGCATCTTCTTTGAAATCGAAAAGCGCGCCTCTGGGCGCGCTTTTTTGTTTTTTCACGAGATTGATCGGGATCGTGCGGTCTTTTCGGATGCGATCTTGCGGGGTAAAGAACGATCATGATGACACCGGCACAGAAAACACTTTTCCTTCCCTTCGAGCAGGGCATTCTCGATATGCCCGCGGACGGGCAATCCTTTCTCGCTTGTGGCCTTTCCGCCGACCGGCTTCTCGATCCGGAATGGAAAGAGGTCCTGACCTGTCTGCAGCCATGGCGCCCCGATTTTCTGGCGCTCGGCAAGGAAGGCTTTCGTGCAGAGCCGAGATTGGCCACAGACAGCCGTTTTGCTGGCGGGCTCCTCCTGCTCGGAAAACACCGTGGACGCAACGAGGCGTGGTTCTCCGAGCTTCTGACGCGCGTTCAGCCCGGCGGTTGGATCGTCGTCTGCGGTGAGAAGAAGCTCGGCGTCGACAGTTTCCGCAAATGGGCGGGCAATATCGCTGAAATCAGCGACCGCATGTCCAAGAACCACGCCGTCTCATTCTGGCTTCAGCGCCCCGCCGATCTGGATGATGATTTCATCGCCGCTCTGCGCCCACTCGAAAGTGCAATTGACGATGTGTTCCGCACGGAACCGGGCATGTTCTCGCATGGCGCGATCGACAAGGGCTCGGCGCTGCTGGTGCCGCATATGGAAAAGATCGTGTTCGGCAATGTTGCGGATTTTGGCGCGGGATGGGGTTATCTCGCAGCACAGAGCCTGAAATATGCCGACCGCATCAAGTCCATCGATCTGTTCGAGGCAGATTACGAGGCGCTGGAGGCCGCGCGCGGCAATCTGGAGCGTCTGGGCGCTTCGGTGCCGATTTCATTCAACTGGTTCGATATTACCAGCGAAAAGGTGACCGGTATCTATGACACGGTCATCATGAACCCGCCCTTCCACGAAGGGCGCGTTACGGATGTTTCGCTCGGCCAGAGCTTTATCTCAGCGGCGGCGTCCCGCCTGAAACCTGGCGGGCGCCTGCTAATGGTCGCCAACCGGCAATTGCCTTATGAGGTGACGCTCAAGGGCCTGTTCAAGTCGGTGACGACATTGGAAGAAGCAGACGGGTTCAAAATCTTCGATGCGAAGAAGTGAAACAAAAAAGCCGCCCCGAAGGGCGGCTTTTTCAATTCCAGAGCATTTCCAGCAAAAGTGCGTAGCGCCTACGCGGGGAAATCAGTCCACTGGACTGATTTCTGATCCCGCTTCGATGCGTAGGATAATGCGTCAAAACAAATAGATAGAGCGGTTCCACGATTCCGCTTTAACCGGAACCGCTCTAGAACGCTTACTCGCCGCGTTCAGCGTCAGAGCTTTTCAGCTCTTCCAGCGTCGGCATCGAAACGATGTTGTAGCCCGAATCCACATAATGGACTTCGCCGGTCACGCCGCTCGACAGGTCCGACAGAAGGTAGACAGCCGATTTACCCACATCGTCGATATCGACAGTGCGGCGCAGCGGTGAATTGCGGCGCTGATAGCTGAAGATCGCGCGCGCATCGCCGATGCCGGCACCCGCCAGCGTGCGCACCGGGCCAGCCGAAATGGCGTTGACGCGGATGCCCTGCGGGCCGTAATCGGCAGCCAGATAGCGAACCATCGCTTCAAGCGCCGCCTTGGCAACGCCCATGACATTGTAGTTCGGGATGGTGCGGGTCGAACCGCCATAGGTCAGCGTCAGGATCGAGCCGCCGTCCTTCATGAGCTTTTCGGCGCGCTGTGCCATTTCCGTGAAGGAGTAGGCGGAAATCACCATGGTCCGGCTGAAATTATCGCGCGTGGTGACGTCTGCGTAACGGCCCTTCAGTTCGGTCTTGTCGGAAAAACCGATGGCGTGAACGATGAAATCGAGCTTGCCCCACTTCTTTTCGATCTCGGCAAAAACCGCGTCAACCGTTGCAATGTCTTCAACATCGCAAGGCAGGACGAGGTCCGAGCCGACCTGTTCGGCCAGCGGCTTCACGCGCTTGCCCAGCGCATCGCCCTGATAGGTGAAAGCCAGTTCTGCGCCCTGTGCGGCGAGCTGCTTCGAGATGCCCCATGCCAGAGAATGATTATTCGCGACCCCCATGATGAGGCCGCGTTTTCCTTGCATCAAACCTTCCATATTCCCCTCTCCCTCAGCCCTGGTAGCGCTGGAAAACCAGCGTCGCATTCGTGCCGCCAAACCCGAAGGAGTTGGAGAGCACGGTATTGAGCTGAGCATTATCGATGCGCTTGCGGACGATAGGCATGTCTGCGAAGGCAGGGTCCAATTCTTCGATATGCGCGCTTTCGCAAATGAAATTGTTGTGCATCATCAACAGCGAATAGATCGCTTCCTGCACGCCCGTTGCGCCCAGCGAATGGCCGGTCAGCGACTTGGTCGCGGCAATCGGCGGGCAGGCGTCGCCCGAACCGAACACCTGACGGATAGCGTCGATTTCCGGCGCATCGCCAGCAGGCGTCGAGGTTGCGTGCGGGTTGATGTAGTCGATCTTGGTCTTGACGGTGGAAAGCGCCATCTTCATGCAGCGGATCGCGCCTTCACCGGACGGAGCGACCATGTCGTAGCCGTCAGAAGTTGCGCCATAGCCGACGATTTCGCCATAGATCTTCGCGCCGCGCGCAAGCGCGGTTTCGAGGTCTTCCAGCACCAGAACGCCAGCGCCGCCTGCAATCACGAAGCCGTCGCGGTTCTTGTCATAGGCGCGCGAAGCGGTGGCAGGCGTGTCGTTATACTTCGTCGCCATCGCGCCCATGGCGTCGAACAGCACGGAGAGCGTCCAGTCGAGATCTTCACAGCCGCCCGCAAACATGCGGTCCTGCTTGCCATACTGGATCATCTCGAACGCATTGCCGATGCAATGGTTGGATGTCGCGCAGGCTGAAGAGATCGAATAGTTGATGCCCTTGATCTTGAAGAAAGTGGCCAGCGTTGCGGAAGCCGTGGAGCTCATGGCTTTCGGCACAGCAAACGGACCAACGCGCTTCGGACCCTTTTCACGGGTAATGTCGGCGGAATCGACGATGGTGCGGGTCGAAGGACCGCCCGAACCCATGATGATGCCGGTACGGTCATTGGAGACTTCGTCATCCGAAAGGCCTGCATCGGCGATCGCCTGATCCATGGCGATGTGATTCCAGGCTGTGCCGCGACCGTGGAAGCGCATGGCGCGACGGTCCACGAGGGATTCGACATCGATTTTCGGGGCGCCGTGCACCTGGCAGCGGAAACCCAGTTCGGCATATTCTTCCGCGCGCGAGATGCCGGATTTGGCTTCGCGCAGCGAGGCCGTCACCTCTTCGGTGTTGTTGCCAATCGAGGATACGATCCCCATACCCGTTACGACCACACGCCGCATCGCGTTCTCCTTTACACCCTTGCTCGTCGAGCGGCAGTCGATTGGGTCAGGACTGCCTCGTCGCCGTTACATAGGTGCGATCTTCGCATGTTTTGAGCGCGGCCGCATGAAAACTGTTCATTTTTTGCCGTCGCGCCCGTGAATGATGGTGGATTTAGGCGATGTTTAAGCGTCGCCGTCCTTTGAAAGGCCGACGCGCAAATCGGTGGCCTTGTAGATCACTTCGCCATCGGCCTTCAGCCAGCCGTCAGCAGTGCCGAGCACGAGACGTCCGCGCATGACGCGCTTGAAGTCGATGCCATATTCGAGAAGCTTGGTGTGCGGGCGCACCATGCCCTTGAACTTCACTTCGCCGGTCGAAAGCGCCATGCCGCGACCCGGTTCGCCGAGCCAGCCAAGGAAGAAGCCGGTCAGCTGCCACATGCCGTCCAGGCCAAGGCAGCCCGGCATGATCGGGTTGCCCTGGAAATGGCACGGAAAATACCAGTCGTCGGGGCGCACGTCGTATTCGGCGCGGATATAGCCCTTGTCGAACTCTCCGCCGGTTTCGGAAATATCGGTGATGCGATGCACCATCAGCATTGGCGGCAGGGGAAGCTGGGCATTGCCGGGGCCGAACAGCTCGCCGCGCCCGCAGCTGAGGAGTTCTTCATACCCGTAGCTTGATTTCTGTTCTGCCATTTCGCCTCCCTTGAGGTTTATTCGCTATCGGCCAGCAATCCGGCCCGGTTGTCATTTGGAACGGTTTTAGCGCAAACGCCCAAACCGCTCTATCTCTTTCTGGTCGTTAAGTCGGAACACCCCTATCACAGACTGGTTCCCGTACAAAACCTCAGCGACCATAAAAATATGCAATGGATTTTCCCGAAAAAACGGGCAAACTCCAAGCCTATTGATACTTATTTCGCAACGGCATATATCAATGTCAGTATGCAATGGGCAACAGCCCGTTCAATCTTTGACGAATTTGCTACAAGCTTGTAACGGAACCAGCGGTGAATATGCAGTCTACACATACCCACTCGACGGTCTCTATGGAAGAACGGCTCCGCGATGCTGGCCTGCGTCCGACGCGCCAGCGTGTTGCACTTGCGAGCATGATCTTTGCGCAGGGCGATCGCCACCTGTCCGCTGAAGACCTCCACGAACAGGCGGTCATGGCGGATGTGCCGGTGTCTCTGGCCACCGTTTACAACACGCTGCACCAGTTCACGGAAGCCGGAATGCTGCGCATCATCGCGGTGGAAGGCTCCAAGACCTATTTCGATACCAATATTTCGGACCATCAGCACTTCTTCCTCGAAGGGGAAAATGTCGTGTTCGATATTCCGCATGGCGAGCGCGGGCAGCCGACCGTTGCAAACATGCCGGACGCGCCGGATGGTATGGAAATCGTCAATGTCGATATTATCGTCCGCCTGCGTCGCAAGACGCAGTAACTGATAATATGCGTCGCAAGACGCAGTAAGAGATTGATCCTCAAAGGATTTTGAGAAAGCGGCTTCGGCCGCTTTTTTGTTAGCTGCCACAAAGTTCTTGCCAGAACGATGGAAAGCGGATTGAATAAAACGGTTCCGAAACAATCCTTTGCTTGCAGGATAACGGATGCCGGTAGAGTTGAAGCCGATACAGGCGCTGACATTGTTGAAGACCCTGTCGCTGGGACAGGTGCGCGACGAGATGCCCGATCTCACGACGCGGCAGACAGCTATCCTTCTGACAATCTATCTGGAGCCGCCGCCGCACACGGTGCGCGGGCTTGCGGCAAAACTGGATGTTACGAAGCCGGTGATCACGCGCGCACTCGATACGATGGGTACGCTCGACCTTCTATCCCGTCATCGTGATGAAAAAGACCGGCGAAATGTGCTAGTTAAGAGAACAGTCGCCGGCGCGCTTTATGTTGAACGACTGGGCGATCTGGTGATCGCCAAAGCCAGAGAGTTACCTTTATGAGTGTTCGCCAATGAGTCTCAATGTGACCACGCTCGACCGCCGCCTCAATGCCTATCGCGCCGATCTCGCTGATGAGCGACTGACCGACAAGGTGGAGGCTGCCCGCTTTATAGCCGGAACCGAGATGCAGGTGACTGCATCGGTCGTGGATTTGCGCAGCGAGCCACGCCCCGATAGCGGACCTCAGACACAGATCATTTATGGCGACACGGTACGCGTCTTCGAGGAAATGGACGGCTGGTGCTGGGTTCAGGCCGAGCGCGACGGCTATACGGGCTATGTCTCCGCCTCGTTTATCGAAAAGCCGCAGGGCGCGGCCACGCATATGGTCATCGTGCCGCGAAGCTTTGTTTATCCCGGCTCAGATTTGCGTTTTCCGCATACGCAGGCGCTGTCGCTTGGCTCACGCGTTCGCATTGTGGGCTCGGCTGAAACGCGCGGCACCCAATATGCGGTGCTGGAAAGCGGCGAGGCGATGATCGCAAGCCATCTGGCGCCAATCGGCGAACACGCGGCTGATTATGTGGCCGTGGCGGAAACGCTGCTGCACACGCCCTATCTGTGGGGCGGTACGTCGGGCTTCGGCATTGATTGCTCTGGTCTCGTGCAGCTTTCCATGTGGGTGGCTGGCCGCAGGATTCTGCGTGATTCCGACATGCAGCAGAATACGCTTGGCACAGTTCTGGAGCCGAATGCGGATTATTCCAATCTCCAGCGCGGCGATCTCGTGTTCTGGAAGGGGCATGTCGCGATCTGCGCTGCGCCTGACATGCTGATCCATGCCAGCGGCCACACGATGACGGTGACGCTGGAGCCGTTGCAGGATGCGATCAAGCGCATCGCTTATCTCTATGATCTGCCGACGCTGATCCGCAGACCCTGATTGCGCTGCTGCAAGTGCATTAAACAGGTCCATGAAAGGTCGGGCCGATGACGGGAAACAGGATATTTCAAAGTGCAGGCTTCGTAGCCGTGGTGCTTGGCCTTGCTGTTCTCATCCCTTCAGCGGTGTCGTCCGAAAGGATAGCGCGCGTGACCATTCCCGCTTCGCCTGCCGCCTTTGCCGAGGTCAACGGTATCGAGATGTATTACCGGATCGTCGGCAAGGGACCGCCTATTCTGCTGATACCGGGCGGTCTTTCAGACCAGCATGTCTGGGACGCGCAATTGCCGATTCTAGCGCGTCATCATACGGTGATCGTTGCCGACAGTCGCGGGCAGGGGCGTTCCACCCGCACGACGGAGCCGCTGACTTATGGCCTGATGGCTGATGACTATGTGGCGCTGCTCGATTTTCTGCATATCGACAAGGTTGATCTGGTCGGTTGGAGCGATGGCGGTATTATCGGGCTGGATATTGCGATGCGGTACCCTGAGCGGCTGAAGAGCCTGTTCGCGCAGGCTGCCAATGTCACGCCCGAGGGCAATACCGGCTATATCGAAGCACGGGCCGAAGGACGTCCAATCCCTGAGCTTCGCCATTACGAAAGCATCGACAAGGAAATCCACGCGCTCTGGGCCAATGAACCCAACTACACCGATGAAGATTTGTCACAGATCTCGGTGCGCACGGCTATCGTGATTGGCGATCATGATACAGCCATCACGCGGGAACATACGGAATTCATCGCCAGCCAGATTCCCGGTGCCGAACTGATCATTCTGCCCGATTCTGGCCACGGCGTGCCGGTGGAAAATCCCCGGCTTTACGCCCACACGGTCCTGAAATTCATCGATGGAAAAACGAACAGCCGAATTTAATACGGCGGTTGCAAATTCGTCAGGCCGTGGCGAAAAGAGTGATTTCCGAGTACCGAAGCGCAGGCAATTGTTCTTTGCAGCCCGGTATCACGAAGAATGCATCTGCTGTGCTAAACCCGATTGGGAAGAACCCTGTCCGGCGTGCGGTGCCCGTCGACAAACGCCTTGATATTGATGATGACCTTGTCGCCCATATCGATGCGGCCTTCAATCGTGGCCGAACCCATATGCGGCAGCAGTACAACCTTGCCCTTTTCCGCAAGCGCCAGCAGGCGCGGATTGACGGCTGGCTCGTTCTCGAACACGTCCAGCCCCGCACCGGCAATCCGGCCTTGCTCGATCAGATCGATCAGGGCGTTTTCATCGATGATCTGACCACGCGCCGTATTGACCAGATAGGCCGTCGGCTGCATCAACGCGATGCGACGGGCCGATAGCAGGTGAAACGTTGCGGGCGTTGAAGGGCAATTGACTGAAATGATGTCCATGCGGGCCAGCATCTGGTCGAGGCTGTCCCAATAGGTCGCTTCCAGCTCTTCCTCAACCTGCGGGCTCACGCGCTTGCGATTGTGATAATGGATCGAAAGGCCAAAAGCCTTGGCGCGGCGTGCAACGGCGGTTCCTATGCGCCCCATGCCGACGATGCCGAGGCGCTTGCCCCAGATGCGGCGTCCGAGCATCCATGTCGGCGACCAGCCCGGCCATTTGCCGTCGCGCTCGTTGAGCACATTCGCGCCTTCCACGAGGCGGCGCGGTGCCGACAGAAGCAGCGCCAGCGTCATGTCGGCCGTATCTTCGGTCAGGACATTGGGCGTATTGGTCACGGTAATGCCGCGCTTTGCGGCGGCTGCGACATCGATATTGTCGACGCCGTTGCCGAAATTGGCGATCAGCTTGAGATTGGGTCCGGCTTGCTCTATGGCAGCAGCGTCGATCACGTCGGTGATGCAAGGCACCAGAACGTCAGCTTCCTTCAGCGCGGCGATGATTTCCGGCTGGCTCATGCGGTGATCGTCTATGTTGAGACGTGCATCGAACAGTTCCCGCATTCGGGTTTCCACCGGGTCCGGCAGTTTTCTCGTAAGAACGACCAGCGGCTTCTTTTTGTTCGACATCTCCACCCCGTTTTTTGAGCCTGTTTCCGGGCAAACTTATATGCTGAAGCTTCATGTTGAGACCTCCTTAACCAAGAAGGCGCAATATGGGATATTGCTTCGGCTGCTCATCTCTATCAAGGCGGCGGGGCAAAGACAAAGAAAAACAGGACCGATAAACAAGACGGTCACGATGCCGAGCAGCCCCTGCTGTTTTACGCTTCCGCTGAAGGCATGGTCGTCTTGGGTTAAGAACAGGACGGCGAGAGGCGCAGTTGAATAGAGTACTTCCCCAAAGGTTTTTGGCTAAGGGCATGTCGGTAAAGCGCCTTCTCATGGCCTTTGCGGCTTGTATGGCGCTCCTGTTCGTGGCGATGCCGATCAGTGTGAACGCAGCCGAAACCGAAGGCGCAAACGGTACGGCGACAGGCGCCAGCGGTCTGCCTGTGCCCCGCTTCGTCAGCCTAAAGCCGGCACGGGTCAATCTGCGCATCGGCCCGGGGCGCGACTATCCGGTTTCATGGCTGTTCATGAAATCAGGGCTGCCGGTCGAGATCATTCAGGAATATGACAACTGGCGGCGCATTCGCGATGCTGACGGCACGGAAGGCTGGGTCTACCAGTCGCTTCTGTCCGGCAAGCGCACCGCGATCACCGCGCCCTGGTTGAAGAACGACAAAAGCAAGATGATCACCATGCGCCGCGATGCCAACGATACGGCAGCTGTCGCCGCCGATATCGAGCCGGGTGTTGTCGGCACCGTGCGCCAATGCAATGGCCAGTGGTGCCGCATGGATGTCAGCGGCGTGCGCGGCTGGATCCGGCAGTCCGACCTGTGGGGCGTCTATCCCGGCGAAGTCTTCGACTGATAACACGCGGGCTTCTTACTTGCCGTATTTTTCCTTGAGCAACAGATAGAGCGCACGGATGGCCTGTGCTTCGCCGCCAACCGGCGATGCAGGCTTTTCCACTGGCACCCAGCCGAAAATATCGAAATGCACATGCGCCTTGGCCTTTTCCACAAAACGGCTGAGGAACAAGGCCGCCGTCACCGCTCCGGCAAAACCGTCGGTGGTGACATTGTTGATGTCGGCAATGCGTGACGACAGTTTCTGCGCATAAGGCTGCCAGAGCGGCATACGCCAGAGCGGATCGGCTGTCTCCTCGGCCTTGGCGGCGATGGCTTCGGCCAATGCGTCATCATGCGTGAAAAATGGCGGCAGGTCCGGGCCGAGCGCCACGCGTGCAGCACCGGTCAGGGTCGCCATGTCGATCAGCAATTCCGGCTCTTCCTCATCGGCCAGCGCCAGAGCATCGGCAAGCACCAGCCTGCCTTCGGCATCCGTATTGCCGATTTCGACGGTCAGTCCCTTGCGGCTTTGCAGGACGTCGCCCGGACGGAAGGCATTTCCGGCAATCGAATTTTCAACCGCCGGGATCAAGACGCGCAGCCGCACCGGTAGTTTCGCGTCCATGACGATGGAGGCAAGGCCGAGCACATTGGCAGCGCCGCCCATGTCCTTTTTCATCAGCAGCATGCCGCTTGCGGGCTTGATGTCGAGGCCACCCGTATCGAAGCAGACACCTTTGCCGACCAGCGTGACTTTCGGATCGTTTTCCTTGCCCCATGTGATGTCGATCAGACGTGGCGCAATCGCTCCCGCACGCCCGACCGCATGGATCATCGGGAAGTTTCGTTCCAGAAGAGCTTCGCCTTCCGTGATACTGATTTCCGCCTTATGTTCGCTTGCCAGTGCGCGCGCGGCGTTTTCCAGTGCGTCCGGGCCCATATCGTTGGTCGGCGTATTGATCAGATCACGCGTGAGTATCACCGCAGCGGCGATGCGCTTCGTCTCGGCTTCATTCACGCCGTCCGGCAAAGCAAGGCGGATTGTCTTGCCATTCGCATTGCGGTAGCGCGAAAAATTATAGCCGCCCATCAGGAAGGCGAGCGCCGCGAGCGCGGCATCGTCGTCCGCATTTTCGAAATGCCAGTCACCTTCCGGCAAGCTGCGTGCGAGTTTGCCAGCAAGCAGTTGCGACTGGCCGCCTTTGAGGCCGTCGCCAATGCCGAACAGCGCGCCGGAGATCGCACCGTCCGGTCCCGGCAGAACCAGAACCTTGCCCGCTTCTCCGTCGAAATCATGGGCTTTCGCCCAGCCAGTCACAGGAGCCGGAAGCGTGTTTTCTTCCAGCTTTCCCTTTTTCGTAAACCAGATTGGACGGCTTTGTTCCGACTTTTGGGCAATGATTTCGACAGACATGGCGCTCTTTCTCACCAAGGCAGATTGGGCCGATCAAGGCAGTTTTGAAAACAGATAGAACGCTTCGCCTCGTTTGGAAACGGGTGCATGCAAGGCTCGTTAACCAATCATTAGGGTTAACGGATTATTGATGAAGGAGAAATCGGGCTTGAGGGGCTGGGGCATTCGGTATGCAATGTCCGGCCGCATATGGAGGCGGGATGCTCAACTTGGGGTTAATGGGCGGCGCTGGTTTCCGCCTTGGCGTGGCTTCTGTCCTTTCAGCGCTCGTCCTCACCGGCTGCAACACGGTAGACCGCACCACCACAGGTTCGGTGCGACGTGTCGAAACCGCTGCCACTTTCGATCACATGAACGATGCACAGCTTGCCGCAATGGTAGGCCGTCTTGGCGCGCAATATGAGCGCAATCCCAAGGACCGTGGCACCGCGCTCAATTATGCCAGCGCCCTGACCCGTCTGGGACGCAACGATCAGGCTCTCGCCGTCATGCGCGCGCTGGTCATCACCTATCCGAAGGATCAGCAGGTTCTCGCAGCCTATGGCAAGGCGCTTGCCGGTGCGGGTCAGTTCGACACCGCGCTCGATGCAATCCGCCGTGCGCAAGATCCGGCCTATCCGGACTGGAAGCTCGTATCCGCCGAAGGCGCTATTCTCGACCAGATGGGCAACCGCGATCAGGCCCGCGCCATGTATCAGAAGGCGCTACAGATCAAGCCGGGCGAGCCGTCGATCCTCTCCAATATGGGCATGTCCTATCTTCTGGCCGGCGATTCCAAGACGGCGGAAAACTATTTCCGGCAGGCATCTGTGCTACCCGGAGCAGACAGCCGCGTCCGCCAGAATCTGGCGCTTTCGGTCGGCTTGCAGGGGCGTTTTCAGGAAGCTGAAACGATTGCCGGGCAGGAGCTTTCGCCGCAGCAGGCCAAGGCCAACACGGATTATCTGCGCTCCATGATGGCGCAGCAGAATTCCTGGAACATGCTCAAGGACAAGCCGAAGGGCTGACACGACATCGCATGCTTTGTTTTGGCTTTTTTCGGCGGCGGCGATCAGTGCCCGCCGAAGAACCCGCCTTGCGCGCTAAGCTGGATGAACGCCGGGCCGAGAATGACGATAAACAGCACCGGCAGGAAGAAGACGATCATCGGCACGGTGAGTTTCGGCGGCAAGGCCGCCGCTTTCTTTTCCGCCTCCAGCATACGCAGATCGCGGCTTTCCTGAGAAAGTGTTCGAAGCGCTTGCGAGACGGGCGTACCGTAGCGCTCGGCCTGAATGAGTGCTTGCGATACCGATTTCACCTGATCGACGCCCGTGCGCATCGCGAGATTGTCATAGGCCTGACGCCGTTCAGGCAGGAATGACAGTTCCGCATTGGTGAGCATCAGTTCTTCCGCCAGCTCCACAGACTGTATGCCGATTTCGTCGGCCACCTTGCGAAAGGCTGCTTCGACAGACATGCCGGATTCCACGCAGATCAGCATCAGATCCAGCGCATCCGGCCAGGCGCGGCGGATAGACTGCTTGCGCTTGGCGGCCTTGTTGGAAACATAGAGGTTGGGCGCATAGAAGCCGATATAACCGGCGATAATGCAGACCAGAAGTCGGACGAAGAAGGAATGTTCCGGCATATTGCCGAGCACGAAGATATAGAAGCCAGCCAGCGTCATCGCGCCGAAAGGCAGCACGAAACGCATGAACAGGAAGATGTTGAGCGGGTTCTGCCCGCGAAAACCGGCAGTTCTGAGCGCGGCAATCGTCTTTTCGTCGGCCAGCGCCTTTTTCAGGTCGAGCCTTTCCACGAAATCGCGAATGCCCTGCTTCTGCTGGTGTCGCAGGCTGTTGCGCCGGTCGTTTTCCGCTGCCAACCGCGCGCGCTCGCGAGACCGGATCGCCTCGCGTTCGGTGGCGACCGACTTCATGCGCGATTTCAGGATGCTGGTGCTGAGTATCGGCAAGAGTACGGTGACGATGGCGGCAAAAACCGCAATCGTGATCAGCATGGCGATCAGGAATTGCGGGTCTGTCAGTCTTTCGATGAGGAGAGAAAACATGGTCTGCGCCTCACATATCGAAATTGATCATGTTTTTCATGATGAAAATACCGGTACCCATCAAAACGACAGCGATCCCCAGCAGCATATGGCCGGTCGATGAGGTGAAGAGCAGCGTCATATATTGCGGGCTGGTCAGATAGACGAGCACCATGACGATGATCGGCAGCGCACCGATGATTGCGGCAGAGGCCTTTGCTTCCATGGACAGCGCATCGACCTTGGCTTTCATCTTCTTGCGGTCACGCAGTACCTTGGAGAGATTGTTCAGTGCTTCAGAAAGATTGCCGCCGGCCTGAGACTGAATCTGGATCACGATGGCGAAGAAATTGGTTTCAGGGCAAGGCATGCTGTCTGGCATCTTGCCAACAGCTTCCGGTATCGACAGGCCCATCTGCTGGGCTTCGACAACTTTCTTGAATTCGCCTTTAACCGGCTCCAGTGCTTCGCTGGCAATCAGGCGCAGCCCGTCATTGAGCGGCAGGCCTGCCCGTGTCGCACGAACGATAACGTCGAGGGCGTTTGGAAATTCTTCCAGAAACTTCTTCAGGCGACGCTTGCGTTTTTGCAGCACGAACCAGCGGGGCAGGCCGAAAAAGCAGGCAATGGCAATGCCCGGAAGAAGCAACAAAGGAAGACCGAAGATAAAACCGATCAGAAGTCCGGCAAAGGCCGTCGCGCCGGAATAAATATAGAATTGGCGCAGCGTAATGCTCAGTCCCGCCTGCGTTAGCATGATACGCAGCGGCGGGTATTTCTGATTTTTCTCGCGCTGCTTCTGGCGTGCTTCAAGATCCTTGATATTGTCCTGCAATTGCTTGCGGCGTTTCTGAATATCGGTGTTCTTGTCCCGCTCACTGCGGGTGACGCTGCGTTCTGCATAGTTGCGCACGGTTTCCAGCCGCCGCGAGGCGGGGTCCTTGCTGGCCAGCCTGTCGTAGAACAGCACGTAAGCCAGCGCGGCACAGGCAACCACCGCCAGAAGAATGAAAATCAGAATGCTGACAGGTGAGGCGGTCATCAGTCGACGCTCTCCATACTGTCGAGAACAGAGGCGAGGCGGCTGTCTTCATTGTAGTAGCGCGCGCGGTCCCAGAAGGCCGGGCGGCCAATGCCGGTCGAGCTGTGCGTGCCGAGAATGCGGCCTGATGCATCCTCCCCCTTGATGTCGTAAAGCATCAGATCCTGGGTGATGATGACGTCGCCTTCCAGCCCCACCACTTCCGTCACATGGGTGATGCGACGCGAACCGTCACGCAGTCGCGCGGCCTGAATGATGATATCGATCGAGTTGACCAGAATTTCGCGCACGGTCTTTTGCGGCAGCGTATAGCCGCCCATGGCGATCATGGCTTCCATACGGCTCAGGCATTCACGCGGGCTGTTGGAGTGGATCGTGCCCATCGAGCCGTCATGGCCAGTATTCATGGCCTGCAACAGATCGAACACTTCGGGTCCGCGCACTTCGCCGACGATGATTCGCTCAGGCCGCATACGCAGGCAGTTTTTGACCAGATCGCGCATCGTCACTTCGCCTTCGCCTTCCAGATTGGGCGGGCGGGTTTCGAGGCGTACCACATGCGGCTGCTGCAATTGCAGTTCGGCGGAATCTTCGCAGGTGATGATGCGTTCATGCGTGTCGATATAGCGGGTGAGGCAGTTCAACAGCGTGGTTTTGCCGGAACCCGTACCACCGGAAATGATGACATTGCAGCGCACGCGGCTGATGATCTGCAACAATTCCGCACCGGCATTGGAGATCGCACCGAAGCGCACCAGCTGGTCGAGTGTCAGCTTGTCCTTGCGGAATTTACGAATGGTCAGTGTCGGGCCGTCGAGCGACAACGGCGAGGCGATGACGTTGACGCGCGAGCCGTCCGGCAGGCGCGCATCGCAGATCGGGCTCGATTCGTCGACGCGTCTGCCGACCTGGCTGACGATGCGCTGGCAGATATTGAGAAGTTGCTGGTTGTCGCGAAAACGAATCCCCGTTTCCTGCACCATGCCGTCGACTTCGATATAGGTACGGCGCGAGCCGTTGACCATGATATCGGCAATGTCGTCGCGGGCAAGCAAAGGCTCCAGCGGACCGTAACCGAGGACGTCGTTGCAAATGTCGTCGAGCAGTTCTTCCTGCTCGGCAATCGACATGACGAAGTTCTTGATCGCAATGATATCATTGACGATATCGCGGATTTCTTCGCGGGCCGTATCGGGCGCCATGCGTGAAAGCTGCGACAGGTCGATTGTATCGATCAGGGCCGAAAAGACCTGCGCTTTGGTGTCGTAATAGCCTTCGTTCTTCTCACGTCCGCTGCTGGCCGCGGCTGCGGGTCTCGCTGGCGTGTTGGGAACGGCGGCCTGCATACGGGACGGCTGAACGGGCTCCGTGCGCTGCACAGGCTGGGGCGCGATTGCTTTCGCAATGCTGCCGTCCTGTTTGCTTCCTGAATCGTTGCCTCTTTTGCCGAACATGATTTTCCGCCGTTACTTCGTCTTGCGCGCGAATTTGCCTAGAAGACCGGAGATGCCATTCTTCTTGCGCGGCTGGACATCCGCGCGCCCCGTCAGCACATGCGCTATATGCGTGATGGTTGCAGAAACCGGGCTTTCCGGGCTGGTTTCCGCGATCATGCGTCCGGTATTGGCGGCATTGCCGAAAAGCTGCGGCTCGAATTCGATGGCCGCAATCGGATCGATGCCGAGCGGTTCGGAGAAATCCGACAGCGCGATTTCGGGGCGCTTCGGAACCCCGACCTGATTGAGCACCAGATGCGGCTTCAGATCGTTGGGACGCAATTGCGCCAGCGTATCGAGCAGGTTTTTCGTATTGCGCAGATTGGCAAGATCGGGTGCAGCCACGATCACCACTTCATCCGCCCGCATCAATGTGGTGCGGGTCCAGCCGTTCCAGCCATGCGCGAGATCGAGAACGATCAGTGGCGAGGTGCGCTGGGCAACGTCGATTATTTCGGAGAACGCATCCTCTTGAAAATCGAAGGTGCGCTCCAGACTGGATGGTGCGGCAAGAATCGAGAGATGTTCGCCATATTGCACCAGCAGGCGGTCGAGATAGACCTCATCCACGCGTTCCGGAGAAAACACGGCGTCGGCTATGCCGAGCGTCGGGTCCTGATCGAAATTGATGTTGGCCGTGCCGAAAGGCAAATCCATGTCTGCGAGAACGACGTCGTGCCGGAACAGATGCGAGATCGACCAGGCGACATTATGAGCGATGGTCGATGCGCCGACACCGCCCTTGGCGCCGATAAAGGCGATGGAGCGTCCAAGCGGCTCGGCACCCGGATCGAGAAAGATCGACGAGACGATGGCCAGAACATCGGCCAGCGACACGGGCGCGACGATATATTCCGACACGCCGCGGCGCAGCAATTCGCGATAGAGCCAGACTTCGTTGGAATGCCCGACGACGAGTACCTTTGAGCCCGGGTCGCAGACTTCCGACAGGCGCCGGAGTTCATCGAGCAGAACATTCGGTTCCGATGACGATTCGACGATGATCAGATTGGGCGTCGAGGCCGTCTGATAGAAGTCGATAGCGGCCTCTATGCCGCCCGGCGAGACTTTCAGATGGGTCTTGGCCATGCGCCGGTCATTGCCAGCGCGCTCGATGGGAATGGCAACGCTTTCGTTTTCACAAAAGGCCTGGATGGAAATGCGCGGGATTGGCCGCACATTTTCCAGCATAATCGGCGCGCGGTGTTCGGCAAGGTCGCTGCCGGCTTCTGGTTCGAAGGCGATATCTGTCATGGCGCCCTCTTAATAGTTTGCCTGTTCGCTGCGAGGTTCCTTCCAGTTATCCGTCAGCGCAGTCGACATTTTGGTATAGCCCTGATCGCCATTGAGGCGTTCTGTCGTGCGGTCGGAATCGATTGGAGAGGAAGTGCGCGGTCCAAGAAGATCGGCAGGATTGGCGACTTGCGCCGCAAGATTGTTCTGCATCGCACAGCCGAAATTTTCGTAATGCTTGTTTTCCGGCGTGGTCGCAACATCATCCGGCCAGCGTCCGCAAGGTGTCGTGCCCGCCGTCATCGCATAATAGCTGATGCGGATTGGCGCTGCGGCATCCGGCGACGAAACGGGATAGTTTTCTATGGCGATGTTGGTCTGCTTGACGCCGCCTTTGCGCAAGGCTGTCGCCACTTCTGTGCTTAACCGATAGGCTGCGGCCTGATTGGGCGCTCCAGCAGGAACAAGCACATAGACCATGCCCGAACCCTTGTAGCGGTAGTTGGCGACCGCGCTCTCGATGATGCCGCGCTGCATGGTGTTGAGCCGGCTATCCGCGCTGCCGACCGGAATGTCGGTCACCTGTTCGCGCTCGGCAATCGTGATGGGATGATTGGTGCGGTAATCGTCCGGCAATGCGCCGACGGTCACATGCTGCCGGTTGGCGCAACCGGCCAGAAGAGCGACCGACAGGACCAGCAAGACCGGCGTGATGGAAACTCTGTTGCCCCGAATTGTCATGCCCGTTTCCCCACTCATTTGTAGATATACCCGACAACACCGTTGTAACGGCCGGGCGGCAGCTTGGTCTCCATCGTTCCGTAAACGCGGTTGACCTTGCCGAGAATGTAACCTGCGCCATCGCTGGCCGGATTGAGATTGTCGTCGGGACGCGCAAGCGCCTGCCGCGCAACCGGGCGAGCCAGATATGGCGTCACGATAACCACGAGTTCCGATTCGTTGCGGATGAAGTCCTTGCTGCGAAACAGCGCACCGAGGACGGGAATCTTGGTGAGGCCCGGAAAGCCGGAAACAGACTGGCGCACTTCATCGCGGATCAGGCCGCCGATCATCATCGAACCGCCGGATGGCAGTTCCACCGTGGTGTCCGCCACGCGCTTGCGCAGCGAGAGGAGGCTTGTGCCCACGCCATCGGCCTTGGCAGCCATGCCGGTGCTTTCGGTCGTTGGTTCTGACACTGACGTTCTGATCTTCAGGCTGATGCGCCCCGGGCCGAGCACCACCGGCATGAATTCCAGTCCGATGCCGTATTCGATCTTGGCCAGCTGGTTGGTTCGCTTGCCGTCGTCATCATAAGTGACGCTGTTCAAAACATTGTATTCGCCGCCGACATTGAAGGCTGCCTTTTCGCCTGAGATAGCGGTTAGGGTCGGCTCAGCAAGCGTCTTCATGACGCCCGCTGATTCCATTGCCCGCAGATAGGCCGAGAAGCTGCTCGTCGCGAGACCGAAGCCGGTATCGGACAGATTGTTGCCGATCGCGCCAGAGATGGTTTCTGAAATGCCGCTATAGGTAATGCCATTGTTGGTACCGCGGCCAAGCATATTGACGCCGAGCTGCTTCATGACAGTGCGGCTAACTTCGGCAACGGTGACCTTCAGCGTGACCTGGTCTTCACCGACAATCGTCAGCATGTTGACGATTTTACTGACACGGCGCTGCTGATCGGGGTTATCGATTGCAACGCCGCCGCCGTCTGTCGGAGCTGAAGCGGTGGCAGTATACTGGCCGGTGGTTGCTTCACCACCGGTGACGAAAAGGCCGGCGAGTTTTGCGGCTTGGGCCGAATCCTGAGGGGTCTGAACCGTGCCAGTGAGAACCACATTGTCGTTGATCAGTTCAACCCGGATATCCGAGCCGGGAATGAGGCGTTTCAGCTGTGTCGAAATGCTGCTCACATCGCGCTCGATTTCGACATCGATGGAGGCGATTTGTTCGCCATTCGGGCCGAAGACGAAGATATTGGTTTGCCCGACCTGCTTGCCGAACAGATAGATGCGGCGCGATGTGCGCGTGACCGCATCCGCAATGGACGGATTGGAGACGAGCACGTCATAGGCGTCCTGCGGCAGATCCAGCACCAGCGACTTGTTGAGACCAAGTGCAATCCGCTGGGCGCGGCCCTGCGTGCCGACCTTGACGACACCGCCCGCCGCCATGGCAGGCACATCGAAGAAGGGTTGCGCTGCGAGCGTCAGGCTTGCGGCAATAAGGGCTGATTTGGTCCAATACGGGCGCACGCGTTTTCCCTGTCTCATGAGCGCGGTCCTACTTCTATGATGCTGCCGGACTTGATGACCTTGACCGTTCCGCTATGCGTCGGAGAGGAAACCAGATAGTCGGCTTGCTTGATGTCCTTGTCTTCGGCGTCGTGCATGGATCGCAGCGACAGTGTCAGCCGGTCCGCCATTTGCTGGGCGACGGTGATGATTTCCGCCTGATCGGGCGTCAGTTCCAGTGTCGCCGTCTGGCCGACCATGACCTTGCGACCTTGCTCGTCTTCCTGAATCGTCTGGTCGATGGCGAGCACGCGCACATTTTGCAGCACGGTTTCGGTCGTGAAAGGCGCGATGGACGTGCTGCTGGCATTGTCGGGTTTGCGACGGGTCATGATGACGTCAACGAAATCATTGGGCAGGATAAAGCCGCCCGCCGAGCTTTCGGCATTGATCTGGGTCGCAACCGCACGCATGCCGGGCGGCAGGATCGAGGACAGGAAGCTCTGTCCCGGTCCGATCAGTTTCACTTTGCGAATCGGCTCACCGGGGAAAAGTTGCAGCCTGACGGTGGCACCATTGAGCTGGTTGATTGCATCCGGCTCACTGGAACGAGTGATGTAGCCGTCGGAAATCGCTTCCTTGGGCCATGATTGCCAGCGCATCTGTGAGGTCAGTTCAGCACCGACGCCGAGATTTTCCGTGGCGACAAGCACTTCTTCAAGCTGGATCTGTGGGGTCTCTGGCGCAACCACGACGGGTGCAGGCGGCGGTGCCGACAGATTCATGGCGATATAGCCCGCACCGCCAGCAGCGATAACGGCTACCCCAAGAATGAGTAGACGAGCTGATTTCATGATGTGCCCCGTGCAAGTCCCCACGTCCGAACGACGTGTTCCAAAATTGCACCGGCAATCGTGTAATTATGGTTAATATAATCTTATTCGTATTAAGAAATATAAGTTCCGCAGGGCAATTCGTTGCCGGTTATCATGCGGGAGCGAACAAAATTGACTGAATTGACTGGCCGACAGGTGAGAGCGGGAAGCTCCACAGACCGGCTGCGCCCAAAGCGATCCCATAAGGAATCCCGACATCCTTGCGCGACAGTCGTTCCAGAAAGGCATAACGATCAGCATAAACCGGGCGCGGTATCAGGCGATAAAGAATGATCAGAAGCGTGAGAACGCCGCCCAGGATCGAGAACTTGACGACATAGTCCGCCAGGCCCGGATTGAAGCCGAACCACAGCGTCGTTGCGGCAATCAGTTTTGCATCGCCACCGCCCATGGTGCGCAGGCAGAAGAGGGCGAAAGTGATGCCGAGCATCAGCCCGCCGGTCACCAGATGCCAGCTGTAATCAACAAGTGAAAGCCCGGAAAAGGGTGCGAGAATGATAAACCCGGCGGCGAGACCAATCGAAACCCGGTTGCGAATGGTCATCGACAGGAGATCGGTGATCATGGCCGTGACCATCGCTGCCACGAAAATCGCCGTCATCAGCGCTGCTATGACCATCAAAGCCCCCGATAGAGTTTCGTTGCCGATTATTTACCGTTCGTCGCGTTCTGGAAACCTGTGGCAACGGCGTCGAACTTTTCGCCGACTTTGCCGGCCATGAGCGCTACACCACTGATGATTGCGATAGAAACCAGCGTGCCGATCAGCGCATATTCAATCGCTGTGGAACCGGCCCGGTTCTTCAAAAAACGCGTCATCAATGTCGGCATTGTACGCTCCTTCGCCTCTCCGAAGACGGCTGCCCCATAATGGCCGTCATCAAGTTCGGATGGCTGAAGCATAGTCGGTAGGCATTGTAGGCCCCTTAACAATCAGGGTTAATGAAGTGTTGTCGATTAAATTCCACTTCCGATGGCGCAAGAGGGGCCAGTCTTGCGGATGATTTAATGGTTCCTTCACCAATCCTCTTCATTATTTGCTAGGCATATTACGGGGGTCGTAGAGTGGCGCGTCGGTTTTTCTCTTCGGAAAAGTTGCGGAAGGCATTGGCCTTGGCAGCGATAATGCTGTCTTCGGCCGGAGTTCAGGCCGCGCATGCGGAAGAATATATCAAGCTGGAAACAAGTCGGGCGCGTATCCTTCGTCTGGCCCGCCCCGCTGATACCGTGGTGATCGGCAATCCGGCGATAGCGGACGCTGTCGTTCAGGATTCCCAGACCATCGTACTGACCGGCAAGGATTTTGGCGTTACCAATATCGTTGTCATGGACAAGCAGGGCGAGCCGATCATTGATCGGGAACTTGTTGTCTCCAGCAATGGGCGGGGCACCACCCGCGTCTATCGCCGGGCAGAGGTCCAGACCTTGTCTTGCACACCCTATTGCGAAAAAGCTTCGACCAAGATCGGCGACGATAAATAAGAGCTGTCGCTAAAATCCCGCATGTGCCGTTAATACTCTTTCAGGTTGTCCTGATGTATTCCTACGCCATGTTTTAAACCGGCATGGTTTGGGTGGGGCATGGCATTCAAGAATTCCCGTCGGCATAGGCGTGGAGAAGAATATTCGTGGCTATGTGCCGCCTTTCGGCGCGTGCGGCTGTTTGGCCGGGCGCGCGAAGGCGCGACGGCAATCGAATTCACACTTCTGATCATTCCCTTCCTGCTTATCGTTTTTTCGACCATCGAAACGGGTATGAATTTCACTGCCCGACAGGTGTTGTGGAATGCCACGCAGAATGTCGCGCGTCAGATCCAGACCGGGCAGATCAGGGGAAGCGATCTCACGCCGACCAAAATCCAGACCATGCTCTGCGACCAGATCCAGTTCATGGTGAAGGCCGGTTGTGAGGGACTGTCGTTCAATCTTGGCACCTATTCCGGCTTTTCCACGGTGCCGACCACCGGCATTCTGACCGCTGATGGCGATCTGACGCGCACCGGCATCACCGGCACCAACGGCACCTCGACCATCAACCAGCTCAATGTGCTCTATCGCTGGCCGGTTCTGACCAACATTCTCTATCTGACCGACAGCGCCGATGCGAAACGCGGCACCATGCCGCTGTTCTCTACGCTGACATGGCAGAACGAGCCGTTTCCCAACTGACGACGAATATCGGGTTGCGGCCCGGACTGGACCTTTATCGCCATGCGAACAGCACTATTCCGGTTGTTACGAAATTTCCTGCGCGACAGGCGCGCTGTCGGCGCGGTCGAATTTGCGCTGATCGCTCCGGTCCTGCTCGTGATTTATCTTGGTTCGACCGATCTTGCCGATGGTCTCGACGTCAACAAGAAGGTGTCACGATCCGCCAGCAGCCTGGCCGATCTGGTTACGCGGCAGATTTCGGTTTCGGCCAGTGACGTCGACGATATGTTCGCGATTGGTAGCGCATCGCTGCTGCCCTACAGTCGGACAAGCCCGAAGATCAGGGTAACGGCCCTGAAGGTCACCAAGGCGCAATCATCGAACACCTATACCGTGACGGTCGACTGGTCGCGCGCGAATGTTGCAAATTTCGCCGCCCTGGCTGGCAGCAAAGGCGATCTTCCCGCCGCGCTCATCGCGACTGACGCCTATTTTATCAAGGTTGATGTGGAGCTTGACTACAAGCCGCTCAACTCTTGGATATCGACCAGCATTCCCATGAGCGAGACCTATTATCTCTCTCCACGCTATACCAACACCATTCCTTGTAGCGGGTGCTGAAGCGCTCTTTCGCGTATTCCCCTTGGCAATAGGGGCAAAACCCAACATATAGAGGGAAAGGCCAGACCTTCCCTTCAGGATTTGCTTTCAATGCCAGAATTGCCAGAGGTAGAAACCGTTCGCCGCGGCTTGCAACCCTTCATGGAAGGGGCAACCATCGAACGTGTCGATCAGAACAGACCCGATCTGCGCTTTCCTTTTCCAGACCATTTTGTGGAACGCCTGACCGGGCATCGGATCGAGGCGCTCGGTCGCCGTGCGAAATATCTGACGCTTCACCTCGATGACGGTCTTTCCATCATCAGCCATCTCGGCATGTCCGGTTCGTTTCGCATCGAGGCCGAAGACGGCGGGGATACGCCCGGCGCTTTCCATCACGAGCGATCAAAGAACAGCGCCCATGACCATGTGGTGTTTCATCTGTCGCGTCCCGGCGGTTCAGGTGCGCGCATCATCTATAATGATCCGCGCCGTTTCGGCTTCATGCTGTTTGCGGAAAAAGGCGCGCTCGACACGCATCCATTTCTGAGCGGTCTCGGTATTGAACCAACCGGCAATCTTTTGTCGGGAGCGATACTGGCGGAACTGTTTCAGGGGCGGCGCACGCCGCTCAAGGCAGCACTTCTCGATCAGCGGCTGATTGCCGGTCTCGGCAATATCTATGTCTGCGAGGCGCTGTGGCGTTCCGGTCTGTCGCCCATGCGCGCAGCCGGGGCCGTAGCGGGCGATGCGGTGCTTATGGAGCGGCTGGCCAGCGATATCCGCACGGTGATTGCCGAGGCCATTGCGGCGGGCGGGTCGAGCCTGAAGGATTACATTCAGGCCGACGGGGCGCTTGGCTATTTCCAGCATTCCTTCTCGGTCTATGGGCGGGAAGGGGAACCGTGCCGCAACCCGGCCTGCAACGGTACTGTCGAGCGTGCGGTCCAGGCGGGACGTTCGACTTTTTTCTGTGCGTCCTGCCAGACATAAGACCTTGCCAAACAGGGATGGCCGGTCCACCTTGCCGCCCGGAAATTGAAGCTGTCATGGTATCGGCCTTATAGGCCCTGAACCGGATAGCGATGCCTGATGAAGGAGGAGCAGAATTCCATGGCTTATGAAACGATCATCGTCGAGACACGCGGCAATGTCGGGCTTATCCGCCTCAATCGTCCGCAGGCGCTCAATGCGCTCAATCGGGGTGTGCTCAATGATCTGACGGATGCGCTCGCGATCTTCGATGCGGATGACAAGATTGGCGCCGTGGTGCTGACCGGTTCTGAAAAGGCTTTTGCTGCTGGCGCCGACATCAAGGAAATGCAGTCCATCGATTTCGTCGATGCCTATCTGCAGGACATGTTCGCCGACTGGCAGAAGGTGGACCGCGCGCGCAAGCCGATCATCGCTGCCGTTTCCGGTTATGCGCTTGGCGGCGGTTGTGAGCTGGCCATGATGTGCGACTTCATCATTGCAGGCAGCAATGCCAAGTTCGGCCAGCCGGAAATCACGCTTGGCGTCATTCCGGGCATGGGCGGCTCGCAGCGCCTGACCCGTTTCGTCGGCAAGTCCAAGGCGATGGATATGTGCCTGACCGGCCGCATGATGGATGCGGCGGAAGCCGAGCGCTCGGGTCTCGTTTCACGGGTCGTTGAGCCGGAAGTTCTGCTGGAAGAAGCTTTGAAGGCTGCCGAGCGCATTGCGTCCTTCTCGCGCCCTTCGGTTCTGATGGCCAAGGAAGCGGTGAACCGCACCTACGAAATGACGCTGAGCGAGGGACTGCGCTATGAGCGCCGCCTGTTCCATTCGCTTTTTGCGACGGAAGACCAGAAGGAAGGCATGGCGGCATTTGTCGACAAGCGCACGCCATCCTTCAAGAATCGATAAGACGGACAGCGCATCGGGCGGTGATCACCGCTGCCCGATGCGGTAATCAGGGCTGGATGGAGGCTGGTTCAGAGGGCTGGAAGGCCCGCGCGCAGGCGCAAAACCGGCTTTTTGATTGATAGTCGCGGCAGAATCCTCGTTGACGTGAGGGCAAAGCTGATCTATAAGCCCGCCACGGATCGGCGGCCACCCGGGTTTTCTAGGGATTTCGGCTGCCCTAGAGGTTTTGTGCCCGGCGGTTTAAGCCCCTGGCTAGCTGACAGAAAAAGAGAGGCATTTATGGCCAATACTCCTTCGGCCAAGAAGGCAGTGCGCAAGATCGCTGCCCGCACCGAAATCAACAAGTCGCGTCGCTCGCGCGTTCGCACTTTCATCCGCAAGCTGGAAGACGCTCTTCTGAGCGGCGACAAGCAGGCTGCGGAAGTGGCATTCAAGGCTGCTGAGCCTGAACTGATGCGCGCAGCCTCCAAGGGCGTCGTGCACAAGAACACTGCTGCTCGCAAGGTGTCTCGCCTTGCCAAGCGCGTGAAGGCACTCAACGCCTAATTATTGCCTATTTTTATAAGCAAGTTCTGAAACCCGGCTCATTGTTAGCCGGGTTTTCTTTTTTTCAGGCTTCTTGCAGCTTTCTGCTCAACGTAAGGTCGCAATTTTTTCGCATATTTTTCAATGTGAAGAGGCAAGTTTACGAGGTTTCAGAATGTTACTACCGGGTAATTTTCGATTGTAATTTCAATCATTTGCGTAACATTTCGCAGAGTTATCCACAGGGGTCGGATGGGACTCGGAAGGCCGTTTGAGTCAAGCAGATTTTTAAAAATTATTTTTCAGGCGGAACAGATCAGGACCATCTAATTTGACCACGTAGAAAACACATTGAATCCAAAGGTGTTAATTCGCTGGCGTCCGATTCCCGGTCTATCGCGCGGCCCTATGCAAGGGGTTTCATGAAAAAAAACTGGCAATCCTAGGCTTGCTCTTTACGGCGGCCCTTCGCTAAAGTCAGGTCATCAAGAGGGGTGGGCCACCGGCCCGGAGTTAGCGCTAATTGCTGTCGAATGTCAGCGTGGATGTTGAATCCGCGAGCGCTATTTTCTGGTCTCCAAGGTCCTCTTTCTTTCGGGTGATTGCTTATCATTCAATGACCGGGCCATTAACTGGCCATTAACCGGAAAGTCGTTTTGGACAGATGGCGGTCAATTGAGTGGTTGTCGTGGAAGGGGTTCCGGGCAATCAGCCTTCGGTGAACAGTTGTATGAGTCGTGCGCGGGTAACCGGAAAGGAGTATTTCGGTTTGGACCTGTCGGGTCTGATTGAGTTTGTGTTTGGTCCGGTGTTGCGGGCCTGAGTGTATGAGTGAGTACCGCCGGCGTTGAAGGACGACAGATCCGGAACGACGAGCTGGAAAAAATGACAAGCGCCGGAAAATGGCGCGTACGAATGTGAAGGCAGGCGAGACGATGGCAATGACGAGCGGCAAGGCGACGGCAACGATGGGTGATGATGCACATGCGAACCGTATCCATGGATCTTCTGCTACCGAAAATGACAAGAGCCTGACGAACATGGACGCTGCAGTCAGCGAAGAGGCTTTCGAGCGCCTTACGGCAAAGCTGAAAGCCCGTGTAGGCAGCGAAATCTATTCGAGCTGGTTCGGCCGGTTGAAACTTGACGATATTTCCAAGAGCATTGTGCGCCTGTCGGTCCCGACAGCTTTCCTGCGCTCCTGGATCAACAATCATTATTCTGAACTCCTGACCGAACTCTGGCAGGAAGAAAACGCCCAGATCCTGAAGGTCGAAGTCGTTGTGCGCGGCATGAACCGCGTGGTTCGCAGCGCAGCGCCGGCAGAAACGACGGAATCGGCTGAAGCCAAGCCTGTCGTGGCGCCGCGCGAAAAGATGATGTTCCCGGTCGGCCAGTCCTTTGCCGGTCAGCATATCGGCGACAAGCGCGGTTCTGCCGTGGTCGCAGAATCGGCTGCCGCTTCGGGCTCGATTCTCGGCTCGCCGCTTGATCCGCGTTACACGTTCGACAGCTTCGTCGACGGCGCATCGAATCGTGTGGCGCTTGCCGCCGCCCGCACCATTGCGGAAGCCGGTTCCAGCGCTGTGCGTTTCAATCCGCTTTTCATTCATGCATCGGTCGGCCTCGGCAAGACGCATCTTCTTCAGGCCATTGCAGCCGCAGCGCTGCAGCGTCAGGAAAAGGCCCGCGTCGTTTATCTGACCGCTGAATATTTCATGTGGCGCTTTGCGACCGCTATCCGTGACAACAATGCGCTTTCCTTCAAGGAACAGCTGCGCGACATCGACCTTCTGGTCATCGACGACATGCAGTTCCTGCAGGGCAAGTCCATTCAGCACGAGTTCTGCCATCTCCTGAACACGCTGCTCGACAGCGCCAAGCAGGTCGTTGTTGCAGCTGACCGTGCACCCTCGGAACTGGAATCGCTCGACGTTCGCGTCCGTTCGCGTCTGCAGGGTGGCGTTGCGCTTGAAGTGGCCGCACCGGATTACGACATGCGCGTTGAAATGCTGCGTCGTCGTCTGAACACGGCACAGGTTGAAGATCCGAGCCTCAACATTGGCGACGAGATTATTTCGCACGTCGCCCGCACCGTCACCGGCTCGGGCCGTGAGCTGGAAGGCGCTTTCAACCAGCTTCTGTTCCGCCAGTCCTTCGAGCCGAATCTGTCGATTGACCGCGTGGATGAGCTGCTCGGCCATCTGACGCGCGCAGGCGAGCCGAAGCGCATCCGCATCGAGGAAATCCAGCGCATCGTGGCGCGCCATTACAATGTTTCGAAGCAGGATCTGCTCTCGAATCGTCGTACCCGCACCATCGTGAAGCCGCGTCAGGTGGCGATGTATCTCGCCAAGATGATGACGCCGCGTTCGCTGCCGGAAATTGGCCGTCGCTTCGGCGGACGCGATCATACGACCGTGCTGCATGCCGTGCGCAAGATCGAAGATCTGGTAGGCGCCGACACCAAGCTGGCACAGGAACTGGAGCTTCTGAAGCGTCTCATCAACGATCAGGCTGCCTGATTAATACGACAGTTGCAAATTCGTCAGGCCGTGGCGAAACGGGTGATTTTCGAGTACCGGAGCGGAGCGTACTTAAAGGTACGTGAGCACCGGAGCACAGGAAATTGCTCGTTGCAGCCCGGCATCACGAAGAATGCAACTGTCGTGTTACAGAAGCTTCCCCGCTATCAACGGCGGTTATCAACAAAAAGCCCGGGCCCTGTCGCATTACGACACGGCGCGGGCTTGCTTTTCTCCTTAAAAATCTGCCACTTTAACGGACCTTTCTGGCGCCTTTGGCGCCTTACCGACGAGGGCCGCTGCCCGTCAGATGCAAGCGCCTTGTCCTAGCGAGCGAGTGCGTTTGAACATGCGTGTTACCCTAGAGCGATCGAACCTTCTCAAATCTCTCAACCACGTCCACCGCGTCGTGGAGCGTCGCAACACGATTCCGATTCTGTCGAACGTGCTTTTGCAGGCCGAAGGCGCAAGCCTTGCCCTCAAGGCGACCGACCTCGATCTCGAAGTGAATGAAGCAACCGCCGCCATGGTCGAGCAGGCGGGCGCGACGACGGTCCCGGCACATCTGCTCTATGATATCGTGCGCAAGCTGCCCGATGGCGCGGAAGTCATGCTGTCCACCAATCCCGATGGCGGCTCCATGTCGGTTATTTCCGGCAAGTCGTCCTTCCGCCTCCAGTGCCTGCCGCAGTCGGATTTCCCGGAACTGACGGCAGGGTCCTTCACCCATTCCTTCCGCATCGAAGCGCAGGCGCTGAAGCGCCTTATCGACCGCACCCAATTTGCGATCTCGACGGAAGAAACCCGCTATTATCTGAACGGCATCTTCTTCCATGCCATCGAAAGCGACGGCGCTTTGAAGCTGCGCGCTGTGGCGACCGACGGTCACCGTCTGGCCCGCGCCGAACTGGAAGCCCCATCGGGAACGGAAGGTATGCCGGGCATCATCATTCCACGCAAGACGGTTGCCGAACTGCAGAAGCTGGTCGATGCGCCTGATGTGGTGGCAATGGTGGAACTGTCGGACGCGAAGATCCGCTTTACGGTCGGCTCCGTGGTGCTCACCTCCAAGCTCATCGACGGTACCTTCCCGGATTACCAGCGTGTCATTCCATCCGGCAATGACAAGAAGCTCACCATCGGACGCCAGGAATTTGCCGCTTCCGTCGATCGCGTTTCGACCATTTCGAGCGAGCGTGGCCGTGCGGTCAAGCTTTCCATCGCCGATGGCCAGCTGACGCTGACGGTCAACAATCCCGATTCGGGCAGCGCAACAGACGAGCTGGCAGCGGATTATGATTCCGATCCGCTGGATATCGGCTTCAACTCCAAATATCTGCTCGACATCACCAGCCAGCTTTCCGGTTCGGATGCTGTCTTCATGCTGGCCGATGCCGGTTCGCCGACACTGGTGCGCGACACCGGCGACGAAGATGTGCTGTATGTTCTGATGCCGATGCGCGTCTAGGGCTGGGATATTTCGACTCTGGCGGCCTGCAAATGGCGTGATTTTTCGCTTCCGGTGCTCACGTACAGTATGTACGCTGCGCTCCGGTTCTCAAATCCCACCATTTTCGGCTCGCCATAGCCAAAATCTCGACAGCCCCGGCATCTCGCTGGAAGAGGCCTCTCAAAGAACCCGATTGTGGATATAAAAGACGATATAACAAGCCGTCCCGACCGGGTTTCGGTCCGGCGGCTTAAGCTTACTGATTTCCGCAATTATGCGGAACTCTCGCTGCCGCTTGGCCCCGGCCATGTGGTGCTGACGGGCGAGAACGGTTCGGGCAAGACCAATCTCATTGAAGCACTTTCCTTTCTGTCGCCGGGGCGCGGTCTTCGCCGGGCGTCTTATGACGATGTGGCGCGGGTCAACGGTCCGGAAGGACAGCGAGACGGCTTTGCCATCCACGCATCGCTGGATTGCATGATCTACGGCGAAGCCGAAATCGGTACGGGAACGGCAGGCGGCGGAGAAGGCGGGCGCAAGGTTCGCATCAACGGCGTTGCAGCCTCTGGCGACGAGCTTCTCGATTATGCCCGCATTCTCTGGGTCGTTCCTTCCATGGACGGGCTTTTTACCGGCGGCGCGTCGGACCGGCGGCGTTTCCTCGACCGCATGGTCCTCGCCATCGATACCGGGCACGGCAAGCGTGTGCTCGATTATGAAAAAGCCATGCGCAGCCGCAACCGGCTGCTCAGCGAAGGCAATAATGACGACCGCTGGCTCGACGCCATCGAAAGCCAGATGGCGGAGCTTGGCACCGCCATTGCCGCAGCACGCGCAGAAGCCATGCGGCTGATTGCGGCCATGATAGAGCGCCTTCCGGCGGAAGGTCCTTTTCCGAAGGCGGATTGCTTTCTGGAAGGTTCGCTGGAACAGCGGATCGGCCTCGAAGCGGCGCTCGATCTCGAAGAGGATTTCCGCCGCACCCTGCGCGACGGGCGCATCCGAGATCGTGCGGCAGGCCGCACGCTGGATGGGCCGCACCGCACCGATCTCATCGTGCAGCATAGGCCGAAAGCCATGCCAGCCGCCCTGTGCTCGACCGGCGAGCAGAAGGCATTGCTCATCGGTTTGATACTGGCCCATGCGCGCCTGACGGGCGAATTGTCCGGCATGGCCCCGATTCTCCTTCTGGACGAAATCGCCGCGCATCTCGATTCGGGCCGCCGCGCTGCCTTGTTCGGCATTCTCGACGATCTCGGCGGGCAGGCCTTCATGACCGGCACCGACAGGGCGCTGTTCGACACGCTTGGCGGCGATGCGCAGTTTTTCAGTGTTGCAGGCGGCGTTCTCACCAAGAGCTAAATTATCCGCTGACAGCATCGTCGCGGAGGCATATGTTGGCCATCATGAATGCACCATCCAGACCATTTTCGTCCGAAGAACTTGAACGCTATGCGCGGCATATCGTGCTGCCGGAAGTCGGTGGCCCAGGCCAGCAGAAGCTGAAGGCAGCGCGTGTATTGGTTGTCGGTGCGGGTGGTCTCGGAGCGCCCGTGCTGCAATATCTGGCGGCTGCGGGCATCGGGACGCTCGGCATCGTCGACGACGATACGGTTTCGCTGTCCAATCTCCAGCGCCAGGTCATCCACGACACGGAAAGCGTCGGTCAGGAAAAGGTCGAGAGCGCGCGAAACGCCATTGCGCGCATCAATCCGCATGTGACGGTCGAAGGCCATGCCCTGCGCCTCAACGCGGACAATGCCGAAGCGCTGATTGCCGATTACGATGTCATTGTCGATGGCTCCGACAACTTCACAACGCGCTATGTGCTGGCGGATACGGCGGCCAAGGTCGGGCGACCGCTGGTAACTGGCGCAATGGGCCGCTTCGATGGCACGGTGACTGTACTGATGCCTTATCTGGCCGGTTCGGACGGCACGCAAAATCCCTCCTATCGTGACCTCTTCCCGGAAGCGCCGCCGCCGGGAACTGTTCCCACCTGTGCAGAAGCGGGCGTGCTGGGCGTGCTGCCGGGTGTGATCGGCAGTTTGCAGGCGATGGAGGTGATCAAGCTCGTCACCGGTATCGGCGAACCGCTGGTTGGTCGCCTGTTGCTCTATAACGCGCTGAATGTCCGTTTCGAGACCATTCGCTACAAGGCACGCAAACCCAAATGACGGCGCTCAGCATTGCGCCCATCGGTCAGGATTTCGCCCGCTGGGACGAACTTCTGAAACTCATCCGCGACAGCTTTGCTTATATGGACGGCGTGATTGATCCGCCGTCTTCCGCGCATCTTCTGACTGCGGAAGGACTGAAACAAAAGGCCGGGGAAGAGACCGGCTTCGCAGCCCTGATTGGCGAGGAACTGGCGGGTTGCGTTTTCATCAAGGAAAGAAGCGACAGCTTCTATCTCGGCAAGCTTGCCGTTGCGCCCGCCTTCGAGGGGCAGGGAATCGCTCGCGCCCTGATGCAGCGTGCGGAGGCTGAAACTATCGCGAAGGGCAAGCCGGCGATTGAATTGCAGGTGCGTATCGAACTGACGCGCAATCGGGCGGTGTTTGAAAAGCTCGGTTATTGCAAGATCGCGGAAACGGCGCATCCCGGCTATACGCGCACGACCTCCATCACCATGCGCAAGGAGATCGTGCAGGGATAGGTGGTGAGACGACCGGCAGCGTGTAGCTGCCGATCCCCCAATCTGAAACGTCAATACTGCGTATTGCGGTCGACGATGTGCTCCAGCGTGCCATTGCGCTCGAAGGCTTCAATCTGCCGGATGATCTGCGGCACAAGGGCCGTTGCTGACGAGCTTGCCGCTGCATGCGGCGTGATCGTCACTCTCGGATGATCCCAGAGCGCGCTGGTGGTCGGCAGCGGTTCCTGATTGAACACGTCGAGCGACGCTGCCGAAAGCAGCCCACGGTCGAGCGCCGCCAGAATATCAGCCTCGTTCTGCAAGCCGCCGCGACCGGCATTGATCAATACCGGCGCGCCGAATGGTCCGTCGCTTTTCAGCTGCGCGAACATCGACATGGACAGGATGCCCTTGGTGTCTGGCGTCAGCGGCAGCAGACAGACGAAAATATCGGCGGTCTTGAGAAAAGCGCCAAAACCGTCACGACCGTGATAGGTTTTCACGCCAGCGATTTCCTGCTGGCGGCGGCTCCAGCCGGTCACGTTGAAACCCAGCGCTTTCAGCTTCTCAGCCGCATCGCGGCCCAGAACGCCAAGCCCCATAATGCCGACCGTCACTTCGTGAGCGGCAGGCTGGCGGCGATCTTCATGCCAGACATGGTTCTGCTGCTGCTTGCGATAGCGCGATCCCAGACGGTGATGATCCAGCACCTGCCAGACCACATATTCGGTCATGCGCATGGTCAGATCGTCGGAGATGATGCGCACCAACGGCACATCGGGAATGCGGTCATCGCGGAACACGTGGTCCACGCCAGCACCAAGCGAGAAAATGACTTTCAGGTTGGGCAGATTGGCGAGCGAGCCGGGCTTCTGCTTCCATACGAGAGCGTATTTGACGGAAGGATCATTCTCGGCGCGTTCGGTCACCACGGGGCGATCCGGCGCATTGTCCTTGAATGTCTTCAGCCAGATTTCCGGGTCCCAATCGGTGATCGCCAGAAGAATATTGCCCTTATCATTATTGGTCATTGTCTTACTCCTCCCTCGGTAGCCTCCATATGGAAGGCTGCCGCCATCAACGCCTTGGTATAGTCGGTCTTGGGATTGGCGAAGACGTCCTTCGCCGTACCATATTCGACCGCCTTGCCGTTGCGCATCACCAGCACATCATTGGCCAGTGCCCGCACCACTTTGAGATCGTGGCTAATGAAAAGATAGGCGAGATCATGCTTCTTCTGCAATCCACGCAAAAGATCGACCACTTGCGCCTGCACGCTCATGTCGAGCGCCGAGGTTGGCTCATCCAGCATGACGAAGCGCGGGTTCAGCACCATGGCGCGCGCAATGGCGATGCGCTGGCGCTGGCCGCCGGAAAATTCATGCGGATAGCGGAAGCGGGTTTCGGGGTCGAGGTTCACTTCCTGCAGCGCTGCCACGACACGCGCATCGCGGTCATCGGCGGAGAGTTTCGGCTCATGCACCAGCAAGCCTTCGGCAATGATATCTGCAATGGTCATGCGCGGAGAAAGTGAGCCGAACGGGTCCTGAAACACGATCTGCATTTCACGGCGCAGCGGGCGCATATCCTTGAAGCTGAATTTCGCGATATCACGCCCTTCAAAGCGAATATCGCCCTTGGATGAAATCATCCGCGAAAGGGCGAGGCCAAGCGTGGTCTTGCCGGACCCCGATTCGCCGACGACACCGAGCGTCTGACCGGCACGTAGATTGACATCGATACCGTCCACCGCCTTCACATGGTCGACGGTCTTGCGCATGAACCCCTTCTTGATCGGGAACCAGACGCGGATATCCTTGCCTTCCATCACCGTTTTTGCCGCCGGATCGGCAGCGGGCGGCTCGCCCTTCGGTTCGGCGGCAAGCAGGTGCTTGGTATAGGGATGCTGCGGATTGTCGAAGATGTCCTTGGTTGGACCGGCTTCGACGATCTTGCCCTTGCTCATCACGCAGACCTTGTCGGCGATCTTGCGCACGATGCCGAGATCGTGGGTGATGAACAGCATGGACATGCCTTGCGCGGCCTTCAACTCGGCAAGCAGCTTCAAAATCTGCGCCTGCACGGTCACATCGAGCGCCGTGGTTGGTTCGTCGGCGATCAGCAGTTTCGGCTTGTTGGCCAGCGCCATGGCGATCATCACGCGCTGGCGTTGCCCACCCGAAAGTTGATGCGGGAAGGCCGACAAGCGCTTTTCCGGCTCGCGAATGCCAACCTCGTTCAGAAGCTCCAGCGTGCGCGCCCGCGCCTGGGCGTCGCCCATGCCCTGATGCACACGCAGGATTTCGCCGACCTGCCGCTCGACGCTGTGCAGCGGGTTGAGCGAGGTCATCGGCTCCTGAAAGATCATGGCGATGTCATTGCCGCGCACGCGCCGCAATTCCGGCTCGGAGGCCTTCATCAAGTCCTTGTCGTTGAAAAGGATTTCACCGGAAGGGTGGCTGGCGGCCGGGTAGGGGAGAAGCTTCAGCACCGACAGGGCGGAAACAGACTTGCCCGAACCGGATTCGCCGACCAGAGCTACGGTCTCGCCTTCGGCAATGTCGAAGGACACATGGTCGACCGAAATGCGCTCTTCGCCGTTCTGGCGAAACGCCACCGACAAGTCGCGGACGGACAGCAGGGTTTTGTTGCCTGATTCGGACGGGGATCCACTCATTGACCCACTCATTGAAATGCCTTTCGCGGATCGAATGCGTCGCGTGTCGCCTCGCCGATGAAGATCAGGAGCGACAGCATGACCGAGATGACCACGAAGCCGGTAATGCCGAGCCACGGCGCCTGAAGGTTGTTCTTGCCCTGCGCCAGAAGTTCGCCGAGCGAGGCGGAACCTGGCGGCAGGCCGAAGCCGAGGAAGTCGAGCGAGGTGAGCGTGGTGATCGAGCCGTTCAGGATGAAGGGCAGGAAGGTCAGCGTCGCCACCATGGCATTGGGCAGAAGGTGACGCCACATGATGGTGCCGTTCTTCACGCCAAGTGCGCGCGCTGCATTCACATATTCGAAGTTTCGGGCGCGCAGGAATTCAGCGCGCACAACGCCGACGAATGCCACCCATGAGAAGAGAAGCATGATGCCGAGCAGCACCCAGAAGCCCGGTGGCAGGATCGCCGCTATGATCAGCAACAGATAAAGCACGGGGATCGACGACCAGATTTCGATGACGCGCTGGAAGATCAGATCGACCCAGCCGCCGAAATAGCCCTGAACCGCGCCTGCCGTCACGCCGATGATGGCCGAGAAGAAGGTGAGGATCAGGCCGAACAGCACCGAAATGCGGAAGCCGTAAAGCGCGCGCGCAAAAACATCTCGCGCCTGATCGTCAGTGCCAAGCAGGTTGAAGTTGCCAAAACGGCAATTGGGATCGCTGACACCTTGCGCATAGCGCTGGCAGCGCTCCTCGGCGGAATAGAGCCAGAAGGGCTTTGAGGGCGCTGCTTCCGGGATTTCATTATTCACGGTGTTGTAGGAATAGCGAATGGGCGGCCAGAGCGCCCAGCCATTATTGGCGATTTCTTCCTGTATCACCGGATCGCGATAATCGGTCACGGCATAGAAGCCGCCGAATTTCTCTTCCGGATAATCGACAAAAACCGGCGTCAGCAACTCGCCCTTGTAGGAAACGAGAATCGGGCGATCATTGGCGATGAATTCGGAGCAAAGGGCGGCGATGAGCAGAAACAGGAAAACCCACAGCGACCAGTAACCGCGCTTGTTGGCCTTGAAATTCTGCCAGCGGCGGCGGTTCAGCGGTGATAGCCATGGCCTTTTCACTGGCTTGACGGCGGGGGTGAGGGCAGCGTCTGTCATCACACGTCCCTCCGGTCGAAATCAATGCGCGGATCGATCCACGTATAGGTCAGATCGGACAGAAGCCCGACAAGCAGTCCGATCAGCGAGAAGATGAAGAGATTGGCGAACACAACCGGATAATCGCGGTTGATGACCGACTGGTAGCCGAGCAGGCCAAGACCGTCGAGGGAGAAGATGGTTTCAATCAAAAGCGAGCCGGTAAAGAAGGCCGAGATGAAAGCGCCCGGAAAACCGGCGATGACGATCAGCATGGCGTTGCGGAAAACATGGCGATAAAGCACCTGATTCTCGGTGAGGCCCTTGGCGCGCGCCGTCGTCACATATTGCTTGCGGATTTCTTCGAGAAACGAGTTTTTCGTCAGAAGCGTCGTGGTGGCGAAGGCCGAAAGCACCAGCGCTGTGACCGGCAGAACCATGTGCCAGAGATAGTCGCCGATTTTGCCCCAGAACGACATCTGCGCGAAATCAGGCGAGGTGAGACCGCGTAGCGGAAACCAGTCGAAGAACGATCCGCCCGCGAAAAGCACGATCAGCAGAATGGCGAACAGGAAGCTTGGGATAGCGTAGCCGACGATGATGACCGCGCTGGTCCAAGTGTCGAAGCGCGTGCCTTCCTTGATCGCCTTGCGAATGCCGAGCGGGATCGAGATCATATAGGACAGAAATGTCAGCCACAGGCCGAGCGAGATCGAAACCGGCATCTTTTCCTTGATGAGATCGATCACGCTGATATCGCGGAAATAGCTGCGCCCGAAATCGAAGCGCAGATAGTTCCACAGCATCTGGCCAAAACGCTCCAGCGGTGGCTTGTCGAAGCCGAACTGCTTTTCCAGATCGGCGATGAATTGCGGGTCCAGCCCCTGTGCGCCGCGATATTTGGAGTTGACCGAGCCGCTATCGACAGCGCTTTGACCGAAATCGCCGCCACCGCCGGAAAGGCGATCAAGCGCATCGCCGCCCTGACCGGAAAGCTGCGCGATCACGCGCTCGACCGGACCGCCGGGGGCGAACTGAACAACGGCGAAGGAAATAGCCATGATGCCGAAGATGGTCGGGATCATTAAGATCAAGCGGCGGAGGATGTAAGCGCCCATCAGCTTGGCTCTCTCGTTAGATCCGGGTTTCTCTTATGGCTTACCAACAGCTTTTGCCTTTTCTTCTTCTATCCACCACAGCGTCTCAACCGGAAAGCCATAATCGGGCTTCGGTTCCTTGAAACCGAACCGGTCCCAATAGGCCACGAGATGATTCGCTGTTGTCCAATTTGGAATCCAGTCGCGTCGGATACGCAAGTACCGATCAAGCACTCTGATCGTAGCGACAAGATCGTCCCGGGTCGAAACCTTTCCGGCATCGTCGATCAGGGCGTCGATCACCGGGTCAGCCGTGCCGGGCAGATTATAGCTTCCCGGTGTTTTGGCCGCTTGTGAACCGAACATGCTGGCAAGCGATTCGCTGGTCGGGGTTGCGCCGAACAGCATGGCAAGGCCAACCATGTCGAACTGGAAATCCTGCAAGCGCGCCTGGTATTGGCTCGCATCCACCAGCCGCAAGGTTGCATCAATGCCGATGGCCCTTAGTTTCTGGATGAACGGATTGTAGACGCGGGTGAAAGCTTCGGAATCGCTGAGGATTTCAAGCCCGAATTTTGAACCGTCCTTGTCGTGGAACTGGCCGTTGCGCCGCTCGAAACCAGCTTCTTCCATCAGCTTGATGGCGCGACCGAACTGCGCGCGGTCGCGGCCCGTTCCATCCGAAACCGGCATGGTGACAGCCTCGCCGAATACTGTATCGGGAAGCTTGCCGCGATAGCGCTCCAGCACTTTCAACTCATCGGGGGAGGGCAGGCCCTTGGCCTGAAAATCCGACCCGTTGAAGCTCGATTGCGAACGCTCATAGGTCTTGAAGAAAAGGGTCTCGTTGGTCCATTCGAAATCGAAACAGAGACTGATCGCCTCGCGCACGCGCGGGTCGCGGAAACGCTCGCGGCGCTGGTTCACCGCCCAGGCCTGCATCAGCGGGCTTTTCTCTTTCGGGAAGGTGCGCTTGATGACTTTCTTCTGCTGTATGGCCGGGAAGTCGTATCCCGTCGCCCAGTTCTTGGACACGCTTTCCGAACGGAAATCGATATCGCCTTTCTTGAAGGCTTCAAATTCCGGCTGGCGGTCGCGGAAGAACTCTATGTGGATGCGGTCGAAATGGCTGGAGCCGCGCCGGACCGGAAGATCTTTGGCCCAGTAATCCTCAACGCGGTCATATTCGATGAATTGCCCGGCGGCGAAATTTCCGACCTTGTAAGCGCCGGAACCGAGCACCGGCTCCATGGTCGTCGCCTCAAAATTGCGGTCCTTGAACCAGTTCTCCGACAATATGGGCAGCACCACCGCGTCGAGAATGGCATTGGGGCCGCGATCCGCCGCAAAGCGCAGGCGAATATCGTTTTTTCCGGTCAGCTCCACCTTTTCCAGTCCAGCGAGCGACTGGCGTATGATCGGGTGGCCCTTTTCCTTCAGCACCGTATAGGTGAATAGCACGTCTTTTGCCGTTATGGGCGAACCGTCGTGGAAGCGCGCTTCCTTGCGCAGCTTGAAGGTGCAGGTCTGTCGATCTTTCGACAGCGTGGCGCTTTCTGCGATCAGCCCGTAGACGGAATCCGGCTCATCGAGAGCGGGCACCATCAGGCTGTCATAGGTCAGCTCCATGCGCGGGGGCGCATCGCCTTTGAAGGTAAAGGTGCTGAGCGTGTTGAAGGTCTGCGTGTTCTGGTTCCAGACCCAGCTTGCCGGGGCGAACTTGAATGTGCCGCCCTTCGGCGCATCTGGATTGGTGTAGTCGAAATGGGTGAAATCGCTGCCATATTTCAGTTCACCAAAGGCAGACAGGCCGTGCAGAGCCTTGCCAGTCGGCACCTCCGCAAAGGCTGTGGCTATGACATTCTGGCCCGGCAGGCAGACCGCGACTGCGGCGCTGCCCGAGACCCCCAGAAAATGGCGGCGGTTCATGCGAAGCATCGTCATTCTTCGCACGCCTCTATTCGCTGCCGGTCTTGAGCTTGGCTGCCTTCGCGGGATCAACCCACCATGAGAACGGATCGATACCCATATAATCCGGCTGCTTTTCAGGCATGCCGAATTTGTTCCAGTAGGCCACATTGATGTGGTCGGAATACCATTGCGGAATGACGTAATAATTCCACAGCAGAGCACGGTCGAGCGCATGGCTTGCGGCCACGAGTTCATCGCGGTCCTTGGCGTAGATCACGCGGTCGATCAGCTTGTCGATTGCCTCGCTTTTGATACCGGCATAGTTGCGGCTGCCTTTGAAATCGGCGGCCTTGGAGCCCCACATGTCGCGTTGCTCATTGCCGGGAGAGGCGGTTTGCGCGATGACGGAGGTGATGACGTCATAGTCGAAATCATTGACGCGCGCCTGATATTGCGCGGTATCGACAATGCGCACTGTCGCATTGATCCCGATCTTGCGCAGGCTCGCTGCGAACGGATTATAGATGCGCTCGTCGGTCGGGTCCTTGCCGAGAAATTCGATGGTGAACGGATTGCCCTTTGCATCGACGAGCTTGTTGCCCTGCAATGTCCATCCCGCTTCCGAAAACAGCTTCAAGGCCGTGCGCAGATTATCGCGGGTTGCCTGCGGCGTGTCGTAAACAGGCAGCTTGAATTCCTTGGTCAGGGCATCTGCGGGCAGCGAATCTTTGACCGTTTCAAGAATGGCCTGTTCTGCCGGAGTCGGCGGGCCGCTCAACTGCAATTCGTTGCCAGCAAAATAGCTGTTGATGCGGCTGTACTGATTGAAGAACAGAAGACGATTCATGGATTCGAAGTCGAACGCATAGGTCAGCGCTTCGCGGACTTTCGGGTCCTTGAACTTGTCGCGGCGCATATTCAGGAAATAGCCCTGCATGCGACCGACAGCATTGAACGGGAAGGACTTCTTGATAACATCGCCGCGCTGAACAGCCGGGAAATTATACTGCTCCGCCCAGCGCTGGGCGCGGTTTTCGTTGCGATAATCGTATTGACCGCCCTTCTTGAAGGCTTCCCAGGTCGCGTCTTCATTGAAGTAATATTCGTAGACCACGCGGTCGAAATTGTTGCGGCCGACATTTACGGCGATGTCCTTGCCCCAGTAATCGTCGACGCGCGCCCAGGTGATGGAGCGTCCTGGCGAAACACTGTCGATCTTGTAGGCGGACGAACCCAGCGGAATTTCCAGCGTCGGGCGGGTGATATCACGCTGTTTGCCCTGCGCGTCCTTACCTTCCCACCAATGTTGCGGCAGCACTGCAAGCTGGCCCATGATCTGCGGCAATTCGCGGTTGCCCTTTTGGCTGAAGTTGAACTTCACCTCATGATCGCCGGTCTTTTCCGCACTTTCCACGTCGCCATAATATTTGTTGTAGAGCGGGGACTGCTTCTTCAGCACATTGAAGGACCAGATCACGTCTTCGACGGTGATCGGCTGGCCGTCATGCCATTTGGCGTTCGGATTGAGCTTGAACTTCACCCAGGAATAATCTTCCGGATACTGAAGCGCCTCGGCAATGAGCGGATATTGCGTCGAACTCTGATCCAGCGAATCCGTCATCAGCGTATCGTAGAGCATGCCGCCGCCGAAGTCGGACAGGCCTGCCGCGGGAACGCCTTGCACCACGAATGGGTTGAGGCTGTCAAATGTGCCGACCGCGACCTGATTGAGCGTGCCGCCCTTCGGCGCATCGGGGTTCACATAGTCATAATGCTTGAAATCGGCTGGATATTTGGGCTCGCCGAGCAGGCTGGAAGAGGCGCGCCATTTGGGTTCTGCATCGGTCGCATGGCTTGACGACATTGTGCTTGCAAGCATGGCAACCGCAAATGCACCCGCCCAAAACGCTTTCATCCAGTCTCTCCGTTTCTGCTTCGGATCATCTGTATGAGTCTTATGGGTTTTTGCGGAGGAAGAAAGGCACCGGCGCAATAAATTTCAGGGGCAAATAAAAAAGCCGGGTCGAAACCCGGCTTTTCGATGTTCTTGCGATGCTTAGTTCGCTGGTGCGGCTGGCTTTTCGCCTTCCTTGGCTGGCGCTGCATCCGCAGGTTTGGCGTCGCCGTCAGCCGGTGCAGCATCTGCCGTCGGCAGTGGTGCCGGATTGTCGGAAAGCGTGCGCAGATAGGCAATCAGATCGGCGCGCTCATTGTCCTTCTTGTCACCCGCAAAGCCCATGGCCGTGCCTTTGACGAAAGCCTTCGGCGAGGTCAGGAACTTGTTGAGGTGCTCGTAGTCCCACTTGTTGCCACCGGCGCCAAATTCCTTCATGGCGGCCGAATAGCCGAAGCCTTCGACGGAAGCGGCAGGACGGTTCAGCACATCCCAGAGATGCGGACCCACCTTGTTTGCGCCGCCCTTTTCGCCCGTATGGCAGGCCTGGCAGCGCTTGAAAACTGTTTCACCGCGCGCAGGATCGGCGGATTGCAGCAATGTTGCGATAGAAACTTCTTCCTTGGCCGGTGCAGCTCCCCCTTCACCGGTCGCAGCTTCCGCCGCCTCGATTGCAAAGCCGGGCTTCTCCGGTGCAGGCGAGTGAAACAGCGCATCGGACAGGATGCCCGTCGTCATGACAACGAAAACCGTTGCCAGAAAAGCCATGATAAACTTGTTAGTCCGCGTTGAATTCATCGCCGGTCAGCGCTCCCTCTACCAAAACGCTCTCCCCGAGAACGCTCTCCTCAGCCGACATGCGCACCTCATATGAGGTTGCAATTCTCTCCGCGGCATCGGGCGGAAACTAGGTCTTTTACCAGGGCGATGCAACACCTATAAGGGTAACCAGACCCGTGACTTTTTGACACTTTTGCAGCATTTACAGTGCAGATAAAACTCCTCTAAGGACGGTTACGATCCGGCGAGACAACAAGAGGCGAGCATGCTTCAGACCCTAAAGACCCTCACACTTATTCCGGCAAGACTGGCCGCTACGCGCCTGCCGAACAAGCCGTTGGCCGATATTTGCGGCAAGCCGATGATCGTGCATGTGGCCGAAAGGGCTGCCGCCGCGAAGCTCGGACGCGCCGTTGTCGCGACCGATAGTGAGGAGATTTTCGCAGCCGTTACCGCTCATGGTCATGAAGCCGTCATGACGCGCACCGATCACGAATCGGGCTCGGACCGCATCTATGAAGCATTGTTGAAGCTCGATCCGGCTGGCGAGATTGATGCCGTGGTCAATGTGCAGGGCGATCTGCCGACCATCGATCCGGATATCATCCGTCGCGCATTGCTGCCGCTCGAAGACGGCCCGGCTGATATCGCGACGCTTGGCGTCGAGATCGAGGAAGAATCGGAAAAGACCAATCCGAGCGTGGTGAAGATTGTCGGCTCGCCGCTGGCCGGTAGTTCACGTCTCCGCGCACTTTATTTCACCCGCGCCACGGCACCTTATGGCGAAGGCCCGCTCTATCATCACATCGGCCTCTATGCCTATCGCCGGACGGCGCTGGAGAAATTTGTGAAGCTCGGGCCGTCGCCGCTGGAAAAGCGCGAAAAGCTTGAGCAATTGCGCGCTTTGGAAGCCAGCATGCGCATCGATGTCGAGGTGGTGAAAACGGTGCCACTGGGCGTCGATACGCCAGCCGACCTTGAGCGCGCCCGAGCAATTTGCAGTCAAATGGGAACTATTTGACCTGGCATAAAGGCGGCGCAAAAGATTCTTGTCGCAAAGGGTCTTTGACAAGTTTAACAACCAGGAAAGCCCCGCGAGTGAGGGGCGTTTGAGAAAGTACGACGACGATGAAAACCAACCGGATTTCTTTTCAGGGTGAAGCGGGTGCCAATTCCGATACGGCGTCGCGCAACATGTTTCCCGGTATGGAGCCATTGCCGTGTCCGACTTTTGAAGACGCCTTCAACGCAGTCGAAACCGGCGCTGCCGATCTGGCGATGATTCCGATCGAAAACACGCTGGCGGGCCGTGTTGCGGATATTCATTATCTGCTGCCATTGGCCGATATGCATATTGTTGGCGAATATTTCCTGCCGATTCATTTTCAGCTGATGGTGCTTCCGGGCGTCAAGCGCGAAGAAATCAAGACGGTACACAGCCATATCCATGCGCTGGGCCAGTGCCGCAAGGTCATCCGCCAGAATGGCTGGAAGCCTGTCATTGCTGGCGATACGGCGGGTGCTGCACGCCTCGTTGCTGACACACAGGACCGTTCGATGGCTGCCCTTGCACCGCGTCTGGCCGCCGATCTCTACGGTCTCGATATTCTGGAAGAAAATGTCGAGGATGCGGAAGATAATGTGACCCGCTTCGTCGTTCTTTCGAAGGAAAAGCAATGGGCCCCGCGCCCGGAAAACAGCGAACGCATCATGACGACGTTCGTCTTCCGCGTGCGCAACGTTCCGGCAGCGCTTTACAAGGCGATGGGTGGCTTTGCCACCAACGGCGTCAACATGACCAAGCTTGAGAGCTATCAGATCGGCGGGCGTTTCATCGCCACGCAGTTCTATGCCGATATTGAAGGGCATCCGGAAGACCGCAACGTGCAGCTTGCCTTGGAAGAACTCGAATTCTTCTCCAAGGAAGTGCGCATTCTGGGCGTCTATAAGGGCAGCGACATTCGCGGCACGCAGCTTCTTGCTGCTGAGTAGTTCAGAAAATACCGGGCGGAATCAGTTTTCCGCCCATGCCTTGATCAGATGGGTTGCTATGGCGCCGGATGGCGGCACCCGCAGCCCATTTTCATGTGTGCCCGCCAGCATGCTGCGGACTTCCCGCTTGCCGAACCAGCGTCCGTCTTCCAGTTCCGAACGGTCGATGGTGAAGTCGTCTGACAGCACTTCGGCATGGCAGCCGATCATCAGCGAATAGGGAAACGGCCAGGGCTGGCTGGCGTGATAGCCGACGCGACCGATGGCAAGCCCCATTTCCTCCTGGCTTTCACGACGAACTGCCGCTTCGATGGTTTCGCCATGTTCGATGAAACCGGCAAGGCAGGAATAGGAACCGGCAGCAAAATGCGGGCTGCGCGCCAGAATGCATTTGTCACCGCGCACCGGCAGCATGATCGCCACCGGATCGGTGCGCGGAAAATGCTCTACCCCGCAATTCGGGCATTGGCGCTTGGCGCCACCGGCCCGCATTTCAGTCTTTGTGCCGCAACGTCCGCAGAAACGATGGTTGTTGTGCCAGGCAGTCAGCGCTGCCGCTTGCGCCAGCGCGCCAAGCAGATCGGCTGAAACCAGCCCTTCCATATAGATGCTGCGATAGTCCTGTGCCCGGAATGGCGCTTCCAGAGTTTCAGGATCAATCGGCGCCATCAGGGCGACGAGCGGCGCGCCGTCCTGAAGCCCGAGAAACACCGGCTCATGCAGATCGGGCGCAAAATCCCTGGCTTCGCTGAAGCGGAAGAGTGCACGGGGCGTCTTCTCATCCGTATAGTCGAGCAGCAGCTTGTTGCCGCCCAGTACCATGACGCGGGTTTCAGGCAACTCCAGCGCGGTGAAAGCCTGATCGTCGTGACGCTTTTCGGACTGGCGGTCGATGCGGTTGCCACCAAAGCCGACAAAACGGCTCGGTTCGATTTCCGGCAGGTCGTAGAGGCGGAAAGCCATGATGCTCTCGAATATATGTTTGATCGGATGGGGGAGGTTACAGCGCCGCGCGAATGTCGGCGATCAGCTTGCGGGCGTCTTTTTCGTCATAGGTCTCACGCGTGCCATGGCCCCAGACGGGGCCGGGCCATCCGGCATCACCTTCGTTGCGGGCGATGACATGCAGATGAAGCTGACGCACGATATTGCCCAGCGCGCCGGTGTTGATCTTCTGGCATTCGGTGACCGTCTTCAGCGCCTGTGCCACCAGTCCGGCCTCGAAGGTCAGGATTGTCTGGTCGAGCGGCGTCAGATCATGAATTTCGGAAAGATTGGCCCTGCGCGGCACGAGGATAAGCCACGGCCAGCGGCGGTCGTTCATCAGTCGCAACTCGCAAAGGCCGAGTACGGCGACGGAAAAAGTGTCGGCATCAAGCCGTTTGTCGAGTTCGTACTGTGTCATGTGCTGATTCTTACCAGTTTTTTTCGTTCTGCGCTTGCTTTTTGCGCTGCGATTGACGATATGCAGCGTGGGAGGTTGGTGGTGGACGAGCCACTCGCCAACCGGGTCAGGTCCGGAAGGAAGCAGCCCTAACGAGCCAGGCACGGGTCGCCGTGCCAGCCTCCCACCCTTTTCTCATTCGCCATTTTTCCTGGCTGTCTGGCGGCTTTTGATGGCCCTGTTGATGGACAGTGTCCGTTGTTGACGTCGCTCATAGGTCCGGTCCAAACTGGCGGTCGAGAAAAAAGCGTAACAGGAAGAACGGAAGGGTCGCCATGGATACGAAATCCGCTGGCATAGCTGCCGATGGGGCCTATCGCGTTCTCGCCCGCAAATATCGTCCGCAGAATTTCAACGATCTCATCGGCCAGGAGCCGATGGTGCGCACGCTCAAAAATGCTTTTGAGACGGGGCGCATCGCGCAGGCCTGGATGCTTACCGGCGTTCGCGGTGTTGGCAAGACGACGACAGCGCGCATTCTGGCGCGGGCGCTCAACTACAAGACCGATACTGTTGATCAGCCGACAATTGACCTCTCTGTCCCCGGTGAGCATTGCCAGGCGATTATGGAAGGCCGCCATGTCGATGTGATCGAGATGGACGCCGCCTCGCATACCGGCATCGACGATATTCGCGAGATCATCGAGCAGGTGCGCTATCGCCCGGTGTCGGCGCGCTACAAGGTCTACATCATCGACGAAGTGCACATGTTGTCCAATCAGGCCTTCAACGGCCTGTTGAAGACGCTTGAAGAGCCGCCGCCGCATGTGAAATTCATCTTCGCCACCACCGAAATCCGCAAGGTGCCGATCACCGTTCTGTCGCGCTGCCAGCGTTTCGACCTGCGCCGCATCGAATCGGGCACGCTGGCGCAGCATTTGCGCCGCATTGCGGAAGCCGAGCAGATCGAAGTCGACGATGCGTCGCTCGCCATGATTGCGCGCGCCGGTGAGGGCTCCGCCCGCGATTCGCTATCGATCTTTGATCAGGCCATTGCGCATGGCGCCGGTCAGGTCAGCGCGGAAGCCGTGCGCTCCATGCTGGGGCTTGCCGACCGCGCCCGGATCATCGACCTGTTCGAAATGCTGATGCGCGGCGATGTGGCCGCTGCTCTCACTGAGTTTCGTGCCCAATATGATGTCGGTGCTGACCCTTCGGTTGTGCTGACCGACCTGGCGGACTTCAATCATCTCGTGACACGCCTGCGCTTCACGCCCGATGTGGCGGAAGATGTGTCGCTGTCGGAAGATGAACGTGTGCGCGGTCGCGATTTTGCGCAAAAACTGTCGGTGCGCGTGTTGTCTCGCACCTGGCAGATGCTGCTCAAGGGCATTGCGGAAGTGGATACGGCGACCCGTCCGGTACAGGCTGCCGAAATGTTGCTGATCCGTCTGGCGCATGCGGCCGATCTGCCGACGCTGGACGAAGCCTTGCGCGGCCTCGAAAACGGTTCTGTTTCCGCTGGGCGTCCGCAGCCTTCGGGCAATCCTCGCTCCAATGGCAACGGCGCGCCGGAAGCACGTTTCGCCGCCGATGCCGTCGGTTCGGCCTCCATGGCATCCGCCTCGGGCGGACCGGCCACCGCCATGCGTATCGTGGAAACCGCTCCGCAACCGGTTCAGCCGCCTGCTCCGCAGCCAATTGCCGAGAGCACGCCGCAGCCTTCCGTGCCGGTCAACAGTCTGAATGACATCGTTGCGATGGCAGACAAGCATCGCAACATGCAGTTCAAGATTCTGGTCAAGAACTGTGTGCGTCTGGCGTCCATCGCGCCTGGACGTCTTGAAATCGGTCTGACCGACGATGCGCCGAAATCGCTGCCGAGCGAGATCGCGCAACATTTGTTGAACTGGACCGGTATTCGCTGGGTGGTGACTGTGGCGCGTGATGTTGCGAGCCAGACCGTTGCCGAAGCGGAAACGGAGCGTCGCGACAATCTCGTGACTGATGCCCGCGCCGATCCGGATGTGGCAGCCATTCTCGCGGCCTTTCCGGGCGCGAAAATCACCGACGTGCGCATTGCCGTGGCGGAACAGAACGATGACGAGGACATTGACCTCGACGCCGTTGCTGAAGTGCCCGGCGAGCCGTCTGAAGATGACTGAAGTATCGAAGACTATGGAGTAAACCCATGCGTGACATGATGGGCATGATGAAGCAGGCGAAGGAATTGCAGGCCAAGATGAAGGCCATGCAGGACGAAATCGCCAATCTTGAAGCCACGGCCTCTTCTGGCGGCGGTCTGGTGACGATCACCTTGTCCGGCAAGGGCACCTTGTCGGCGCTGAAGATCGATCCGTCGCTGGCCAAGGAAGACGAGGTGGAAATCCTCGAAGACCTGATCATCGCGGCGCATAACGATGCCAAGGCAAAACTGGAAGCTGTGATGGCTGAGAAGACGCAGTCGCTGACGGCGGGTCTTCCGATTCCTCCGGGTTTCAAGCTGCCGTTTTAAGGCAGTAGGGGAATAAGGGAATAGGGGAGTATGTTTGGTCGGCTGATTGCCGCCATGTCGCATATTCCCTCATTCTCCTCCCCCTACTCACTTATTCCCCTATTCCCTTACTCCCTTAAGAAAATGTCCAAACGAATCGCCGGTCCTGAAATTGAACGTCTGATCCAGCTTCTGGCCCGCGTACCGGGTCTGGGGCCGCGTTCGGCGCGCCGTGCGGCGCTGCATCTCATCAAGAAGAAAGAAGCGCTTCTGGTGCCGCTGGGCGGCGCCATGCAGGAAGCTGCCGAAAAAGTGCGCATCTGTTCGTGCTGTGGCAATGTCGATACGTCCGATCCCTGCACCATCTGCACGGATGAGCGCCGCGATCCCACCACGCTGATCGTGGTGGAAGACGTGTCCGATCTCTGGGCACTGGAACGGGCGGGCACGATGAATGTGCGCTACCATGTTCTGGGCGGTCGCCTGTCGCCGCTCGATGGCATCGGTCCCGACGATCTGAACATCAAGGGGCTGGTGGAGCGTGTCGCAACCGGCGAGATCAAGGAAGTGATTCTCGCGGTCAATGCGACCGTCGAAGGTCAGACCACCGCCCATTACATTACCGATCAATTGGCGAATTTCGAGGTTCGCGTTACGCGTCTCGCTCATGGCGTGCCGGTGGGCGGCGAACTCGATTATCTGGATGAAGGCACGCTGGCTGCCGCCTTGCGAGCGAGAACCACACTCTAGCTTTTCAGGAGAAACGTGATGGCAGCAAGCCGTTGGAAGCATGCTTTGAAAACTGCTCTGGGTCTTGCCGTTATTCTTGCTGTTTCTCCCGCTGTCGCGGCGCCTTCCAAGGCGCAGATCGAAAGCCAGTATCGCAACTGGATCGAGCGGGATCTCTGGCCTGAAGCAAAGGCAGCGGGTGTTTCCCGCGCCGTCTTCGATCAGGCTTTTGCGGGCGTGACGATCAACTGGAAATTGCCGGATCTGGTCATCCCCGGTGAAAAACCGTCGACGCCGAAAGAGCAGAAGCAGGCAGAATTCGGCGCGCCGGGCAAGTATTTCAATGCCAAAACCATGGCGTCGGTCACGAGCGGCGGTCAGGCGCGCTATGGCCAATATGCCAGTCTTTTGAAACGCATCGAGCAGAAATATGGTGTTCCGGGGCCGATCGTTGTTGCGATCTGGGGCCGGGAATCCGGCTTCGGCACGGTCAAGATTCCCTACAATGTGTTTGAAGTTCTAGGCACAAAGGCCTTTATGGCAACGCGCAAGGACATGTTTCGCAAGGAGCTGATCGCTGCGCTCGAAATCGCGTCCAAAGGCTATATCGACGAAAGCGCCATGAAAAGCTCCTGGGCTGGCGCGCTTGGACAGCCGCAATTCATGCCGACTTCCTATCTCAAGCACGCTGTCGATTTCGACGGCGACGGCAAGCGCGACATCTGGAATTCCGTGCCGGATACGCTGGCTTCCATCGCCAATTACCTGAATTTGCATGGCTGGCAGAAGGGGCGCGACTGGGGTTTCGAGGTCAATGTCCCACAGAGCGTGTCATGCTCGCTGGAAGGCCCCGATCAGGGTAAGCCGATTGCGGAATGGGCCAAGCTTGGCATCACCCGCGTCAACGGCAAGGCATTTCCAGCGGGTGAAATGAAGGGCGAGAGCTTTCTGCTCATGCCCGCTGGTCGCTTTGGTCCCGCCTTCATCGTGAGCCCGAATTTCTACGTGCTCAAGGACTATAATATGAGCGATCTCTACGCGCTCTTCATTGGCCATGTCGGTGATCGCATTGCTTATGGTGCGGGAGATTTCCAGCAGTCTTGGGGCAATGTCGGCACGATGTATCGCTCGGATATCGCGGCGATGCAAAAGCGCTTGCAGGCCCTTGGTTATGATGTTGGCAAGCCGGATGGATTGCCGGGCTTCAAGACGCGCCGCTCGATTGGTCTTTGGCAAGCAAAGAACGGCGTGGCTTCGACTTGTTTCCCCCAGCCTGAATTACTGCGTCAGATACGCTGACCGGAATCGGCGACGAGCACATCGGCAAAGGCCTGAAGCGCCTTTGTTTTGTAGCGGTCATTGTGCAATAGCATGAGAAACTGGCGTTGCGGCAGGGCAAAGTCCGCCTTGACGAGCGTTCCGGCGGCGAGATGCGGGGCGGCGACCAGTTCGGAGATGGCGGTGACATAATCACCGGAGCGCACTGCCGAACAAATCGCCTCATTGGACGGCAGTTCCAGCGCCACATTCAATCGTGCAGGGTTATAGCCGTTGGCGCGCATCGCATCTTCGAAGACGCTGCGCGTGCCCGAACCCTGTTCCCGCAAAATCCATTTTCCTTCAAACAAACGGTCCCAGGAAAGGCGGCCCACGCCGCTCCATGCGTGGTCGGGGCGTGCCACCAGAATAAGCTGATCGGTTGCCACCTTGTTGATGGAAAGCGATACGGCTTGTACGGAACCTTCCACCAAACCGATGTCGGCTGCACCCTCTTGCGTCGCCTCGGTCACGCTTTCCGTATTGCCCAGTGTCAGGCGCACTTCGATCATCGGATAGGCGCTGTGAAATCGTGCCAGAAAGGGCGGTAGCCAGTAGCTTGCGATTGTCTGGCTAGCGTGGATCGAAAGAATGCCGCGCTTGCCGCCGCCAAATTCCGACAGCATTCGTTCAGCCGAGCGTGCGCGCGCCAGCGTTGCGCGCGCTTCATCGAGGAACAGACGTCCGTCGCCAGTCAGTTCGATGCGGCGTCCGATACGGTTGAACAGTGTCGCGCCATAACGTTCTTCAAGAGTGCGGATCGCGGAACTGACCGCCGAAGGCGTCAGATGCAGCACCTCGGAAGCCCGTGTCAGGTGTTCGCGCTCCGCCACTTCAATGAAAATACGCAGTTGTTCCAGTGTCATAGTCTACACCATTCGATTTTATAGAACGATTTATGCCATATAATGAAATGGATTGAACAGGGAAAGTAAGGCATTAAATCGGAATGGAATTCTCTTTCGATATGAAATGCCGATAATGACATACTCAAAAATCCAGAACATCCTCCCCGGACTTGCACTCAGCATCGGCGTCGCCGCAGTGGCCATCGCTCTTGAGAAAATCGAGGCGCATTATGCCGGCAGAGCGTGGCTCGAAGCGCTGGTGATTGCCATTCTGCTCGGCACGATGGTGCGCACTTTCCTGCGCCCCGGCAAGCAGTTCAGCAAAGGTATCGGCTTTTCGGCAAAGATGATTCTGGAAATCGCCGTGGTGCTTCTCGGCGCATCCATCAGCGTCAGCGCGGTGATCGCCGCCGGTTCCGGTCTAATTCTCGGTATTGCCTGCGTCGTGGTGGTGGCGATAGCGCTGAGCTATGGCATTGGGCGACTGCTGAAGCTGCCGCATCGCATGGCTGTGCTGGTGGCTTGCGGTAATTCAATTTGCGGCAACTCGGCCATTGCGGCAACAGCGCCGGTCATCGGGGCTGAAAGCGAGGATGTTGCCGCCTCCATCGCGTTTACGGCAATTCTCGGCGTGGTCGTGGTGCTGTGCCTGCCATTGTTGGTGCCGCTGCTCGGCTTGTCTCATACCCAATATGGCGTGCTCGCAGGACTGACAGTCTATGCCGTGCCACAGGTGCTGGCTGCGACGGCTCCAGTGGCGACGATCAGTGTACAGCTCGGTACGCTGGTCAAGCTGGTGCGGGTACTGATGCTCGGTCCGGTTATTCTGGCGTTGGCTGTGCTTGCGGGCAACAAGGATGCGGGTGCAAAGCCGGGCTTTTTTCAGCTGGTGCCGTGGTTCATCCTGGGCTTTCTTGCGATGATGGCCCTACACTCACTGCATCTCATTCCAGAAACACTGCTTCCCGGCATTCAATATGCCTCGACGCTGCTCACCATCATTTCGATGGCAGCGCTTGGTCTTGGTGTCGATGTCCGCTCTGTCGCGCAGGCTGGCGGACGCGTGACACTGACGGCGGTGCTTTCGCTGTTGTCGCTAGGTGTCATCAGTCTCGGGCTGATTCATATGCTCGGGGTGGTTTGACGGAAACAGCCCCGCCTCGGTGAGAGACAGGACTGTTTCCTGAACAGAGGTCAGCTGATCAATCAGAACTTATAAGCGACGCCGAGACGAATATCGTTCGAATTCATCTTCTCGTTGGCCTTGATACCGGGAACGGCGAGATCAAGATTGCGTTTGCCGAAATCGGTGTAACGATATTCGAAGCGCGTGACGATATTGTCAGTGACTGCATAGTCAACACCGCCGCCGATAGTCCAGCCGGTCTGTGTCTTGGACTGCGAGATGAGCTGCGTGCCCAGAATATGTGCCTTGTCACCAATATTGCCGAAAGCCGCACCGCCAGCAATGTAAGGCAGGAACCGGTCAAAAGCGTAACCCACACGTGCGCGAGCGGCACCAGACCAACGCAATCGTGTCTTACCTGATGCCAGGCCTCCATAGGAGATGGTTTCACCAACCGATGTCCCCGTGAAATCGCCATCCACGCCCAGAATCACATTTGCTCCGGTATCAAAATTGTAACCGGCATAGATGCCGCCCAGAAAACCGTCCATATTTCCTTTGGAAGTGTAGGATGGTTCCATTGAGAATTTGGAAGACGCCCAACCATAGCCGACCTGTCCGCCGATGTAAGCGCCACTCCAGTTGAAGTTCGTGGCAATAGGAGCGGCTGGTGCCAGAGGTGTTTCCGGAACGATGACATCCGCCGCATGGGCGCCAGAGGCCAACAAAGCTAAAACTCCGGACGCGATAATGGAAATTCTTGCACCCAATATAATTCTCCTAAATATATAATAGTAAATATAAGCAATAATTTGAGATAAATCGAATTATAGAGAGAGTCAATTTAATTTTAGAGATAATTAAAAAAGATAATTCTGATATTTACTAATTTTCGAAATTTAAAGCCTGTCATAAATTGGGATATTGCATGCTGGTGATGATATTTCATCTTCTGGTGAATATGATTATATTTCTTGGGCGTTCATAATGCGGGCGAGGGTGCTGCGTCCGAGGTCGCTCATGGCTGGATTGGAGCAGCGGTAATACCAGACCAAGCCCATGGCTTGCTGGAAAGCCCAGGCTGCGCCACGCTTCCACTCAACAGGTGTCGATTGAAGTCGCGCTCGCGCAATTTCCCGTCTTTCGCTGTCGAAAAGATGCCAGAACGCGATGAGGTCAAGCGCAGGATCGGCGGGTCCGAAGCTTCCGCAGTCCAGCACGCCGACGAGGCGTTCACCTTGCACCAGCAGATTGGCTGGGATGAGATCACCATGATTCATCACATCAGGATCGATTTTGGGCAGCAGGCGAAGACGATCCCACTTGCTTCGTAATCGCGGCACATCGAGAAGATGCTCGCTGTTTTTGAAGCAGACGTCCATCCAGTCATCGTGATCCGCCAGATTGCCGCCCCTGCCCGAGCGATCGAATGTCTGGCCTTTGGTATCGACGGTCCGCAGCGTTGCGATGAGATGAGCAATGTCGAGCGCGAAAGCATTTGAGGCCGCAAGTCCATCGGGCGTGGCGACATCGCCGTCTATCCAGCTTTGTAGAGACCAGTGCACCGGATAATGGGATGTGGGGCGTCCGATTGCGATTGGGCGAGGCGTTGCAAAAGGCGAATGTTCCGCAAACGCCTTCATGGCCAGTATTTCGCTATGCAGCATATTGGCGCTTTCGCTCGTATCCATCATGCGCAAGGGAAAGCGGGCAGCAACGGATGTTCCGATCCGGAAGATTGCATTGACCGTACCAACCGTTCCCACCTGCTCAACAGGGGTGCCGCTATATTCCGGGAACTGGCTGCTGATTGCCGCGCGAGCGATAGTGGCGTCAATGTGGATTTGGTCGCTATGCATTTATCCGGCCACGCTTCTTTTCAAAAGGCTGTGGCGAAGCCTAGCACATCCAAGCCAAGGCGCAGGTTTGGAGCGCAAAGAAAAAGCCCGCCAGAAGGCGGGCTTTTCCATGTTTGTCAGAAGAGAAAAGATTAGTTCTTTTCCTGCTTCTTCAGAGCGGCACCGAGGATGTCGCCGAGCGAAGCGCCGGAGTCGGTCGAACCGTACTGAGCAACAGCTTCTTTTTCTTCAGCGATTTCGAGCGCCTTGATCGAGACCTGCAGCTTGCGGGTCTTCTTGTCGAAAGCGATGACGCGAGCGTCAACCTTCTGACCGACCGTGAAGCGTTCCGGACGCTGTTCTTCGCGATCACGCGAAAGATCCGAGCGGCGGATGAAGCTTTCCAGGTCGTGATCGACCAGGCGAACTTCGAGGCCACCATCGGTAACAGCGGTCACTTCGCAGGTTACAACGGCGTTCTTGCGCAGGTCGCCAGAAGCTGCTGCTTCGCCGACCTTGTCGCCGGAAAGCTGCTTGATGCCAAGCGAGATGCGTTCCTTGTCGATGTCGACGTCGAGAACGACAGCCTTGACCACTTCGCCCTTGTTGTACTCTTCGATAACCTGTTCGCCTGGACGGTTCCAGTCGAGATCGGAGAGGTGAACCATGCCGTCAACGTCGCCGTCGAGACCAATGAACAGGCCGAATTCGGTCTTGTTCTTGACTTCGCCTTCAACAACGGTGCCGGTCGGGTACTTCTGAGCGAACGTCGTCCACGGATTGTCGAGGGTCTGCTTGAGGCCCAGCGAGATGCGGCGCTTGACCGGATCAACTTCGAGCACAACGACTTCGACTTCCTGAGTGGTGGAGAGAATCTTGCCCGGATGGACATTCTTCTTGGTCCACGACATTTCGGAAACGTGGATGAGGCCTTCGATGCCCGGCTCGATTTCCACGAATGCACCGTAGTCGGTGATGTTCGTGACGGTGCCGGTGATCTTTTTGCCGATCGGGTACTTCGCGCCGATACCATCCCAAGGATCGCTCTCGAGCTGCTTCATGCCGAGCGAGATACGATGGGTTTCCTGGTTGATGCGGATGATCTGCACCTTGACCGTCTGGCCGATGGTGAGGATTTCCGACGGATGGTTGACGCGGCGCCATGCCATGTCGGTAACGTGCAGGAGACCGTCGATGCCGCCGAGGTCAACGAACGCACCGTAATCGGTGATGTTCTTGACGACGCCTTCAACAACCTGACCTTCTTCAAGGTTCTGGACGATTTCCGAACGCTGTTCCGCACGGCTCTCTTCAAGAACGGTACGACGCGAGACAACGATGTTGCCGCGACGCTTGTCCATCTTGAGGATTTCGAACGGCTGCGGGACGTGCATGAGCGGGGTGACGTCGCGGATCGGACGGATGTCGACCTGCGAACGCGGCAGGAAGGCAACAGCGCCGTCGAGGTCGACGGTGAAACCACCCTTGACCTGATTGAAGATCACGCCGTCGACGCGCTCGCCATTGGCGAACTTCTGCTCGAGCTTGACCCAGCTTTCTTCACGGCGTGCTTTTTCGCGCGAGAGAACAGCTTCGCCGAGAGCGTTTTCGATACGCTCGACGTAAACTTCAACTTCATCGCCCGGCTTCAGCGTGCCGTCTTTGCCCTTTGCGCCGAATTCCTTCAGCGGTACGCGGCCTTCGACCTTCAGACCGGCGTCGATGATCGCCATGTCCTTTTCGATGGCGACGATGCGGCCCTTGACGACATAGCCTTCAGCAAGATCGTTTTGCGCGAAGGATTCTGCCAGCAGGGACTCGAAATCTGCGCGGGAGGGGTTGGATTGAGACATATATACTCCTGATGCATCCGGAAAATTCATCGGATGCGGCGCCGGGGGTTCGTGTTGTACACTGTCCGACCTCGGCTCCGTCTTTGCAGACAACCGGCGCGTGGAACGCGAAGTCAGACTATTCGTTATTCGGCACGACCTTTCTCGAAAACCGTTTTACAGCTTTCGAGGCCATGCTCTATCAGAGCAGCCTATATAGGGCTGATCTGGCATTTTTCCAGCATTTCCGGGGCAAATTCAGCTCAAAGAGCCGTAAAAAGCCTGATCATCATGCCTTGTGACGCGCGAGAGCCTCGTCGATGAGATTTTTCGCCGCCAGAAATGCCGCTTCTATACTCATTTCGCTTGTATCAAGCAAGTGCGCGTCTTCAGCAGGGCGCAACGGAGAATCAGTGCGGTTGGTGTCGCGCGCGTCGCGCTTCTTCAGATCAGCGACAATTTCGCCAAGATCGGCAGTGCCACCCTTCGAAACGATCTCGTCAAAACGCCGCTCCGCCCGCACTTCCGGCGAGGCCGTGACGAACAGCTTTATCTCCGCCTTGGGGCAGACCACGGTGCCGATATCGCGGCCGTCAAGAACGCTGGCTGGAAGGGCTGCAGCAAAATGGCGCTGGGCTTCGACAAGCGCACGCCGCACGGCTGGCATGACTGCCACCTTCGATGCGGCCTCGCCGATATCATGAGCAGACAGGACGGTCTTGTCCATTTCGCGCAGATCGAGGTGGCGTGCGGCATCAGCGGCCAGCAGCTCGTCGTCGAGCGGCAGGTTCTTGTCGAGCAGCGCCTTGGCGACTGCGCGATAGGTCAGCCCGGTGTCGAGATGCGGTATGCCGTAATGCGTGGCGATGCGCCGGGCAAGGGTTCCCTTGCCCGAAGCTGCCGGTCCGTCGATGGCGACGATGAATGGCTTCATTCGGCTTCGCTCGGCTCGATCTTCGCACCCATTCCCGTCATGAGGTCCATGAATTCCGGGAAAGAGGTTGCAATCATCGTGCTGTCGTCAACCGTCACAGGCTTTTCCGATGCGAGGCCCATAACGAGGAAGCTCATCGCGATACGGTGATCGAGATGGGTTGCGACGACACCGCCGCCGAGCCCCTTGCCGTCTGGGCGACCGCGAACGGTCAGCGACATTTCGCCTTCCGTGCAATCGACACCATTGACTTCAAGGCCGCGGGCAACAGCTGCCAGGCGATCCGATTCCTTGACGCGCAGCTCATCGAGCCCGTCCATCACCGTTTCACCTTCAGCGAAACTCGCGGCGATGGCCAGCACCGGATATTCGTCGATCATCGAAGGCGCGCGTTCCGGTGGAACGGTGACGCCCTTCAGCCGGGACGATTTCACGCGCAGATCGGCGACATCTTCGCCGCCGGCAAGGCGTTCATTGAAGACTTCGATATCCGCGCCCATTTCCTGCAAGGTGAGGATCAGGCCCGTGCGGGTCGGGTTCATCAGAACGTTGCGGATGGTGACATCCGAACCTTCGACCAGCAGCGCTGCTACCAGCGGGAAAGCCGTCGAGGACGGGTCGCCCGGAACATCGATGGTCTGGCCGATCAGCTTGCCCTGTCCGGTGATGCGGATATGGCGCACACCGTTCTTGTCTGTTTCGACGGTCAGGTCGGCGCCAAAGCCCTGCAGCATCTTTTCGGTGTGGTCGCGGGTCATGACCGGCTCGATAACCGTTGTGACGCCCGGCGTGTTGAGGCCGGCCAGCAGCACAGCCGATTTCACCTGCGCGGACGCCATCGGCACGCGATAGGTGATCGGATTGGCGACGCTCGGTCCAACGAGGGTCAGCGGCATGCGGTCGCCGTCGGTCGACTTCACCTGCACGCCCATCTGGCGCAGCGGGTCGAGCACGCGGCCCATCGGGCGGCGTGACAGGGAAGCGTCACCGATAAAAGCTGTGGTCATGTCATAGGTGCCGACGAGGCCCATGGTCAGACGCGCACCGGTGCCGGCATTGCCGAAGTCGAGCGGGGCTTCCGGCTCGAGCAGGCAGCCATTGCCGACTCCATTGATGATCCAGACGTCGCCGTCCTTTTCGATCTTGGCGCCCATCGCCTGCATGGCGCGGCCGGTATTGATGACGTCTTCACCTTCCAGCAGGCCGGTGATGCGGGTCTCGCCCGATGCCAGGCCGCCGAACATGAAAGAGCGGTGGGAAATGGACTTGTCGCCCGGAATGCGAATTTCGCCGACCAGTGCCTCCGAGCGGCGGGCGACTGCGGGTTTCGGGGAAGCGGAATGGGACATGGATTTTTCACTGTCGCATTTTTGGCGCGAACACGCGCCGGGATTAAGAGATAAGCGGGGCTTCACTAGCATAGTAATAGTGAACGGTCATCCGCGAATACGCCGCTGATACGCTGCCGAACGCAGCTATAAGAAAGAGTCTGCGTCATTCGGAGTCTTTCGCTTTGACAAATGCGCCAAATTGCGTTTATGCACCGAACAACACAGTTAAGGCGCGCACCACCCACTTTTCTCGCTATGCAACGGGCTCCGGGGTATAATAAGAACCATAGTGGTGGCCTGAGAAGCTCAGCAGGCGCGTTTTTGAAATGAATTTATGCCCCCTTTATAAAAGTGGCCACGCGCCACGGGCGTAACGGGAATAAAACTCACGAGGCTCAACGTGGCAAAAGCTGAACTTGGTACCAAGCGCATCGACCCGGAAACGGGCAAGAAGTTTTACGATCTGAATCGCGATCCGATCGTTTCGCCTTACACCGGCATCTCCTATCCGCGCTCCTATTTCGACGCGAATGCAGAAGCGCGCGTCGTTGAAGAGGAAGCCGAAGAGGAAGAACTGGATACGGCAATGGAAAAGCCGGATTTCGTTTCTCTCGAGGATGCCGACGACGAAGCGAAGGGCGGCGGCGACGATCTGCCGGATATGGGCGACGACGACGACGTTGATCTGGGCGACGACGATGACGACACCTTCCTCGAAGAAGAGGAAGACGAGGACGACGACATGTCGGGTATCCTCGGCGGTGGCGTCGGCGGCGACGACGAAGAAGGCTGATCCTTCGGGGATCGCTTCGATTTTTTGGAATTGTGGAAAGGGCAGCTCACGAGCTGCCCTTTCTTTTTGGCGTCGTGGTTGAGCGCTTTCCACAGCCTCCGGCGGCGGAGGTGGGCATTGGGCGAAATTATTTTCGCAGATGTGAAAAGAGTTGCGATTTAGCTCTTGATCTTCTGGCAAACGCCATTTAATAAGCCGCCACACCGGGCAGCAAGTTCTGCCTGGCCCACCTCGAAAGAGGTCTGATGGGGCCATAGCTCAGCTGGGAGAGCGCCTGCATGGCATGCAGGAGGTCAGCGGTTCGATCCCGCTTGGCTCCACCAAATTTCCTCCGAATTGAATGACCATCTTTCGCTCTCTGCCGGAGAGTTTTCTGTCGTTCAGGCTTCGTCTTTCGTCATTTTTTTGCCCGCTAGATCAATTCATGCTCGACTTTATCGTGGAAGCATATACTGACTTATATGTTACAGTATTTTTGCGATGTCATTTAGATGAAACGGTTACCTGATTTCGATGGTCTTCGGTTTGTATTGTGTCTTGGGATCGCATTCTTCCATTATTCTTTCCGGGTATCCGTCGACAATGAGGCGGTGCATTCTGTTATATTAACATTTGCTTATTTTACGGATATCTTTTTTATTCTGTCTGGATTGTTTCTGGCTCTTCGCTCCAATTATGATTGGAATTTCGTCCGCTACGTGTCTTTCGTCGGCAAGCGGCTTGCGCGAATCTATCCGTTACATGTGGCTGCCTTTTCCTGTTTCGCCCTGATGTCGATACTGGCGGCTGCGGGGCTGTTCCACCCATCCGTGCCGCCAAACATGAACTGGCGTGACGGGCTGGCTCAATTGCTGCTTGTACATAACTGGGGGCTGGGAAAGAGCTTTTCCTACAATTATGTCAGCTGGTCTCTCAGCGCCTTGTTCCTGATGTATCTGTGCTTCCCGCTGTTCGACTGGCTCTGCAAGCGCTTCGGTGACTGGGTGCTAGTCCTGGTCGTCGCGGCTCTGCTTGGGGGCGAATATGCGGCGCGAGTTCTGGAAACTCCGTCCCTGACACGGGTGCAGTGTGCCGATCTTGGCGTTTTCCGCGTCTTGCCGTCCTTCCTGTTCGGCATGTGGCTCGCGCGGCAGAAGCACGGCGATTTGCCGAAGAGCTTCATCAAACTCGCTTTGGCGGCCTGTCTGGTGATCTTTCTGTTCTATCATCCGAAAAGCGGGATTCCGAACACGGCAACGCTTGAAGGGCCATGGCGGCTCGTCTTTCTCTATTTCAGCATCTATGTGCTTTTTGCGGCCAGTCGACAGAATCTTTACACGCCGCTGCAATGGAGCGGCTTCGTTAAAATGTCACGCTACAGTTTCGGCATTTTCATTCTCCACCCGCTGGTCGGCGTGGTGTTTTTCAAGCTGGTTCCCAGTAGTTGGGGGCAAACGACCATCAGTGCGATTGTGTTGATGAGCTTGGCCGTCCTTGCCAGCATCGTTACCGCTGTCGTCGCATGGCATCTGTTTGAAAATCCGGTCCATCGCTGGGCGGTGCGACGCCTCGAGATGTGGGCGGACAACAGAACGAAAACGCAAGAGTGATGCGCTGACACGACGCATGGCTGTGAAAAAACATGGACCTGTCGGGAAGTCTCTTTTAGAAATCTCAGGCGGCGCGGCTCGTAAACGGATATTGGCTGCGCCTGTGTAGGGAGGAATGATGAGCACTGAGGCAGTTTCCACGCAGTTTTCGCAAGACCATCCGCTGTGGCAGCCCGATGCGCAACGCATCGCAGCCAGCACGCTGGAGCAATTCCGCATTCGCGCTGAACAGCGCACCGGCCTTGACCTGCCGGATTATGCGGCGTTGCATCGCTGGTCGGTGGAAGATCGCGCTGGCTTCTGGACGCTCATCTGGGATTTCTGCAACGTCATTGGCGAGCGTGGCGAAACGGCCCTTGTCGACAAAGGACATATGCGCGAGGCGAAATTCTTCCCCGAAGCACGTCTCAATTTCGCGGAAAATCTTCTGCGCCAGCAGGGCCGCGACGACGCGATTGTCTTCCGCGGCGAAGACAAGGTCGAACGTCGCCTGAGCTGGAACGATCTGCACGCGCTGGTTTCAAAGCTCCAGCAATTCATGCTGTCGGAAGGCGTGGAACCCGGCGACCGCATTGCCGGCATGATGCCCAATATGCCGGAAGCGGTTGCGCTGATGCTGGCTGCCAGCTCCATCGGTGCCGTCTGGTCGTCGTGCTCGCCGGATTTCGGCGTGCAGGGCGTGCTCGACCGTTTCGGCCAGATCGAGCCAAAACTGTTTTTTGCTTGCGATGGCTATTGGTACAATGGCAAGCGCATCGAGGTGGCCGACAAGGTCGCGCAGGTAACGGCAAAGCTGCCGGGACTGCGGAGATCGGTAATCGTGTCCTATCTGGGCGAGGCGGAAGCCGTCGCGCAGAACGCCGAGAAGGGCATTGCACTCGACGAAGCGCTGAGCGCCTTCGCCGCCAAGCCGGTGGAATTCACGCGTCTGCCTTTTGATCACCCGATCTATATTCTGTTTTCGTCCGGCACGACCGGCATTCCAAAATGCATCGTCCATCGCGCTGGTGGGGTGCTGTTGCAGCATCTGAAGGAACAGCAGCTCCATGCGGATATCCGCGAAGGTGACCGCTTCTTCTATTTCACCACATGCGGCTGGATGATGTGGAACTGGCTTGCCTCGGGCATCGGTTCCGGGGCTACCTTGCTGCTCTATGACGGCTCGCCGTTCTATCCCGACGGCAATGTGCTGTTCGATTATGCTCAGGCCGAAGGCATGACCTATTTCGGCACGTCGGCGAAATTTATCGATGCTGTGTTGAAAGCCGGTCTGAAGCCGGGTGAAACACACGATCTTTCGGCACTGCGTACAGTATCGTCCACTGGCTCGCCCTTGTCGCCGGAGGGCTTTGCTTTCGTTTATGACGCGATCAAGCCGGATGTGCATCTTGCGTCCATTTCAGGCGGAACGGATATCGTGTCCTGCTTCGTGCTGGGTGTGCCGACGGAACCCGTTTGGCTGGGCGAAATTCAGGGCGCGGGCCTCGGCATGGCTGTCGATGTCTGGAACGATGACGGCCAGCCGGTGCGCATGCAGAAAGGCGAACTGGTCTGCACCAAGGCGTTTCCGTGCATGCCGCTGCAGTTCTGGAACGATCCGGACGGTGCAAAATATCAGGCGGCTTATTTCGAGCGCTTCGACAATATCTGGTGCCATGGCGATTTTGCGGAATGGACAGAGCATGACGGCATCGTCATCCATGGCCGTTCGGACGCAACGCTGAACCCCGGTGGCGTGCGTATCGGCACGGCGGAAATCTACAATCAGGTCGAGCAGATGCCGGAGATCGCTGAGGCGCTCTGCATCGGTCAGGACTGGGACAAGGATGTCCGGGTTGTGCTCTTCGTGCGGCTTGCCGCAGGTGTGGCGCTCGATGACGATCTGAAGGCGCGGATCAAGACCAAGATTCGCACCGGCGCGACACCGCGCCATGTTCCGGCAAAGATTGTTGCGGTTGCGGATATTCCGCGCACCAAATCTGGCAAGATCGTCGAGCTTGCCGTTCGTGATATCGTGCACGGTCGCGACGTGAAAAACCGCGAGGCGCTGGCCAATCCGGAAGCACTCGAGCTTTATCGCGACATTACCGAGCTTCAGGAGGATTGATCTGATCAACCTCCAACTGCTTGGAATTGCCGGATAACATGCGCAACAAAATTGCGTTATCCGGCAATAAATAGCCACAGAACGCCGCGCAAAGCCATTGCCTATTTGGCCGCCACGGGACACTCTGACCGGATATGGAGCATTTCCAGCAAAAGTGCGTAGCGGTTTTGCGCAGGACAATGCGTCATAAAAATATCTGTCTTGCGAAAGGCGGATACCGGGCAGAACTTGTGGAGGACGAGTATGTTTGCTTCGGGCATGAATTTCGGTCTTGGCGAGGAGATCGAAGCCCTTCGTGATACGGTGCGCCGTTTCGCTGAAAGCCGCATTGCGCCGCTTGCCGCCGAAACCGACCGCAATAACGCATTTCCCATGCATCTGTGGCGTGAACTGGGTGAGCTGGGTGTACTCGGCATTACCGCGCCCGAAGAATATGGCGGCGCTGGGCTGGGGTATCTCGCCCATTGCGTGGCCATGGAAGAGATCAGCCGCACCTCGGCCTCGATTGGCCTCAGCTATGGCGCGCATTCCAATCTCTGCGTCAATCAGCTCAAGCGCAATGGTTCGCCTGAACAGCGGGCGAAATATCTCCCAAAGCTCATTTCCGGTGAACATGTCGGCGCGCTTGCCATGTCTGAGCCGGGGGCCGGTTCCGACGTTGTTTCGATGAAACTTCGCGCCGAAAAGCGGGGCGACAGATACGTTCTTAACGGCAACAAGATGTGGATCACCAACGGCCCCGATGCGGATGTGCTGGTGGTCTATGCCAAGACCGATCCGGCGGCTGGCTCGCGCGGGATCAGCGCCTTCATCGTAGAAAAAGGCTTTGCTGGCTTCTCCACGGCACAAAAGCTCGACAAGCTCGGCATGCGCGGCTCCAACACTTGCGAGCTGGTGTTCGAAAATTGCGAAGTTCCAGCTGAAAATCTGCTGGGCGAAGTCGGTAAGGGCGTCAATGTGCTGATGTCCGGTCTCGACTATGAGCGCGTGGTGCTGGCGGGCGGTCCGCTCGGCATCATGGCGGCCTGTCTCGATGTCGTGGTGCCCTATGTGCATGAGCGCAAGCAGTTCGATCAGCCGATTGGCGAGTTCCAGCTGATGCAGGGCAAGCTTGCCGACATGTATGTGACCTTCAACGCCTCGCGCGCTTACACCTATGCGGTGGCGGCGGCCTGTGACCGGGGCGAGACCACGCGCAAGGATGCGGCGGGCTGCATTCTCTATACGGCGGAAAATGCGACCCAGATGGCCTTGCAGGCAATCCAGTCGCTGGGCGGCAACGGCTATATCAATGATTATCCGACCGGGCGTCTGCTGCGCGACGCCAAGCTTTACGAAATCGGTGCAGGCACGTCGGAAATCCGGCGTATGCTGATCGGACGGGAATTGTTTCAGGAGACCCGTTAATGCCGGTTCTGAAATCCGAGATATCGACGCGCGGCGCGACCTATCAGGCCAACCGCAAAGCCCTGCTTGAGGCCATCGATATCGTGGCCGAGGCGTCTCGCCTTGCCATCGATGGCGGTGGTGAAAAAGCGCGCGAGCGTCATGTTTCTCGCGGCAAGCTGCTTCCCCGTGACCGCGTTGCGCAATTGCTGGATCCGGGATCGCCGTTTCTGGAAGTCGGATTGACGGCGGGGCACGGCATGTATGGCGGCGCTGCGCCATCCGGCGGCATCATCACCGGCATCGGGCGCGTATCGGGCCGCGAATGCATGATCGTCTGCAACGATGCGACGGTGAAAGGCGGCACCTATTACCCGGTAACCGTGAAAAAGCATCTGCGCGCGCAGGAGATCGCGGGCGAGAATCGCTTGCCCTGCATCTATCTGGTGGATTCCGGTGGGGCCAACCTGCCTAATCAGGACGAGGTATTCCCGGATCGCGACCATTTCGGACGCATATTTTATAATCAGGCGCAGATGTCGGCAGCGGGTATTCCGCAGGTTGCCGTGGTCATGGGGTCATGCACCGCAGGCGGTGCTTATGTGCCCGCCATGAGCGACGAGACGGTGATCGTGCGCAATCAGGGTACGATCTTTCTGGCGGGACCGCCGCTGGTGAAGGCCGCAACCGGCGAAGTGGTGACGGCGGAAGATCTCGGCGGCGGCGATGTGCATACGAGGCTGTCCGGCGTGGCCGATCATCTGGCCAATGACGACGCCCATGCCTTGCAGATTGCGCGCGCCATCGCGGCCAATCTCAACAGCGAAAAACGCTCCTTCATTCCGAAGGGCGAAGGTGCTGCTCCGCTTTACGACCCGGAAGAACTGCTCGGCGTGGTTTCCGCCGATACACGCATTCCCTATGATGTGCGCGAAGTGATCGCGCGGCTGGTCGACGGCTCGGATTTCGATGAGTTCAAGGCGCGCTATGGCACCACGCTGGTTTGCGGTTTCGCGAGCATTTACGGCATGCCGGTCGGGATTATCGCCAATAATGGTGTGCTGTTTTCCGAAGCGGCCACCAAGGGCGCGCATTTCATCGAGCTTTGCTGCCAGCGCAATATTCCGCTGATTTTCCTGCAAAATATCACCGGCTTCATGGTCGGGCGCAAATATGAGGCCGAGGGCATTGCTAAGCATGGCGCCAAGCTGGTGACAGCTGTGGCAACGGCCAATGTGCCGAAAATCACCATGCTGATTGGCGCATCCTATGGCGCAGGCAATTACGGCATGGCGGGGCGGGCCTATTCGCCGCGCTTCCTGTGGACCTGGCCGAACAGCCGCATTGCGGTGATGGGCGGCGAACAGGCGGCGGGCGTGCTGGCAACCGTCAAGCGTGACGGGATTGAACGCACCGGCGGAACATGGTCGGCGGAAGAGGAAGCGGAGTTTAAGCGCCCGACGCTAGACATGTTCGAGCGCCAGAGCCACCCGCTTTATGCCTCTGCGCGGCTTTGGGACGATGGCGTTGTCGATCCGCGCAAGTGCCGTGAAGTGCTGGGACTGTCGCTTTCCGCAACGCTGAACGCGCAGGTCGAGCCGACGCGCTTCGGCTTGTTCAGAATGTAGGGAGGTAATCAGATGTTTAGGAAAATACTGATTGCCAATCGCGGGGAAATAGCTTGCCGGGTCATCCGCACTGCGCATGAATTCGGTATCGCCACGGTGGCGATCTATTCGGATGCGGATGCCAATGCGCTCCATGTGGAGATGGCCGACGAGGCCGTCGGCGTCGGTCCGGCGCTTTCGGCGCAAAGCTATCTCAATATTGAGGCGATCATCAAAGCAGCACTGGAAACCGGCGCGGAGGCAATCCATCCGGGCTATGGCTTTCTCTCGGAGAACGCTGGCTTTGTCGACGCTGTCGAGGCGGCGGGGCTGACCTTCATTGGCCCATCTGCAAAAGCCATCCGCGCCATGGGGCTGAAGGATGCTGCCAAGGCGCTGATGGAAAAAGCCGGTGTGCCGGTTGTGCCGGGCTATCACGGCGACAATCAGGATGGCGCTTTCCTCAAAAGCGAGGCGGACCGTATTGGTTATCCCGTGCTTATCAAGGCACGTGCAGGCGGCGGCGGCAAGGGCATGCGGCGTGTCGATCAGGCGGCGGATTTCGCAGTAGCACTGGACAGCGCGCGCCGCGAGGCAGAAGCCTCCTTTGGCGACAGCGCCGTGCTGGTGGAAAAATACATGACCAAGCCGCGCCATATCGAGGTGCAGGTCTTTGGCGATGATCACGGCAATGCGGTCCATCTCTTCGAGCGCGATTGCTCGCTGCAACGTCGCCACCAGAAGGTGATCGAAGAAGCGCCAGCACCCGGCATGACGCCGGATATGCGCACGGCCATGGGCGAAGCCGCGGTGAAGGCCGCCTTGGCCATTGGCTATTCCGGTGCAGGCACGGTGGAGTTCATCGCCGATGTGTCGGAAGGGCTGCGGCCTGACCGGTTCTTCTTCATGGAAATGAACACACGCTTGCAGGTGGAGCATCCGGTGACGGAGGCGATCACCGGTCTCGATCTGGTCGAGTGGCAATTGCGCGTGGCCTCGGGCGAAACCTTGCCGAAGCGACAGGACGAACTTGCCATCGACGGCTGGGCTTTCGAGGCTCGTCTTTACGCCGAGGACCCGGCGCGTGATTTTCTGCCCGCAACGGGCAAGCTTGCTCTTTTCGCCCCGCCGGAACAGGCGCGCACCGATTCCGGTGTGCGGTCTGGCGATACGATCACACCGTTCTACGATCCGATGATCGCGAAGATCATCGTCCATGGCCGCAATCGCGACGAAGCGCTGAACCGGCTGGACGCGGCGCTGGGTAAGACCCGCATTGCCGGTCTTGTCACCAATCGCCAGTTTCTGTCGGCACTCTGCAAGCTGGACGCTTTTCGCAGTGGCGATGTCGACACCGGGCTGATTGCGCGGGAAGCGGGGCATTTTTTTGCCCAAGAGCCACCATCGGAAATCGCCTTTGCACTGGCGGCATTGACAGCGCTCGATCTTCTGGATGCACCGGCAAAAGACGAGCCCCAAAATGATCCCCAAATTGATCCTTGGACGCGCCTGCGCGGTTTCCGTCTTTGGGGCGATGCATCGCGGTCGGTCACGCTGGATCATCAGGGTGATCGCCGGGCGATCCGTTTCACGATCGATGATCAGGGGCGTTTCGGCTTCGACTTCGGCCTGGTCGAAATCCGCAGTCACGAAAGCGGTGTGGTCCGGTTTGGTCTGGATAGTCGTGTGGCGCAAGCATCTGCTGTGCGGATCGGTCAGGATGTGACGGTGCAGTTCGACGGACGCGACACCATATTTCATCATGTGCTGTCTGCCGGAGCGGAAGATGACGCCGCCACCGAAAGCCGCATTCTGGCGCCAATGCCGGGACTGGTACGGCTTGTGTCCGCCGTGGAGGGCGCCATCGTCACCAAGGGCGATCCGCTGGTGACGATGGAAGCGATGAAGATGGAACTGTCGCTGACCGCGCCGCGCGACGGCAAGGTTGCGACGGTGACGGTCGCAGCGGGCGATCAGATCAATGAAGGCGCGCTGCTTGTCGAATTGGAGGAAGACCATGGCTGACCATGTCGAAATCGTTGAAATGGCGGCACGTGACGGGCTGCAAAACGAGAAGCGCTTTGTGCCGACGGCTGACAAGATCGCGCTGATCGACCGCCTGTCCGGTTGCGGTTATGCCCGCATTGAGGCGACGAGTTTCGTCAGCCCGAAATGGGTTCCGCAACTGGCCGATGCGGCAGAGGTGATGGCCGGTATTCGTCGCGCCGACAGCGTGCGCTATTCGGTGCTCGTGCCGAATATGAAGGGCTATGAGGCGGCGGCAGCAGCCAATGCGGACGAGGTCGCGGTCTTCATTTCCGCTTCGGAAGGGTTTTCGAAAGCCAATATCAACTGCACGATTGCCGAAAGCATTGAGCGCCTGTCGCCGGTGATCGGTGCTGCGATCAATGACGGGTTGGCTATACGCGGCTATGTCAGTTGCGTTGTCGAATGTCCCTATGACGGACCGACCGCGCCGCAGGCCGTGGCCGATGTCACCGAGCAGCTTTTCACGCTCGGTTGCCATGAGGTGAGCCTTGGCGACACGATTGGGCGCGGTACGCCGGACAAGGTCGCGGCCATGCTGGATGCGGTGTTGGCGATTGCGCCCGCACATAGTCTGGCGGGCCATTATCACGACACAGGCGGACGCGCCCTCGACAATATCCGCGTCAGTCTGGAAAAGGGCCTGCGGGTTTTCGATGCTTCGGTCGGCGGCTTGGGCGGCTGCCCTTTTGCGCCGGGCGCCAAGGGCAATGTCGATACGGTTTCCGTCGTCGAGATGCTGCATGAAATGGGTTTTGAAACCGGGCTCGATCTGGACAAGCTGCGGTCGGCGGCATTGTTCGCGCAGGCGCTGCGGCAGGACAAAGCTGCATGAGCGACTTTGAGACCATCGATGTTGCGATTGATGCACGTGGCGTTGCAACGCTGACGCTGAACCGGCCTGAGCAGCACAATGTGCTGTCCGGCCTGATGATCGATGAACTGACCACCGCGACGCTGCATCTGGCCGATAATGCTGCGGTCAGGATTGTCGTTCTGACCGGCGCAGGTAAAAGCTTTTGCGCGGGCGGCGATCTGGGCTGGATGCAGGCGCAGGTGAATGCCAGTCGCGCGCAGCGGATTGAAGAAGCACGCAAGCTTGCTCTGATGCTGAAGGCGCTCCGCGATCTGCCAAAGCCGCTGATCGGGTGCGTCAACGGTCAGGCCTATGGTGGTGGTGTCGGTCTCATTAGCGTCTGCGATGCCGCCATCGGTGTTGCTGGTGCGCGCTTCGGGCTTACCGAGACAAAGCTTGGCCTGATACCGGCAACGATCAGCCCTTATGTCGTGGCGCGCATCGGGCAGGCGAATGCGCTGCGCATGTTTACCTCTGCCAGATTGTTCGACGCGCAGGAGGCAATGCGCATCGGCCTGCTGCATCGGGTGGTCGAGGCTGAACAACTGGATGCGGCGGTGGAGGAGGAGATTAAGCCCTATTTTTCCACTGCACCGGCGGCGGTTGCGGCGTCGAAACGGCTCGTGCATGCGCTGGTCGCGCCGATTGACGAAGCCGTCATCGATATGACGCTGACCCGTCTTGCCGACACATGGGAAACACCGGAGGCCGCGGAAGGGATCGCGGCCTTTTTTGCGAAACAATCACCATCATGGAAGGGAGGGAACGCATAAAAGGGAGGAGCGGATTTTCGTTGTAATTGTGGGTACTTGGCCCCTTGCAATCGACAGCCGGAAATGCATTCTTAGCACATCACGAAAGCGGCTCCCGTTTTGGAGCAGTTTTCCGAAACCGCCGAGGCTGTTTTGGATAATATTATGGCTCCAGTCCCTTTTTGGGTGCGGTGCGGCGCGCTTTTGGATCGACCCTTTGAAATCGTAAGATGAAACAAAAGGGAGGGCCCGGCAATTCGGCAGCATATGAGCGCTGAGAATTGACCGGATGGGTTGCCATCATGGGTTAGATGAGGGCGCGTCCCTGGACGGCGCCCCACCAAAGGAGAAAAAGAATGAACCTGAAACTTCTGTCCAGCGTAGCTTTTGCAGCTACACTCGGTTTTGCCAGCGCCGCTTATGCGGATATCACCATCGGCGTTGTTGCACCGCTGACGGGTCCGGTTGCCGCTTTCGGCGATCAGGTGAAGAAGGGCGCAGAAACCGCTGCCGAAGTCATCAACAAGGCTGGCGGCATCAAGGGCGAGAAGATCGTTCTGAAGTTCGCCGACGATGCCGGTGAGCCGAAGCAGGGCGTTTCCGCTGCCAACCAGATTGTCGGCGACGGCATCAAGTTCGTCGTTGGTCCGGTCACGACCGGCGTTGCCATTCCAGTATCCGACGTTTTCTCGGAAAACGGCGTTCTGATGGTCACCCCAACCGCTACCGGCCCGGACCTGACCGCACGCAAGCTGGAAAACGTGTTCCGCACCTGCGGCCGCGACGACCAGCAGGCTGAAGTCATGGCTGATTTTGTCCTGAAGACCATGAAGGACAAGAAGGTCGCCGTGATCCACGATAAGGGCGCTTACGGCAAGGGTCTGGCCGACGCTTTCAAGGCTGCGATCAACAAGGGCGGCATTACGGAAGTTCATTATGACTCCGTCACCCCGGGCGACAAGGATTTCAGCGCGCTGGTTACCAAGCTGAAGTCGGCAGGCGCTGAAGTCGTTTATTTCGGCGGCTACCATGCTGAAGGCGGTCTGCTGTCGCGTCAGCTGCATGACGCTGGCATGCAGGCACTGGTTCTCGGCGGTGAAGGCCTGTCCAACACCGAATATTGGGCAATCGGCGGCACCAACGCACAGGGCACGCTGTTCACCAACGCAAAGGACGCCACGAAGAACCCGGCTTCCAAGGACGCTATCGAAGCGCTCAAGGCCAAGGGCATCCCGGCTGAAGCCTTCACGATGAACGCCTATGCTGCTGTTGAAGTCATCAAGGCTGGTATCGAAAGCGCCGGTTCGGCTGATGATTCGGCTGCCGTTGCCAAGGCTCTGCATGACGGCAAGCCTATCGAAACCGCGATCGGCACACTGACCTATGGCGAAAACGGCGACCTCAGCTCGCCGAGCTTCGACATCTTCAAGTGGGATGACGGCAAGATCGTCGGCCTCGAATAAGACTTTTCGAGCAAATAAGGAAACGCCGGGCTTGTCCCGGCGTTTTTTGCATTCAGGGTTCAGGTGAGAGATGAACCGTCAGGAATCGTGAAATCCGAGAGCCGGTTCAAGCTCTTCGAAAGTGTCTTCCATCGCGTGGGTGGGGCTGCCCGGAAAACCGAAATGCCCATAGGCGATGGACATTTGCTGTTCTGCCTTGCGCTCGCCTCCCTTGGAGATGGCTGCTACATAAAGCGCTGCCGCGAGACCCGTGCGGTCCGAACCTGACTTACAGTGAATGAGGATCGGCTTTTCTGCGCTCTGCATCAGTGCAATCAATTCCCGCGCGCGCTGGGGCGTAAGCCGTTTGCTGGCCGACATTTCAAAATCCATATGGTGGATACCAAGAGCATCGGAAGTCTCGATTTCCCTGTCATACCAGCGCGACCCCGGTTCCGGGCCGCGCAGATTGATAATGGTCTTGATGCCATAGGTTTTTTGCAGCGCAGCAATCCGCGCAGGATCGGGCTGGTTTGCGCGATAAGCCTGTCCGGGCACAATCGCATGGACATTGCCATTATACTGGATCGTATACAAATAGCCGCCCAGCACACTTGCGCCAATCAAAGCAGCAAGTGCGCCAAGCTTGACGCAATTGAACGACCATCGGGCGTATCTTTTGAAAAAAGTCATGTGAACGCTTTAAAAGAGTTTTGTGAAATAAATACCATCGCCAGTTTTTGCTTGTCTTTATCCGAACATAGAGTAAGAATGAGACTTATTCTTGTTCGGTCTGACTATATTCTGACTGTTTTATAGCGTGCATTTCATAATTCATATTGGGAAACGGCGATAAGCCGTCAGGGGTAAATATTCGCGTCAGTTGCGTGGTGTCAGTCAAAGTTGCGTAAGTTTTCTGTGGCTTAAGCCTCGGTTAACCATAAGTGTCTAGTCTGAAATCATGAAGAGCTGGGGCAGATAGCGGAGCAGGTTTATGCAGCGCTACAGATTTGACGATAAAATGATTCTGACGGAAGCGATTGTCGAGCTTCTTAACCGTGGTGTTGAGCGCGATGATCTTGATCTGGTCTTGAGCCGGATTGGTCCGGTTGATCTCGATTTGATGCATCAGTGTCTGGTCGAGATTTGGAATTACAATCATCCCGAATATGCCGAAACGGCGATGGCGGCCTGATATCAGGCGGCCTGCCTCGGCAGACGAATTTCTACCCGACGGCGGAATTGTTCGGGAATGTCACAAACTTGAAACGGAGAGGGCTTATGTCTAGCTCCGTATCGGGAATTCACTTGGGAAGACGACCGCGGATGAACCGGCGTCAACTCAGGTGAAAGCGGAAGGTCGGGTTCATCCCGGCCTTTTTCGTTTTTGGGCGTTCTTGCGATTTGCCTTTTTGCATTTCCGGCAGGCACGAATTGGCGTAAGAAACACTGTTTCCAAACAGCGGTGAATCTCATGATACGTCATATTGTTCTGATTAAGTTCAAGCCGGAACTCGATGGCGCAGCCATTGATCAGGCGCTGGCTTCGGTCGTTGCTCTCAAGGGTAAGATCGATGGCATCATTTCCGTCACCACCGGCGCCAACAACAGCCCTGAACGGCTGGAAAAAGGCTTTCGTCACGGCTTTGTAGTGGATTTTGCCGATGCTGCGGCGCGTGACGCCTATCTCCCGCATCCGGAACACGTCAAGGTCGGCAAAGGCCTTGTCGAAGCTGCCGAGGGCGGTCTCGATGGCATTCTGGTTTTCGACTACGAAATCTAGAGCGCATCCCGAAAAGTGTGAAACGGTTTTCGGACAAGATGCGCGTTATAACAAACTGTTAGAACGCCGATCTGATCCAATCAGATCGAAACGCGCTCTCAGCAATAGCTTATAACAGAAGGCCACCAACACCCATGCGGGACAGGTCTTTTGAGCTGAGGTTCATGCCTGCCATCAGGCGGTCGAGCACCCAGTCGAGGCTGTTTTCCCGTATGCTGCGGGCGGATCCCGGCGCGGCGACGATATACTTGCCGTCGCGCTTTCCCAGCACGAGCAGATTGCCGGGGTCGACCGGCATGCCAACGCGCAAAATTTGTCCGCCACTTTGCAGGATCGAGCGCGGCACGATGTCGGTGGCGTCGGCGACCGCCGATGCGCTGAAAATCACAAGAATGTCGCAGCCGCTGCTCAGGTCCGCTATGGCGCTGCCGAGCGCTTCCGTCTCGTGGGCGACACGCTTTTCGATAATCAATATGCCGCCATTGCGCGCCGCGCGCTTTTCCATCAGTTCGCGCGTCTTGTCGAGGACGGTCTCGCGGATCGAAGGGAGGCGCGACTGGATCAGGCCGATACGTAACGGGCGAAACGCCTTGACCTCAACGGCCCTGTCTCCGTCGAGCAGGGGGCATATGTCGTCAACCAGGCTTTTCGGTACGGCAAAGGGAATGATCTTGACGGTCGCGACCATTTGGCCGGCTTCCACGCGCATGTGATTACGGATCGTCGCGAGAGAAATGCGCGCATCATGCGCATTGACCGCATGGATACGGGACGGGTCGACGCAAAAGACACCGTCTGCACTGGCGAAAAGATTGATACGTCCGGTGGTCGCCGCGCCGGTATGGATTGTGGCGGAGGCGAGTGTGGTCCCGATTGCCTGTGCGGCTTCGTCTTCGCCGATATCGCCGGGCTCGAAGCGGGCAGCGAGAACGCTTGTGAGGCCAGCCTGTTGCAGGGCCACGCAATGTTCGTTGTTCAGCACGGTTCCCTTGCGCAGGACGAGCGCACCTGCCGTTACCGCATAGGCGAGTACGGCGCCTTCGGCATCATCGAGCGGCAAGTCTGCGAAAATCATGGGGCGCCTTTCTCACTATCCAGATTGTCTTAGTCGCGGCTCGGCGACTTCACAATGTTGTTTGTTGTCTCGCCACAGTGCGGAAAAGCCAGGATTTATCCATTGGTCGTACTTGCATGCATGGTGATGAAAGGCTAATTCACCGCCGCGTCGGCGTAAAAGGGGTTCCATTCCCCGTGATCAGGCGCCTGCGGAGATGCCTGTTTCCGCCAATTGGAGTCCGTTTTGCGGGGTTTTGACCGCGACATTACGATCCAGCACAAATCTCTCCAGACAGGTGACAAACGGAATTATTCGATATAACGGTACTTTTGGAATTTTCAGAATTTACCGAAAACTGAAAAACGACATACGTGCCGGATTTGACGCTCGCGACATGATGAACCTCTGCGGTTCCCAATGTCTGGGCAGCCTGGAAGGGATTTCAGGTTCAAAACCACACTGACGACGAAATCGCTCTGGTGCGATCTGAAGAACTGAGACGCCTGACCGCAATCATCTGTGGCAGCGGGTTTCAGATTTTCAGATCGCATCGGTGCAGGATGGAAAGACAAATGAAACTCGGCATCCCTCGGACGATCGCTTCGTTCGCCGTACTGGCCCTGACTGCGTTTCTTGCCGGCTGCGAGAACCAGGTTCTTCTCTCTCCAAAGGGAGAGGTCGGCGTAGCAGAACGCGATCTCATCCTTTTTGCGACCGGCCTCATGCTGCTCGTCGTGCTGCCCGTCATCTTCATGACGCTGTTCTTCGCCTGGAAGTACCGCGCCACGAATGAAAAGGCGGATTACCAGCCCGACTGGCACCACTCCACCAAGATCGAACTGGGCGTTTGGCTCATTCCTCTGGCGATCATCGTGGTTCTCGGCACGGTTACCTGGATCAGCACGCATAAGCTCGATCCGTACCGCCCGCTGGAATCCAGCGTGAAGCCGATCAATGTCGAAGTGGTTGCGCTCGACTGGAAGTGGCTTTTCATCTATCCCGATCTGGGCGTCGCCAGCGTCAATGAAATGGCCATGCCCGTTGATGTTCCGGTCAACTTCAAGCTGACCTCCAGCAACATCATGAACTCCTTCTTCGTTCCGGCCTTGGGCAGCATGGTCTACACCATGCCGAGCATGCAGACGAAGCTGCATCTCGTCGCCAACCATGAAGGCGAGTTCGACGGTATTTCCGCCAATTACAGCGGTCAGGGCTTTGCCCAGATGCGCTTCAAGGCGCATTCCTACAATCAGGCCGACTTCGACAAATGGGTTGCCGACGTGAAGGCCAAGGGCGAAGAATTGGGCCGCGATCGCTATGCATCGCTGGTTCAGCCGAGCGAAAAGCATGCGGTGCAGTTCTTCACCTATAATGACCAGACGCTGTTCCACGACATCGTGAACCGCTGCTGGGACGGCAAGTCCGTCTGCATGGATGACGAAATGCACCGTCAGCAGATGATCCGCGAAGCACGCTCAAACCTGCGCAAGTCTTCGCCTGTCGATTTCAGCCAGTGGGCGAGCGACATCATCTGTGCAGTCGCGCCGCAGCGTCTGTCGCAGCTCGAAAACTGATCTGCCTTTGCGCCGTGATCTCGTATGAGGTCGCGGCCGTTCGCATTCAATCTTTTGTTTCACGCGGTTCCGGAATGATAGCCATTATTGGCTTTCCCGGAATTGCTCCAATCGAAGCGTGATAAAAATGTTCGGAAAACTTACGCTGGAAGCGATCCCGTACCACGAGCCGATCATCATGGTCACATTGACCGCGGTGGCTGGCGGTGCGCTCGCTATTCTGGCAGCCATCACCTACTACGGAAAATGGGTCCCGCTCTGGAAAGACTGGCTGACGTCGGTCGATCACAAGCGTATCGGCATCATGTACATCATTCTGGCTTTCGTGATGCTGTTCCGCGGCTTCTCGGACGCCGTGATGATGCGCGCGCAGCAGGCTCTTGCCTCGGGCGCGAATGAAGGCTTTCTCCCGCCGCATCACTACGACCAGGTCTTCACCGCCCATGGCGTGATCATGATCTTCTTCGTGGCGATGCCTTTCGTCGTCGGTCTGATGAACTTTGCAGTTCCGCTTCAGATCGGTGCACGCGACGTTGCTTTCCCATACCTCAACTCGCTGAGCTTCTGGCTCACGGTTGCCGGTGCGGTTCTGATCAACCTGTCGCTCGGTATCGGCGAATTCGCCAAGACCGGCTGGCTCGCTTATCCGCCGCTGTCGGGTAAGGAATTCAGCCCGGATGTCGGCGTGGATTACTATATCTGGGCCTTGCAGATTTCCGGTATGGGCACGCTGCTTTCTGGCGTCAACCTGATCACCACGATCATCAAGATGCGCGCGCCCGGCATGGGCATGATGCAGGTTCCGGTCTTCACCTGGACCGCGCTCTGCTCGAACGTGCTGATCGTCGCGGCCTTCCCGATCCTCACCGTCACGCTGGCCCTGCTGTCGCTGGACCGCTATCTGGATTTCCACTTCTTCACCAATGATGCTGGTGGTAATCCGATGATGTATGTGAACCTGATCTGGATCTGGGGTCACCCGGAAGTCTACATCCTCATCCTGCCTGCTTTCGGTGTCTTCTCCGAAATCATCGCGACCTTCTCCGGCAAGCGTCTCTTCGGCTACAAGTCGATGGTCTACGCAACTGTCGCCATTACGGTCCTGTCGTTCCTCGTCTGGGTGCACCACTTCTTCACCATGGGTGGCGGCGCCAACGTCAATGCCTTCTTCGGCGTGGCGACGATGATCATCTCGATCCCGACGGGTGCGAAGGTCTTCAACTGGCTGTTCACGATGTATAAGGGCCGCGTCCGCATGGAAACGCCGGTTCTTTGGACCATCGGCTTCATGTGCACCTTCGTGGTTGGCGGTATGACGGGCGTTCTGCTTGCTGTTCCGCCTGCGGATTTCGTGCTGCACAACTCGGTGTTCCTGATCGCCCACTTCCACAATGTGATCATCTCGGGCGTGCTGTTCGGCTGCTTCGCCGGTCTCGTCTACTGGTGGCCGAAGGCTTTCGGCTTCAAGCTGAACGAACGTCTGGGCCGCAACGCGTTCTGGTGCTGGCTGGTCGGCTTCATCATGGCCTTCATGCCGCTCTACGTGCTTGGCCTGATGGGCATGACCCGTCGTCTGAACCACACCGAAAATCCGGCATGGCACATCTATCTGATCATCGCCGCCGTCGGCGTTGCGATCATCCTGTGCGGTATCGTGTTCCAGGTTTTGCAGATCGCCGTTTCGATCCGCGACCGCGAAAAGCTGCGCGACAACAACGGCGACAGCTGGGGTACAGGCCGTACGCTGGAATGGTCGCTGGCTTCCCCGCCTGCATTCTACAACTTCGCTGAAGTGCCGCATGTCCGCGACCACGACAGCTGGTGGGATATGAAGCAGAACGGTTATGTGCGCCGCACGGAAAAGTTCGCCCGCATTCACATGCCGAAGAACACCGGTACCGGCTTCATCATCGGCATCATGAACATCCCGCTCGGCTTTGCTCTGGTGTGGCATATCTGGTGGCTGGCAATTGCAGCTGCCGTGGGTGTGCTGGCCGTTGCGATCTTCCACTCGTTCAACAATGACAGAGACTATTACGTCTCGGCCGAAGAAGTGCAGAGCGTCGAAGACCTTCGCACCCGGCAACTGACGGCTCAGGAGGCTTGATCCATGAGCGCTAGCATTTCAACTGCTGGTCCATTCAAGGGCGGCAACGAGCATCCTGCTCACGAGGACCATCATGATGCAGGGTCGACCACGCTGGTCGGCTTCTGGATCTACCTGATGAGCGACTGCGTCCTGTTCTCGGGCCTGTTTGCAACCTACGCCGTTCTGGCGCACCAGTTCGCGGGCGGCCCGACCGGCCGTGAACTCTTCGATCTGCAGTTTGTGTTGACCGAAACCATGCTGCTGCTGGTGTCGTCGCTGACCTACGGTCTGGCGACACTGTCCATGTACAAGAAGAACCGTGCAGGCGTGCTGTTCTGGCTGGGCGTAACGTTCCTGCTGGGCGCCGCGTTCCTCGTGATGGAAGTCTATGAATTCCATCACCTGATTCTCGAAGATGCCGGTCCGAGCCGCAGCGCGTTCCTTTCGGCCTTCTTCGCGCTGGTCGGAACCCACGGTCTTCACATCACGTCCGGCCTGATCTGGATTCTGGTGCTCTCCGCCCAGCTTTTGCGTGACGGTCTGACGGAAAAGAACCAGACGCGCGTGATGTGCCTCAGCCTCTTCTGGCACTTCCTGGACATCATCTGGATTGGCGTCTTTACCCTTGTCTATCTGCTGGGTGTACTGTGATGAGTTCTGCACACGAAACACACGATCATGCCGCGCACGGCAGCCTGAAGTCCTATCTGATTGGCTTCGTGCTGGCGGTTGTTCTCACCGTCGTTCCATTCCTTCTGGCGATGAACGGCTATTTCACGCCTGCCACGACCGCGGCTGTTGTTCTCGGCATCGCCGTCGTTCAGATCCTGGTGCATCTGGTTTACTTCCTGCACCTCGATCCGAAGTCGGAAGGTGGCTGGAATATTCTGGCGCTCATCTTCACGGTCATCATTCTGGCCATCGTGCTTGCAGGCTCCATCTGGGTCATGCATCACCTCGATACCAATATGATGCCGATGTACATGTCGCCTGACGACGTGCGCAACCTGCCTTAAATAGCTCGCGCCTGGCGGGGCTGGTCTTGGACATGCCCCGCTGAGCTACCGTTTCTCCCGTGCGCCGGACCTTGATCCGCGCACGGTTTGAATCGCGGCTTTATCCTCCCTCTCTCCCCCCAAAGCCGCGTGGCGCTCCGGTTCCCTCCGGAGCGCCTCCCTTTTTTAAAGCTTCTTCATATTTTGCATTTTTCGCTTGAACTGTTTGCCGCTTGCGACCGGGCGTTGCGTAAAGCTGTGGTAACGTTAACACTCCTTTGACTGAATCCGTTCATATCTAGAGACTAATCTTTAGGTTGTTGCTTGGCCCCCCGGCCTCCCTATGGTAATCCCTAAATCGTCCTGGGTGGGGAATAAACGGGACGCTGCCAGGCGACCGCAAAGACAGGAACCGGACAGTAGCGCGTATGACTTGGAGTAACAGGACGATACAGGGAAAAGGCATCGCCATGCTTTTGCTGGCGGCTCATTTTTCCTCCTTTACCGTGTCGCCCGCTTTGGCGTTTGAGCTTTTTGGCGTCCGTCTTTGGGGCGAAGACAAGAAAACCGATCCAGATATCATCGATCCGAAGACCTATGAGGTCGAGGTTGCCACAACCGGTGATCGCAAGAATGCGGATGGCACCGAAGCCGATCTGAAATCCGTCGTCGAAGGCGCATCCGGTCTGGTTACAGATGCGGACAAGCCCGCTTCAGGTTCTGCCGGTCTGCTTGCCAAGGCCCGTGGCGATTATCGGCGTATTCTGGCGGCCCTTTATGGTGAAGGCCGCTATGGCGGCACGATCTCGATTCTCGTCGATGGCCGCGAGGCAAACGACATTCCGCCGGATGCGGATATTCCCAACAATGCCAAAGTGGCGATTTCGGTCGATCCGGGGCCGCAATTCCTGTTTACGCGCACGGCCATTTCCAATATCGCCCCGCCTGCGACGGACAAGCGCGATGTTGTGCAATCACCCGAGGATGCAGGTTTCGCGCCCGGTAAGGTGGCGCGGTCCGGAACGATCATCAAGGCCGAGCGCCTTGCCGTCGAGGCATGGCGTCAGCAGGGCTATCCCAAGGCGCGAGTGACGGATGAAGATGTGGTCGCCGACCATGACGGCAACACGGTGGCTGCCGATGTTTCGCTAGATCCGGGTCGCAAGGCGCATTACGGGCCGGTCAGCGTGGTTGGCACGGCGCGCATGGACCCGCAATTCATCGCCTGGATGACCGGCCTGACGCCCGATAAGGAATATTATCCCGACGACATCGAGAAGGCCAAGAAGCGTCTTGGCCGCATGGAAGTATTCCGTGCGATGAGCTTCGAGGAAGCGGAAACCATCGAGCCGGATGGCAGCCTGCCGATGACGCTCAATGTGCAGGAACGCAAACCACGCCGTTTCGGCTTTGGTGCGGAATATTCGACCATCGACGGCTTCGGTGTTACCGGCTACTGGATGCACCGCAACCTGTTCGGCAAGGGCGAAAACCTGCGTTTTGATGCCAAGATCAGCGGGATCGGCGGGTCGCAGGATAATTCCTTCAGCCCGCAGAACTATTCCTATCTTCTTGGCGGCACGTTCAAGAAGCCTGGTGTCTACACGCCTGATACGGATTTCGTTTTGTCGCTCGACGCCAAGCGCGAAGTGCTCGACGCCTATACCGAAACGTCGGTCAACGCCAAAACCGGCTTCACGCAGATATTCAGCGACGAATTGTCGGGCGCGATCTATGCCAAGGCAAGTCAGGGCCGCTACACCGACTATCCTTTCGGTCCGCGCGACTTCACGACTGCGGGTCTGGAAGGCAGCGTGCTCTACGACAGCCGCAACAACAAGCCGGACCCGAGTTCGGGCTTTTATCTGGAAGGCAATATCCAGCCCTTCTACGAATTCCATTATGGCAATTTTGCCACCCGCTTCACCGCAGAAGGCCGTACCTATTACGGCATCGGCGCAAAGGATCGCGTGATTCTGGCCGGGCGTGTGAAAGTGGGGTCGATCGTTGGCGCTTCCATCGAAGACTTGCCGCCGAGCCTGTCCTTCCTTGCTGGCGGCGGCGGCTCGGTGCGCGGCTATGCCTATCGCAATATCGGCGTCGATGCCGGAAACGGCAACATTGTCGGCGGACGTTCGCTGGTGGAAGCTTCAGGCGAAGTGCGCACCCGCATTACCGATTCCATCGGAGCGGTCGCCTTTGTCGATGCGGGCTATGTCGGCGAAAAATCGTTCCCGGATTTCTCCGAACAAATGCGCATTGGCGCCGGTGGCGGTCTACGCTACCTGACCGGCCTCGGGCCGATCCGCCTCGACGTCGCCATACCGCTTAACCGCCGCTCGGGTGATCCGAGCTATGCATTCTACGTGGGCATAGGACAGGCGTTTTGACCAGATTTATCGCAGTTTTCCTTTTCCTGATTCTCGCTGTTGTGGCCGCCGTGCTGGCCATACCGGGCGCATGGGTTACGCTTGTCGGCGTGGATACGCAGACCACGGCATCGATTGTCGCGCCCGCACAGGCGCAGGATCAGAGCCAGAGCACGCAGCAGGCCGAAGCGTCTGAAAGCAACGAAGAGCAAAAATCCTATTTCCTGTCTTTTGTTGAAAGCCAGCTTTCCGCGCCGAACCGCCGCATTTCTCTGTCGGGCATCAGCGGTGTTTTGTCGTCGGAAGCTTCCATCGGCTTGATCACCATTGCCGACCGCGAAGGCGTCTGGTTGCGCATTGAAAATGCCAAGCTGAACTGGAGCCGCACCGCATTGCTGCTCGGTCGTCTCAGCATCCAGTCGCTGAGCGCGGAACGGATCGATATCGCCCGCAAGCCGTTGCCGGATAACAGCCTGCCGTCGCCGGAATCGTCGAGCTTCAGCCTGCCCGAACTGCCGATTTCTATCAATCTGGACCAGCTTGATGTGGCGCGCCTGCATTTCGGACCGGAGATTTTCGGTCTCGAATCGGAAGTCTCTGCAACCGGCAGTCTTTCGCTGGCCGATGGCTCGCTCAATTCCACCTTCAACATCAAGCGCCTTGACGGCCCCGGCGGCAGTTTTGCCCTGCGCGCGGCCTATGCCAATGCCGACCAGAAGGTCGACCTCGATCTGAAAGTCGCCGAACCGGCCAATGGCATCGTGGCCAACCTGCTCAATATTGACGGTCGCCCGCCGGTTGATCTCACTTTGACCGGTGCTGGCCCGCTCGATGAATTGAAAGTGGATCTGGCGCTCGACACCAATGGCAGCCGCACGCTGACCGGCGCATTCACACTCAACCGTCAAGGCGAAGCGCCCAATGGGGGACGTGTTTTCGCAGCCCGTTTCAACGGGCCGATTGCCGTTCTGGTGCCGCCCGTGTTCCGCGACTTCTTCGGTGCTGAAACCGTGCTTTCTGCCGATGGCTTCCTGAAAGATGCGGGCGGTTTCCGCCTCGACGATCTGGCGCTGACAAGCGCCGCATTGAAGCTGAAGGCTGCTGCCGAATCCGGCAATGATCATTTTCTGAACAAGCTCAGCATTGATGCGTCGATTGCCGATGAAAGCAAGGGTCGCGTCCTGCTGCCGGTCAAGGGTGCGGAAACCTATATCGACAATGCGCGGTTTCAGGTTTCCTATGGCGACCGTCCTACCAATGACTGGAGGGGCAAACTCGCCGTCAACGGTTTGAAAAATGCAACCATCTCCGCCTCCAGCGTTGCGCTGGATATGGGCGGTGTTGCCGAAAACCTCAACGATGCCGCAAACCGCCACATCACGTTCAAGGTGACTGGCGGCATGGATGGAATTTCATCGCCGCGCGCGGAGCTGGCGCAAGCACTGGGCAGCAAGATCGCGCTTCTCATCGATGGCGGCTGGCGCGCCGGTTCTCCGGTGGAGCTTGCGCAGGCCAATATCGAGGGCAACGGTCTCAGCCTCGACCTCAAGGGCAATATTGAGGACTTCGTCTTCAATGGCGATATCGCCGCCAAGGTCGCAAGCCTTGCGCCGTTTGGCGCGTTGGCGGACAAGGAGCTGGCTGGCAGTATCGACGTCAAGGCCAAGGGCACGGTTCGTCCGATCAGTGGCGCATTCTATCTTGATCTTGACGGCACGGCGCAGAACATGCGCACCGGAACCGAGGCAGTCGACAATATTCTGGACGGCGAAGTGCGTCTGGCCGGTGCAATCGGTCGTAGTGCTGAAGGTTTTTCGGCCCGTGATTTCCGGATCGGCAATGAACTGAGCGAAATCACGGCCAATGGCTCTTTCGCATCGGACAAGGCGAATTTCGATTTCGGCGTGATGCTGTCCGATCTGAAACTGGTTTCAAAGCAGGCCTCCGGTCGCATGACGATCAAGGGCAGTGCGCGCGGCGACGACAAGCTGATAGCGCTGGCCCTGCGCGCCGACGCGCCACAGGGCACGCTGGCAGGTCGCAAGCTTGCCAATGCCGGTCTTGATTTCAACGCTATGCTCGACGGCAACGCCACCACGGGTGCGGCGCTATCCGGCAAGCTGGCGGGCAATGCCTTCCTCAATGGTGAGCGCATCGAACTTGGCACGCTGATCGACATCGTCAATGACGAGAAGCGCCTGACCAATCTTCTGTTCAATGCTGGTGGAGCGCATCTCTCCGGCAATGTCACACAGACCGCCAAGGGTTTGCTCAATGGCGCGCTGAAACTCGATGCGCCGGATATTTCCACGGCCGCCGCACTGTTCCTTGCCGAAGCAACCGGTGCGGCCAATGCCGATATCGCGCTGCAAGCTGATGGCGAACGCCAGAACGCCACCGTTTCGGCTGACGCCAAGGGCGTAAAGGTCAATGGCAACCACATTGCGTCCGCCACTGTCGCGTTGACCGCACAGGATCTGTTCGGCGTGCCTGTCGTGGACGGCAACGCTGCTGCGCGCGATATCATGGTCGGCACTTTCGGTATCGACACGTTCGACGCCAAGGCCAACGCCACCGGAACCAAGACCGATTTCAGCGCCAATACGAAGCTCAAGATTGGTACAGTGGCCAATGCCGCCGGTTCACTTGAGCCGAAAGATGGCGGCTTTGAGCTTGGCCTCGCATCCGCCGATGTGAAGCAGGGCGCGCTGCGCGCCAATCTTGCCGCACCGGCGAATATCGTCATGAAGGGCAGCGAGATTTCCTTTGGCGATATCGTTATCAACACCGGCGCCAATGGCACGCAAGGACAGGTGAAGGTCAACGGCTCTGTCGATGAAAAGCTAGATCTGTCGGTGGCACTGTCCAATCTGCCGCTGGCGCTTGCCAACACCTTCAAGCCGGATCTAGGTCTCGGTGGTACGGTCAACGGTACGGCGCGCCTGACCGGCTCCCGCGATGCACCGAATGTCGCCTTCGATATGGCGGCGCGCGGCGTAACGGCAGCGGAACTCAAGAAGCAGGGCATTGCTGCCCTGAATGCCGACGCCAAGGGCACCTCTGCCAATGACCGGCTCAACATAGACGCCCGGGTGACCGGGGGTGCGGCAAGCGGCAATGGTATCGACGTCACAGCCAAAGGCGGAGTGCCGCTCGGCAAGGGCGATCTCGCCGTTGACGTGACGCTGGCCAATCTGCCGCTCGGTATACTTAACGGCGCTGTAAAGGGGCAGGACCTCGCAGGTAATGTCACCGGCACGGCGCGCGTGACAGGCCCGCTGACCAATCCTGCGGCCACCTTCAATCTCAAGGGTTCCGGCCTCGCTGCCAAGCCGCTGCGCGACAACGGTCTTGCCCCGCTCAGCCTGCAGGCAGCAGGCAGCTATGCGGCCAAAGCGGTCGATATTTCATCGCTGACGGTGGACGGTCCACAAGGCCTCAATGTCACCGCAAGCGGCAAGGTGCCGTTCTCCGGTCAGGGACTTGGTGTCAACGTCAACGGCAACATCCCGCTGGTGCTTGCCAATCGCTTCCTCGCGGATCGCGGCGCGCAGGCCAGTGGTATGCTGACGCTGACTGCAAGTGTTTCCGGTGGTTTTGATCGTCCGCAATTGCGCGGCATGTTCTCCACCAGTGGCGCGACTTTCATCGATCCGGAAACCAATGTCCGTGTGAACAGCATCAACATCATGGGCAGCATGGATGGCGAAACCATCACGCTGCGACAGGTCAATGCTGCATTTGGCAGCGGCGGCTCCGTGTCGGCAAGCGGTACGATATCGACCAATGCGGCGGCGAATTTCCCTGCCGATATCAATATCAAGCTCGACCGTGCGCGTTATGCAGATGGCAAGCTGGTCGTCGCAACGGTCAATGGCGGCATTACGATCACCGGACCGCTGGCGGGCGATATGCTCATCGGCGGTCGTATTGACGTGGAGCGTGCCGAAATCTCGGTGCCGGAAAATCTCGGCGGCGGCGCAACCTATGTGCCCGTCGAGCACAAGAACACGCCGAAGAATGTTGCGAAAACGCTGGAACGCGCCAAGGTCGAAACCCGCAAGGGCAAGGCCAAATCGGTGGCGCGGACAAATTCCGCCGGCCCGCGCCTCGATGTCGTCGTCAATGCACCGAACCAGATCTTCGTGCGTGGTCGTGGCCTCGATACGGAATTGGGCGGTCGCGTTCGTCTCACCGGGCCGGTCAGTGATATCAAGCCGGTTGGTTCATTTGATCTGATCCGTGGTCGTATTGGCATTCTCGGCCAGCGCATCACCTTCGATGAAGGCCATGTCACGCTGGTCGGCGATCTCAATCCGCAGCTCAATTTCGTGGCCAGTTCGGAAGGCAATGAAATCACGGCCATCGTGACGGTCACGGGTACGGTCGATAATCTCAACATCGTCTTCTCCTCGTCGCCAGAACTGCCGCAGGATGAAGTGCTGGCGCAGCTGATTTTCAAGCGCTCCATCAGCGAATTGTCGGCCTTCCAGATCGCACAGCTTGCGGCTGCGGCTGCGGAACTTGCGGGCGGCCCCGGCGGCAATTCGCTCATGAACAAGCTGCGCGCCGGAACGGGGCTGGACGATCTCGATGTCGTGACCGACAGCAACGGACAGACTGCCGTTCGCGCCGGGCGCTACATCCGCGACAATATCTATCTGGGTGTGGAAGCGGGTTCTGGCGGCTCGACCAAGGGAACCGTCAATCTCGACATCACGCGAAACCTCAAGGCGAAGGGCGCGCTTGGTGCAGAGGGCGATTCCAGCGGCGGTATCTTCTACGAAAAAGACTACTGACCGATCCTTTGATTTGATTGAAAAGCCGGGCGTTTCGTCCGGCTTTTTCTTTTCAAACGCTGCATCCCTCGGTTGAGTTTTCACGCCGGTGCTATTCTTTTATGAGCATCGGTGCGCCTAGTTTAACGGTTCCTCAACCATAAGACTGCAAATTACGGTTAATACCGAGCGGCATGATGCCTGCTCCCTGTCACCTGTGTTTTGGGCGTTTTGCATGTCAAAGTTGAGTGATGATCTGAGCCGCCGCCGCTTTCTGCTTGGCACCGGGGCCGTCGTTCTGAGTGGTGTTGCAGGCTGCTCGCAGACGATGGACATGTCTGCCTTTCAGGTAGATACGATGTCGACAGGCGGCATCTCGCCGATGCGTCCGCAGATCAGTGTCGATCGCGCCATCACGACGCCGGATGTCATGTATGCATCGGTGCAGGAGGGGCCCTATGCGCTGCCTGCCATTCCTTATGACAAGGTGCCGAAGCAGTTCCGCCGCCAGATCGTGCCTGATCCGACCGGTCAGGCGCCAGGCACCATCGTCGTCAGCCTGAAAGACCATTACCTCTATTATGTTCTGCCGGGCGGCGAAGCCCTTCGCTATGGCGTCGGCATCGGTAAGGCAGGCTTTGAATGGCAGGGCCGCGCCAATGTGCAATACAAGAAGCAGTGGCCGCGCTGGACGCCGCCACCGGAAATGATCCAGCGCAAGCCGGAACTCGAAAAATACCGCAATGGTCAGGAGCCGGGTCCGCAGAATCCGCTCGGCGCACGCGCGCTTTATATTTTCCAGAATGGTCGCGACACCGGCTATCGCATCCATGGCTCGCCGGAATGGTGGTCCATCGGCCAGTCCATGTCGTCCGGCTGCATCCGCCTGATGAATCAGGACATTATCGACCTGTATAATCGCGTACAGGGGCAGGCGCCGATTGTCGTCGGCTAACCGGACCATCGAGATACATGCTTAAACAAAAGGCCGTCAGAGACGGCCTTTTTTGTATTCTATTCGTAGCGGACCGACTTCGGCATCGCTTCGCCAAGCCTGACGAAATGACGGAACTCGGCGCGCAGTGTGTCGGCCGAAGCCATGTGAATCTGCTTCTGTGGCGCAACGTCGTTTTGCGCAATCTGGGTGGATACGCCCGGCATGACAAATGCTGCTGCGGTCAGTACGAGGGCAGCGGCAATGCCGAGGCGTCGTTCGGTTCTGGCCTGCATTTCTATCTCCTTGCGCCGCGTCGCGACGACTTAAAAATCAGAATCGTTATTATTCGCAAAGGGTTCGACTTGTTCAGCTCAGTGAAAAGTCGCGCGATGCGTAATGTTCAAAGCGGTGTCGATGGCGTGAATCGGTATTGGCAGCAAAGTCTGGCCGAAATCGGCCAAAGCTTCGGCAAAATTGCTTGCCGCAGCTGCCACATCGTCGCAGCGCCTTTTGCAGGCAATGGCCTCAAGGCACGTGTCGAGCAACAGAGCGTCCTGATTATGCAGGCCGGAAATCAGCCCCAATGTCAGACATTCCTCGCGGCAGACATGATGCGAGTCAAACGGGAACGCACGCAACTGGCAGCTTGCACAATGACGCAACACGCGGATGAAGTGCGAAAGCTCGCCGACAGCGCGCTTCGCCTCCGATGGTCCGAGCACTTCCGAATAGAGACCCCAGGTCATTTCCCACGGGATAATCGAGCCAGTCTCGAAACCCGCAGTCCAGCGACGATAACCTTCCAGCACCAGCTTTTCCGGCAGGCGGTCGAAATAGCCTGCGGTATTGGCGCCGTTCAGCTGCGATATACGCATATTCATGTGCGCCTCCACGATGAAACATCGGAAGACGGATACGAGGCAAGGCATTTGCCCTGCTTGCGCTGAACGGGACGTTCCGTTTCACCGCGTATATTGCAGTATCCGGTCGGCAAAAGACTGAGCTGCCAGGGCAGGCCGTCGATATTTGCGGACCGGCATTCGCCGAGACCAACCATTGGGTCCTCCAATCGAAAGGGTTCAAGGCCCAGACATCAAAGGTGCGCAGGATTGCGCGAAGGGTATAAAAGCCGCAAATTGATCTGGAGTCAATTAGTCAACTTTTAAAAAGCTTAGATATTTCAAGAGTGTAGAATTATTCTAGACTATAATAGTCATGTTTACAGCATTTGAATGAATACGCAACCGCTGTGGGGGGACAGCGGTTGCGGCAAACGGGCGCAATGCCGGTGGAGGGGGGAGAGAAGGCACTGCGCCCCCATGCTCCGGGAATTAGTGGCCGGAATGATCGGATGAATGATCGCCCATCTGGCCATTCTGGGCCGTAACGGGGAAGTTGATCTCGACCTTGCCAGCCTTTTCGAATTGGAGCGTGACCGGCACAGTTTCGCCTTCGGTGTAAGGCTTCTCGGGCTGGATGAACATGAGGTGATAACCGCCGGACTTCAGTTCGACGGTTTCGCCCGCAGGCACGTCGAGACCGCCATCGAGCTTGCGCATCTTCATCACGTTGTTTTCCATGCTCATTTCATGGACTTCCACGCGCTTCACGCCCGCTGTCGTGACCGATACGAGCTTGTCGGCATCCTTGCCGTTATTGGCGATTGTCAGGAAGCCGCCTGCCACCTTGGCGCCGGGCACCATGGCGCGTACCGAAGGCGAGGTGATTGTGAGATCGCCGAGTTTTACCGGCTCTGCTGCATGACCGGCCTGATCGTGATGGCCCCCGTGTCCGTCACCGTGCCCATCATGGCCTGCATGCTCGTCAGCACCGGTCGCGGCCAGCACAAGAAGCTGGGGTGCCGGGTTTTCGAGTTCGTGCGGGTTCTGTCCATCCTTGGCAATCTCTGTCCAGGCGACGGAGGCGTCGCTACCACAGACCTGCGTCACCGGGAAAGACAGCGTGGTATCCTTGTCGAACTTGGCCAGTTGGCCGACGACGGTGAACTCGTCATAGAACTCGGCTGGCAGGCTGCCTTCGGTGAAGCGCACTTCCTTCACACCGGAGGTGACATCCTTGCCATGCACCTTGTAGGTCTTGGCATAATCGCCCTTGGTGGTTTCGATTTTCCAGCCAGCCTTGGCTTGCGGCTGCGCAGCGATAAAGCCTTCCGGAAGCTCCACTTTCACTTCTGTCGTGGCTTTGCCGTCGCAGCCATGCGGAATGCGGAATGTGGCCTTGTAGAAGCTGCCAGCCTTGGCTTCGCTTTGGTCGAGCGACGAATGGGCATTGGCCATGCCAGCGGAAGCGCAAAGGGCTGCGAGCGAAATTGCGGACGCAAAAAGACGATAGTTTTTCATGTTGAATTACCTGAATAGTCGTGAGGAAGACGCGCCAGCCTTTGTCAGGCGCATTCGTTCAAACGGGACGTGTTCAGGCGAGAGGCGGCGCTTGCGGCGGTGCCGAAGGCGGATAGACTGCGCGGCGCAAAACCGGCTGTGGCGGCACAACGCCATCAGCCATCGCGATATGCGGTGAAGGGCCGGTCGAGCTGTCAGGCGTTGGGCACAGGAAACCGGAGGCGATACGGCAGGCCTCGCAGCTTTCGCTGCTCAGATGCTTGTCATGGCCGTGGTGATCCTGATTTTCACCCTGATCGCTGATACAGATGACAGGATAGGTTCCATCAGGCAGCTGGTATTGCGCCAGCTGAAAACTGTCGAGAGCATTCAGATCGACCGGCTTATGCGCGAATGCCACGAGCATCAAAGCCAATACGCTCAACAGGCGTATTGCAAGACTGCTCCGAAACTGGCGCGCGTTGAGCTTCAACCGGGTGCCTCTCATTGTTCTGCGGAGCCTATCTAGTCCAAACCGCGCATCTTTGCCAAGCGCCAAACAGAACCGGCGCGAATTGGTCGCGCCGGTTCTGTTTGCTGCGGTCAGGGGAGAATGTTTTCTGTCTGACTAGATCGTCCGCTTTTTCATCTGCTCGGCAATGTAATCCGCCTGACGGATGGCAAGCGCCACGATGGTCAGGGTTGGATTTTCGGCACCGCCGCTTGTGAACTGGCTGCCATCCGACACGAACAGGTTCTTGATGTCATGCGACTGCCCATGCTTGTTCACCACGCCGTCCTCCGGCTTTTCGCTCATGCGGTTTGTGCCGAGATTATGCGTTGAGGGGTAGGGCGGCGTCGGGAAGGTGCGAACGGCCCCCACCGCTTCATAAAGCGCCTTGCCCTGCGCATAGGCGTGTGTACGCATCGCAACATCGTTGGGATGATCGCTATAATGCACATCCGGCACCGGCAGGCCGTGCTCGTCTTTCACATCCTTGCTCAATGTGATGCGATTATCCGCCTGCGGCATGTCCTCGCCGACAATCCAGAGGCCCGCCATATTGACGTAATCATCCAGCGCCGAGGTGAAGCTGCGGCCCCAGCCGCCCGGATTGAGGAACGCCGCCATGAAGGGAAGCCCGAGTGAAATGGTCTCCATTTCATAACCGCCGACAAAGCCGCGCTTCGGATCGTGGATCGCTTCGTCGCGGATAATACCGGCCATGGTCGTGCCGCGATACATGTGAACCGGCTTTTCAAACGAGGCGTAAACCGAGCCTGTGGTGTGACGCATGTAATTACGCCCGACCTGCCCCGATGAATTGGCGAGGCCGTCTGGGAATTTCGACGAGGCGGAGTTGAGCAGCAGGCGCGGGCTTTCGATCGAATTGCCCGCAACGCAGACAACGCGCGCTTTTTGCAGATGCTGCTTGCCGTCCTTGTCGGCATAGAGCACGCCCGTCACCTTGCCAGCCGCATTGTGCTCGATCTTGAGCGCGGTGCATTCGGGACGAACTTCCAGCTTGCCGGTTTCCTCGCCCTTTGGAATTTCGGTATAGAGCGTCGACCATTTCGCGCCCCATTTACAGCCCTGAAAACAAAAACCGGTCTGCTGGCAGCCCATGCGGTCATCGCGCGGCGCGGAATTGATGGCCATGCGGCCGGTATGGCATTCCTTGTAGCCGAGCTTGTCGGCACCAGCCTTCAGCACCTTGAAATTGTTGTTGCCGGGCAGGCCTTCAATGCCGTTGGTGCGCGTCACGCCCATCTTGTCCTCGGCCTTGGTATAATAAGGCTCCAGATCGGCAAGGGTGATCGGCCAGTCGAGCAGGTTTGCGCCTTCCAGCTTGCCGTAATTGGTCAGCGTGTGGAATTCGTGTTCCTGAAAACGCAACGATGCGCCAGCCCAGTGCGTGGTGGTGCCGCCGACCGCCTTGACGATCCATGCGGGCAGATTCGGGAAATCCTTCGCAACCCGCCAGTCGCCTGATGTGGTGCGCTTGTCCAGCCAGGCGAGCTGCGCAAAGCTATCCCATTCGTCATTGATGAAGTCTTCGAATTCGTGGCGCTTTCCGGCTTCCAGAATAACGACGTCAATGCCTTTCTGCGCCAGCTCGTTGCCGAGCGTGCCGCCGCCAGCGCCGGAACCGATGATGACGACGACCTTGTCGTCCTTGAGATCATATGGAGCAGCCATGGTTTCCTCCCAATGCTTCGCCGTTTCCGCAAAGCGCATGGCGCTTGCCGGACGGTGATGCCGCTGTGAAATTGGTTCGGTTGAGCTTGATCCGGACTTTTGTTTTTACGCATTATCCCACGCAAAACCGCTACGCACTTTTGCTGGAAATGCTCTAAAGCCACTCGATATCGTCGAAGCCGCGCTTGATGTAACCGCCCTTGGAATAGGATTCGCCTTCGTAGCCGAAGAGCGGCCAGATATCCTTCTGGTTATAAAGGCCGGTCACAAGTCCGCTGCGCACCTTCTGGAAAAAGGGGCTTTCTTCGATATCGTGCAGGATCGCCACGCGCTCTTCCTCCCAGCCCAGACCGAGATATCCTCCGGCTCCGGCCCGTTTGTTCAGATCGGCAACACCGTCTTCGATCAGCTTTTTCAGCGTTTCGTCCTTGGCGGAATCCGCGTCATAGGGTTTGACGGCAATGGCGTAAAACCGGTCGGGAAGCTTGTCATGCGGATAGATATCGCGTGCGAGCTGGATCAGCGTCGCCATGGTTTCGGGCTTGAGCGTCGTTGTCTCAAGCGCCCATGCAAATTGCGGGCAGATAACGGCATTGCCGCTGATGACCAGCATGGCCCCAAGGCTCAGGCCCGCACCGCGCTTCAAGAGGTCGCGGCGGGAGAGCTTCTTCTTTTCGTGGGTGGAAAGACCGTCGAAAACGGTGGTCATTCGGTTCTCCTCCTTTGCTTGCCCATCCGGAATGAATGGGCTGGCTGCGCGCCCCCGGCGAATTGTCGCCACCGGGAACGCTGGCGTCTGTCGTGGCCGCTCCTCTCGGCCATGACAGGCGATACAGGTGCAGGGCGGCTTACTGGTAACGGCCGCCGCGCTGCAGAACTTCGATCTTGTACCCGTCCGGATCTTCGGCAAAGAAGAAGCGGGCGAGCTGCACGCCGTTGTTCTTGAAATCGACAAGCTTGCCGACCTTGAAACCAAGCGCGGTGAAACGGACATGTTCGGCGTCGACATCGTCCACGACCACGGCAAGATGGCCGTATCCGTCGCCCAGATTGTATGGTTCGGTGCGACCCTTGTTGACCGTCAGCTCGACTTCAAAGTCGGCTTCCGCATTGCGCAGATAGATCAGGGTGAATGTTTCGAAATCAATGCGTTCTGCAATGTCGAGCTTGAAGGCCTGCTGGTAGAAGGAAACGGATTTTTCCTCGTCGAGAACGCGGATCATCGAATGAATGGCTTTAGCCACAAGGGACTCCTATTTCTTGCATGTCATTTTTGGCAGCGCTTCAGCAAAAGCGGCTTGCGATTGTCTCACTGGTTGTCGATTATGAAAGAAAAAACGACGGCGTGGTGGCAATCGGCTACCACAGCGCAGTTCGTGCTCTCGAGGGAGCGCTTTTCAATCTGGAAACAGATCGGCGCTCTGAAGTTTATTTCTGCGCACATCTTTTCCGAAAACCGTTTCACACTTTTCGGGATGTGCTCTGTAATGGAGGAACCCATGTGCAAGGTTTTCGCTGAGCAGGACCCGGAAGGCTACCGGCAGATCAATCGCTCCGTGCGCATTGGCGGGCATTCCACCAGCATTCAGCTGGAGGCCACATTCTGGCGCCTGCTGGATGAGATCGCGGCCAGCCAGAATCTGACCACACCGCGCTTTATCTCCACGCTCTATGATGAGGCGCTGGAGGCCAATGGCGCGATCCCTAATTTCGCCTCCATGCTGCGTACCACCTGCGCGCTTTATCTCATGGGGCACCGCCCCGAAGCTGCCGTCTGCGAGGAAGCGGCCTGAATGGGTATTGGCCTCTTGGTGAAATGGGAATAAGGCAGTAACAGTAAGGCAATATGGGAATAGGGGAGTAAGGGAATAGGTGGTCGCGCGGTGTGTTCGTTTCGAGGAACATACTGCCTTACTTCCCTATTCCCTTACTCCCCTAGTCAAGGGAATCGAAATGGCAAGCGTAACGCGCGAACAGGTTCTGGAGCGGCTGAAGACCGTGACGGGACCGGACTTCGAAAGCGATGTTGTGTCGCTCGGACTGGTATCGGATATCTTTATTGCCGACGGCAAAGTCTTCTTCTCCATCACGGTTCCAGCGGAACGCGCAGACGGGCTGGAACCCATGCGGGTTGCAGCGGAAAAGGCCGTGAAGGAAATACCCGGCGTTTCCGGTGCACTGGTCACGCTGACGGCGGAAAAGCGAGGCGGTCGCACCAGCGACGACGCTCCGCCGCCGCCAAAGCCGCAACCACGCCCTGCTGCCGCCGCACCTGCGCAACATCGTCATCCCTCGCCACCGCAACGTGCGGCGCAAAAGCCCGGCATTCCCGGTGTCGGCGCGATCATCGCTGTTGCATCCGGCAAGGGTGGCGTGGGCAAGTCCACCACAGCGGTCAATCTCGCGCTCGGTCTGCAGGCCAATGGCTTGAAGGTCGGCATTCTCGACGCCGATATTTATGGCCCGTCCATGCCGCGTCTTTTGGGCCTCACCGGTCGTCCGGAAACGATTGAAGGCCGCATCCTGAAGCCGATGGAAAATTACGGCCTCAAGGTCATGTCCATGGGCTTCATGGTCGATGAGGAAACGCCGATGATCTGGCGCGGGCCGATGGTCATGTCGGCGCTGACGCAGATGCTGCGCGAAGTGGCTTGGGGTGAGCTTGACGTCCTCGTCGTCGACATGCCTCCGGGCACCGGCGATGCGCAATTGACCATGGCGCAACAGGTGCCGCTGGCTGGTGCGGTCGTCGTCTCGACACCGCAGGATCTTGCGCTGATCGACGCACGCAAGGGCCTTTCGATGTTCCGCAAGGTGGATGTGCCGTTGCTCGGCATTGTCGAGAATATGAGCTACTTCATCGCGCCGGATACCGGCAAGCGTTACGATATTTTCGGTCATGGCGGCGCGCGCAAGGAGGCCGAGCGCCTCAATGTGCCGTTCCTCGGCGAAGTGCCGTTGCATATGGATATCCGCGCCCATTCGGATAATGGCACACCGGTCACGGTGGTCGAGCCGGATAGTGAGCACGCGAAAATCTACCTCGATATCGCCTCGAAGGTCTGGGAAAACATGAAGGGCGGCAACGGGGCTGGTCGGCCAGCTCCGGCGATTGTGTTCGATTAAGGGAGTAGGGGAGTAAGGCAGTAGGGGAATAAGTGAAAAGAGCGCTTGAACAAGGTTTCTGCCTTGCTAGCCTATTCCCCTATTCCCCTATTCCCCTATTCCCCTATTCCCCTATTCCCCTATTCCCCTATTCCCCTATTCCCCTATTCCCCTATTCCCCTATTCCCTAACTGATCAGGTGACCACCGACGGAGCGTCGCGTCCGCTGCGCTTCTTGACTTCGGCGATCTGTTCCGCAGCGTCGATCAGTGCGGCAAGTGTTTCCTGCGTATCGAGATTGTGCTTGGCGGTATCCGCTTCGTAGCGTTCGATATAGATGCGGATCGTTGCGCCCGACGTGCCCGTGCCGGACAGGCGAAGCACGACGCGCCCGCCATCGGGGAAATAGATGCGGATGCCCTGATGCTCGCTCACCGAATGGTCGACCGGATCATGATAGGCGAAGTCGTCGGCCTTCTCGATCTTCAAACCGTTGACCGTGGTGCCCGGCAGGCTCGAAAGCTTGCCGCGCAGGTCGGCCACCAGCTTGTTCGCGATATCCGAATCGACCGCTTCATAGTCGTGGCGGGTGTAATAATTGCGCCCGAAGCGCGCCCAATGTTCCTCGACAATGGCCTTCACGCTTTCCTTGCGCACGGCCAGAATGTTGAGCCAGAGCAGCACGGCCCACAGGCCGTCTTTCTCACGCACGTGATCGGAGCCCGTGCCGGAGCTTTCTTCGCCGCAGATCGTGACCTTGCCATTGTCCAGCAGATTGCCGAAGAATTTCCAGCCGGTCGGCGTTTCATACATGCCGATGCCGAGCTTTTCCGCGACACGGTCGGCGGCGGCGCTGGTGGGCATGGAACGCGCGATGCCCTTGATGCCACCCTTATATCCGGGTGCCAGATGCGCATTGGCGGCGAGCATGGCGAGCGAATCGGAAGGGGTGACGAAAATGCCGCGCCCGATGATCAGGTTACGGTCGCCGTCGCCATCGGAGGCTGCACCGAAATCTGGCGCGTCGTCTGACATCAGCAGATCGTAGAGATCTTTTGCATAGACGAGGTTCGGATCGGGGTGATGCCCGCCGAAATCCGGCAGCGGAACGAAATTGACGACGCTGCCATCCGGTGCACCGAGACGGCGCTCGAAAATTTCCTTGGCGTAAGGACCGGTCACGGCATGCATGGCGTCGAATTTGAGTCCAAAACCGCCCTTGATCATGGCGCGGATGGCGTCGAAATCGAACAGGCTTTCCATCAGCTCGGCATAGTCGGTCACCGGATCAAAAATGACGATCTCGGCGTCACCCAGTTTGGTACTGCCGAGTTTGTCGATATCGACATCGGCCACCTCGGCGATTTTGTACTGATCGATCACCTTGGAGCGTGCGAAGATCGCCTCGGTGATCTTTTCCGGTGCCGGGCCGCCATTGCCGATATTGTATTTGATGCCGAAATCTTCCTTCGGGCCGCCGGGATTATGGCTCGCCGACAGTATCATGCCGCCGAAAGCCTTGTATTTGCGGATCATGTTGGACGCGGCCGGTGTCGACAGAATGCCGCCCTGACCGACCATGATACGACCGAAGCCGTTGGCTACCGCGATCTTGATGAGCTTCTGGATCACTTCGCGATTGTAGAAGCGCCCGTCGCCGCCAACCACCAGCGTCTTGCCTTCAAACCCTTCCAGCACATCGAAAACCGACTGGATGAAGTTTTCGGCATAGTTGGGCTGCTGGAATACAGGAACCTTCTTGCGCAGGCCTGAGGTGCCCGGTTGCTGATCTTGAAAAGGCGTGGTCGCAATCGTCTTGACGGTCATATCTTTCCCGTTCGGTCCAATGGTTTCAAGCGGTTAACTTGTCGGCTTTTGTGCCCTTTGCAAGACAAGATAGATCAAACTTATTGATTGAAAATAACAAAGCGTGTGTTTGTGACGCGATGTGCTACAAATTTATCCGATGACCGACATGAACCACCATGGCCACGACGCCCGCGATGTCATGCGCCTGAAACGCGACGATGCCACGGGACTTGAAGCCGTTGCTGCGCGTTTCCACAGCCATGCCTATGACATGCATTTCCATGACGAATGGCTTGTCGGTGTAACACATGCGGGCGTGCAGGACTTTTTCTGTCGCGGCAAGCGGCGGCAGAGCACGCCGGGCCGGGTGATTCTCATCGAACCGGGCGAATGCCACGATGGGCAGGCGATTGAGGCGAACGGTTTCACCTACAATATGCTCTATATGCCGCAATCGCTGATCCGCGATGCGATGGGCGGCAATGACGCGCATATCGGTTTTCGCGAAACGCTGGCCGATGACCAGCAGTTGTTTCAAGCTATCGCACGTGCCTGCGAAGCAATCTTTCTGCAAGCGCCGCAGCTGATGGTCGAGGATTATCGCGATCAGGTTACGCAGCATCTGGCGCGGCATTTAGGGCAGGAGAGGCCGGAGACGGGTTCGGTGCCGCATCCCGTTGCCGCCCGTGCGATGGAGTATCTGCGTGCGCGCTTCGATGAAGAATTCGGGCTGGATGAACTGGCAAAAGCCGCAGGTGCTGCGGACCGGTTTCAGCTTTCACGCGGGTTTCGGCGTGAGTTTGGCACATCACCCCATGCCTATCTGGTGCAGTTGCGGCTTGCCGAAGCGCGCCGCCTGTTGCGAGAGAAAGTGCCGCCAGCGGAAGCCGCAGCGCTCAGCGGCTTTGCAGACCAGAGCCATATGGGGCGCTGGTTCCGGCGGGCTTATGGCATGACACCGGCAGCTTATAGGCGGGGACGCACAAACGTTCCAGAAATTGCAGCCGCGAAGAGATAGGTCTTCTCTCGAACAGAGGAAGAACCGATGATTTTCGATACCAAAGTAGCCATTCTTGTCCTGAACGATTTGCCTATCTGGCAGAAACTAAACGTGACCGCCTTTATCGCAACCGGCATATCCGGCGCGGTGCCTGATGCAATGGGTACGCCCTATGAGGATGCGTCGGGCCGACGCCATGCGCCGCTTCTGGGGCAGCCGATGCTGATTTTCGCCGCAACGCCGGAAATCCTGCAACGGGCATGGCAGCAATCGATCCAGCGCGATCTGGTGCGCGCGCCTTATGTGCGGGCCATGTTCGAGACCGGCCATGACGAAGCCAACCGCGCAGTGTTCAAGACAGAACCGGCAGATGCGCCCGATCTGGTCGGGCTGGCGCTTTATGGTCCGAAGAAGGATATCGACAAGGCCATCAAGGGCGCTAGCCTGCATCCTTGAACAATACGCTCTGGTCGAACAGATAGCGGTTAGAGAGCGGCAGGCTTGCGGCACCCATTGCCTTGGCGTGCACGCCCACCTTGCCCTCGATGATTTCTGGCGCACTGAGACCCTGAAGATCGAGACGGGAAAGTTCGGCCCGCGTTGCTTCGACAATGCGATGGCGAACGCCTTCCGGCAGCCATCCATCGATGATGGCCGCTGGAAAATCGATGATCGACGCCGCCGCCACCGCCGCATGGGCAAGCCCGCGTGCGGCAAGTGCAATCCATGCGTCCAGCGGCTCGCCGAAATTGTGCCAGCTTTCGGGCGATAGCCACAGATCGTCGGATGAAATATTCTGCTCCTGCAACAGTCGCTCCAGCACGAAAAGCGAGGCGGTATCGATCAGCTGCAATGTCGCGCGGCCGTCTTCGGCGCTGCGCATGCGCATCGGCATGGAACCAAGCGCACCGGCATTGCCCGTGCGGCCCGGATAGAGCGTATTGTTCAGCACCACGCCGCCGCCAATGAAGGAGCCGATGAAGAAATAGACGAAATCGGTGAATTCTGGTCCGCGCCCGAAGGTCAGTTCCGCGCCACAGGCCGCCGTGCCGTCATTCTGGAGAAACACGGGAAACGGAAAGACCGCACCGAAATCGTTGACGAGATCGGCATCAAGCCACGCATTCATGTCGGCGGCGGGCGCGCCCACTTCTTCAACCCAGTTCCACAGTTCAAAAGGCAACGCGATGCCGAGACCTGCAATGCGATCGCGCTTGTCCGGATCAAGTGCGGCGGTGAAAGCGGCAATGCTGTCAAAGGCGAAACGACGAATTTCGTCAGGCACCGGCCAGCGATAGGTGATGTGCCTGCGTTCGCGGATCGCGCCCAGAAAATCCATCAATATGATTTCCGCGCTGCGTCGTCCGATCTTGAGGCCGAAGGAGAAAACACCGTCGGCAGCAAGCCGCATCGGCATGGAAGGCTGGCCGACGCGCCCGCGCACGCGCTCGCCTTGGGTGATCAACCCGTCTTTTTCCAGAGCGCGAATGATGACGGAAACGGTCTGCGCCGAAAGACCGGTCAGGCGCGCAATGTCGGCCCGGGCCAGTGCGCCATGTCTGCGAACGAGCGCGAGAACCAGCCGCTCATTATAGGCGCGCACGCCGATCTGGTTGGAACCACGATTGATGTTCGCGCCCGGTTCGGCAAATTTCTGCATGGCAGGGCCGGGCGAACCTGCCGGTCCGTCCCTCGGCTCGGAAACGTCCTGTTCCGGATGATGCCTGACCATTTTCTCTCCCAAATCCCACGCTTGACACGACAGTTGCATTCTTCGTGATGCCGGTCTGCAACGAGCAATTTCCTGTGCTCCGGTGCTCACGTACTTCTAAGTACGCTCCGCTCCGGTGCTCGAAAATCACTCGTTTCGCCACGGCCTGACGAATTTGCAACTGTCGTGTTCGGGCACGGCGAGGTTCCTAACCCATTCATCGCAGGAGAAAAAGCCTTCTTCTTTGGGATATGAAATAAAAACAAAAGCTTATGCAGCAAGCTGCTCGCGCTTTTGAGTGCGGCCTCCAGCCTCCCATGGCTCTCTCCTCCGATGGTGAGAGTGACACAGCACATTAATAAATCAAGTGGATTTATTAATTGACTCTGTTTCAAAGCCGTGTTTTCCTCATGGCATGCCGGGGGAAAAGGACCGGTTTCACTCTGGGAGGAGTTCATGAAGAAGACAGTTCTGTCGGCGGCCTTTGCTGCCTTCACGCTTGGTGTTGCAGCGCTGCCTGCGCATGCCGCCGATGTTGGCGCGTGCCTGATTACCAAGACCGACACCAATCCCTTTTTCGTCAAGATGAAAGAAGGCGCTGTCGCCAAGGCCAAGGAACTTGGCGTCAACCTCAAGACCTATGCGGGCAAGATCGACGGCGATTCCGAAAGCCAGGTTGCAGCCGTTGAAACCTGCATCGCCGATGGCGCCAAGGGCATTCTCATCACGGCTTCTGACACCAAGGGCATCGTGCCGACGCTGCAAAAGGCGCGTGATGCTGGTCTTCTGATCATCGCGCTCGACACGCCTCTGGAACCGGCGGATGCGGCAGACGCGACTTTTGCGACCGACAATTTCATGGCCGGTGAGCTGGTCGGCAAATGGGCCGCATCAACGCTTGGCGACAAGGCAAAGGATGCGCGTGTCGCCTTCCTCAACCTGACAGCCTCGCAGCCCAGCGTCGACGTTCTGCGCGATCAGGGCTTCGATGTCGGCTTCGGCATTGACCCGAAGGACAAGAGCAAGCTTGGCGATGAGGACGATCCACGCATCGCCGGTCGCGATCTGACCGACGGCAATGAAGAAGGCGGTCGCCGCGCCATGGAAAACCTTCTCCAGAAAGATCCGACCATCAATGTCGTGCACACGATCAACGAACCTGCCGCTGCTGGCGCTTATGAAGCGTTGAAGGCAGTGGGGCGTGAAAAGGATGTACTGATTGTTTCCATCGATGGCGGCTGTCCCGGCGTGAAGAACGTTGCGGCTGGCGTGATCGGCGCAACCTCGCAGCAATATCCGTTGCAGATGGCGTCGCTTGGCATCGAGGCAATCAAGAAATTTGCCGATACTGGCGAAAAGCCGAAGCCGACCGAGGGCAAAACCTTCGTCGATACGGGCGTGACACTCGTCACTGACAAGCCCGTCGATGGCGTGCCGTCCATCGATACCAAGACGGCGCTCGGCAAGTGCTGGGGCTGATCCGTCGTTGAAATGCCGGTCCGGTGAGTCGTCAGATTTGCCGGATCGTTCTGCGGGCGAAAGCAGGAGACAATCATGAGTGAGCCACAGGCGGCATCCGCTGCACAAAAACCGTCGATGCAGGCATTTGAGACAACCCTGTCGCAAAGCGCAACCGACGTCGCCTCCTTCGATGCGGGCGATCGTTCGACCGTTTACCGCGTCCGCCAGTTTCTGCATCACAATCCGGCAGCCGTGCCGCTGATCGTGTTGGTCCTGTCGTTGGTGGTGTTCGGCGTCACATTGGGCGGCAAGTTCTTCTCCGCCTTTGCGCTCACGCTCATTCTCCAGCAGGTCGCCATCACAGGTATCGTGGCCGCAGCGCAAACGCTGGTCATCCTCACTGCCGGTATCGATCTTTCGGTCGGCGCGATCATGGTGCTGTCATCGGTGGTGATGGGCCAGTTCACTTTCCGCTATGGCCTGCCAGCCGAGCTTTCCATCGTGCTTGGCTTTGCGACCGGCGCGCTTTGCGGCTTCATCAACGGCTTTCTTGTCGCTTATGTCCGCCTGCCGCCCTTCATTGTCACGCTCGGCATGTGGCAGGTGATTCTGGCGACAAATTTCCTCTATTCGGCCAATGAAACCATCCGCGCGCAGGAGATCACCGCGCAAGCGCCGATCCTGCAATTTTTCGGCGAGAGCATTCGCGTCGGTGGTGCTGTGTTTACCTATGGCGTGATCGCCATGGTGCTTTTGGTGCTGTTGCTCTGGTATGTGCTGAACCACACCGCCTGGGGCCGCCATGTCTATGCCATCGGCGATGATCCGGAGGCCGCAAAGCTGTCCGGCGTTTCGGTCAAGCCGATCCTGATGTCGGTCTATGTTCTGGCCGGTATCATCTGCGCTCTGGCCGGGTGGGCAATGATCGGTCGCCTCGGTTCCGTGTCACCGACCGCAGGCCAGTTCGCCAATATCGAATCCATCACGGCTGTGGTGATCGGCGGTATCTCGCTCTTTGGCGGGCGCGGCTCGATCCTAGGCACCATGTTCGGCGCGCTGATTGTCGGCGTGTTCTCGCTCGGCCTGCGGCTTTGGGGCACCGATCCGCAATGGACCTATCTCCTGATTGGCGTTCTCATTATCGCCGCTGTCGCCATCGACCAATGGATCAGAAAGGCTGCCGCATGACAAACTCGGCTACACCTGTTCTCTCGGCAAAAGGTCTGGTCAAGCGTTATGGGCGCGTTACCGCGCTCGACCATGCCGATTTCGATCTCTATCCTGGCGAAATCCTCGCCGTTATCGGTGACAATGGTGCCGGCAAATCATCGCTCATCAAGGCGCTGTCCGGCGCGATCAAGCCCGACGAAGGCGAAATCCAGCTCGACGGCAAGCCGGTCAGCTTCCATTCGCCGATGGAAGCCCGGCATGCCGGAATTGAGACGGTTTATCAGAACCTCGCTCTGTCGCCTGCGCTTTCCATTGCCGACAATCTGTTTCTCGGGCGGGAAATCCGCCGCAAGGGACCTCTTGGCTCGGTGTTCCGTATGCTCGACCGAGGCGCGATGGAGAAGATCGCCCGCGACAAGCTGACGGAACTGGGTCTGATGACCATCCAGAACATTGGCCAGGCGGTGGAGACGCTGTCCGGCGGGCAGCGCCAGGGTGTTGCGGTGGCGCGTGCTGCCGCTTTCGGGTCCAAGGTCGTGATCATGGATGAGCCGACGGCAGCGCTCGGCGTCAAGGAATCGCGCCGCGTGCTGGAGCTGATTCAGGACGTCAAGGCGCGGGGCATGCCGATTGTGCTCATCTCGCATAACATGCCACATGTGTTCGAAGTGGCCGACCGCATCCATATTCACCGGCTCGGACGTCGCCTGACGGTGATCGACCCCAAGGAATATTCGATGTCTGACGCCGTGGCTCTGATGACGGGCGCGATGCGACCGAAGGCCGAGGCTGCATAGTTTTCTTGAGCGGGCCGCTCGAATCGCTGCATCTGTCAGCCCACCCATCGGCAAGGACAGAATACGGAAACCGGACATGATGCCTATCGACCGCGAAGCCCTGCCTTCAAAAATTCTTGCGCGGCTTGCCGAGGATGATGGCCGGTTGATCGTTGCGATTGCCGGCCCTCCGGGCGCAGGCAAGTCTACGATCTCTGAAGAGCTGCGCGCCGCCCTTAACAAGGGTGATGACGCACCGTCCATCGTCGTGCCGATGGACGGGTTTCACCTTGATGACGTGATTCTCGATCAGCGTGGTCTGCGCAGTCGCAAAGGATCGCCGCCGACTTTCGATTGCGCCGGGTTTGCGGCGCTGCTCGAACGGCTGAAACACGCGCGGGAAGAAGTGTTCATTCCGGTGTTCGACCGTTCGCTGGAGCTTTCCCGCGCGGCGGCCTCGGTGGTCGGCCCCGAGCATCGCGTGCTTCTGGTGGAAGGCAATTATCTGCTGCTCGACCAGCAACCATGGTCGAGACTGGCGCCGTTTTTCGACATGACGATCCGCCTTGATGTGCCTTTTCCGGTACTGGAACGGCGATTGATCGACCGCTGGCTCTCTTTCGGTTTCGACGAGGAGACGGCCCGCAATCGCGCACTTTCCAACGACATTCCCAATGCGCAACTCGTCGTGGGACAATCGCGCCTGGCGGATTTTGTCGTGGTCTCAGACGGGCGATAACGGGGAATTGCTGCTTTCAAGACTTGCGAGGACGCGCTTGCGTCTGCATGATGGGTGAAACTCGTCGTATTCTGCAATTTCCGATCGGAATAATCCCCAATGACCGATTATGTCTTCGCGCCGCGCCCGCAGCCTTTTCTGCCCGTGAAAGGAACAGACGCGCTTTTCCCCGTGCACCGCATCTATTGCGTCGGGCAGAATTATGCCGATCACGCCATCGAAATGGGCGGTGATCCGACCCGCAATCCTCCGTTCTTCTTCCAGAAGAACCCGGATAGTCTGGTCATCAATGGCGGTGATTTTCCCTATCCGCCCAAGACCGAGGATGTGCATCACGAGATCGAGCTGGTGATTGCGCTGAAGACCGGCGGTATCGATATTCCGGTCGAGAAGGCGCTGGATCACGTTTACGGCTATGCGGTCGGCATCGACATGACGCGGCGCGACCTGCAAGCGGTCGCTAAAAAGGCCGGTCGTCCGTGGGAAGTCGCCAAAGCTTTCGAGCATTCCGCACCATGCTCGGCCATTGCGCCAGTATCGGATGTAGGCCACCCGCAGTCGGCGTCGATTTCGCTTTCGATCAATGGTGAGACGCGCCAGTCCGGCGATCTCAATCAGATGATCTGGAAAGTGGCCGAAACGATTTCCTATCTTTCGTCGCTCTTTGAGCTGCAACCAGGCGATCTTATATTCACAGGCACGCCCGCAGGCGTCGGCCCCGTGCAGCGCGGCGACCGTCTCGTGGGCAAGGTGGATGGTGTCGGCAGTGTGTCCGTAACGGTTGCCTGATTTTATTAAGCGCATCCCGAAAAGTGTGAAACGGTTTTCGGATAAGATGCGCGATAAAGCAAAGGACAGAGCGCATCCCGAAAAGTGGGAACCGGTTTTCGGATAAGATGCGCGTTCTATCAAACAGTTAGAGCGCCGATCCAATCAGATCGAAACGCGCTCTAAGCGGAGGAGACAGAATGAGCACCTATCTTCCCGATGATGTGCATGATGCTTTGGAGCGCGTCATCGCTGAGAAGCATCCGGGTCTGAACCTGACAGAGGCCATAACGCTGATTTTGCGCAAATGGCTGGTCCATGAAGGCTATCTGCCGTCGGCGCCTGAACATGGCACGCCGCCGGAAGAACTGAATGCGACCAATGATGATTAGCGCGTCCGAAACAACGCCGAAGCACCAGAGCCGGGGCGACAAGTGACGATGGCAAAGCATTCAAAGCAGGGGGCGGGCCGCAAGGCGGCGCTCGGCAAACGCCTTTTGATTCTCACGATTCTGGCTATTTTGCTGGTCATCGCGCTTATCTGGATGAGCATTTATCTCTTCGATCCAAACGGTGGGTTGGACTTCGACGATCTTGGGATTTTTGCCTTGGATTTCAACGTTATAGATACGATGCTGCCACGCATTCTTTGAGCGCGTTAATCCTTTTGTTACCATTTGAAATATTCATTTTGGCGCGACCCCGACGTTTAGAGCTTCCGCTTTTCGTCTTTTGCGTGGTACAGAACTGTCATCGACCGAAAGAATATTGACTGCAACGGGCTTCCTGGAGGCCGTTAAGCCAAGAGGATCTGGATGGCATTCGAGGACATCAAGGCGGAAATTGCGCTGCTGTTTGAGCAAATGGTGAATCAGCCGCAGGACGCCCATGAAATCCGCGAAACAGTTCGCGAAAAGCTGAATGCGCTCCGTGCGAACGGTTTGCCGCTGCCTGACGATCTGGTCGAGCTTGAAAAACGCATCGAAAAAGATTTCGATTCCTGAGAACGGGTCCAGCTATGCGTTTCGCGCTTTTTTCTTCTGCATCCGCTTCCCTTGCACGCAAGGGTGTCCTGCTTTTGGGCTGCGCCGTGGCGCTGAGCGCCTGCAATACCACCAATGATGGCAAGCCGGTCAAAACGGCTCTAATTTCCCCAGCTGATACCGCACCGCAGACGAGTGCAGCGGGTGCCGCTGTCGGCGCTGCCGCGCCGCAGGCTGTTGCTGTGGCGGGTGCGCCTGCCGCCGCGACCGCAGCTGCGGTTCCGGGGGCTGCCACCGTTCCGACCGCTGGTGCCGCCGTTGGCACGACTGCAACGGCTATGGCTGCTGGTCCGGCTGCAACGGGCGGTGCTGCCGCTATTGCCGCTGCCACAACAACGGACGGCACTGCCGTTCCCGGCGTGCCAGCAGCGGGTGCCGAAGCTGTTGCTTCCGCCGAACCTGCTCTGCCAGCCGTCGTTCCCATTCCGGGCGAACGCGGCGTTTCGCAGCCGATGATGGCCTATGCGGGCGCACGTGCTGCCGCTTCGCCTGCTTCGGTCGCCGCCAACATGGCTTTCGAGACGCCGGAGCACGCGCCGAAAGATCTCGATGCGCTGATTGCCAAATATTCCGTCGCTTATGATGTGCCTGAGCGTCTGGTGCGCCGGGTTGTGCATCGCGAAAGCCGCTTCAATCCCGGTGCGCGCAATGGACCCTATTGGGGTCTGATGCAGATCAGCCATCCGACGGCACGCGGCATGGGCTATAAGGGCGCACCGAAGGGCTTGCTCGATGCCGAAACCAACCTGAAGTATGCCGTTCGCTATCTGTCGGGCGCGTATAAGGTTGCTGGCGGCAATGAAAGCCAGGCCGTGCGTTACTATGCACGCGGCTATTATTACGACGCCAAGCGTCAGGGTATGCTGGAAGAAACCGGCATGGATGGCGGTTTCCGTAACGGTCCGACACGCGATGCCGCGGCTTCTATCGAGCCGGTTGCCCTGCCAAGCGGTTCTTCGGCACCGCTGCCGGGTGTTGCGCCGATCCAGGCTTCTTACGCGCCTGCCGCGCAGTAAGCTTCTACCGGCGGCGGTTGGTCGCCGGTTTAAATCTCGACATCGATTGACGCATTTGCCCAAAAGTCGGAATCGATTTTTGGAAAACACGATGCGTTTAACTGTCATCTTGACGCTGCAGAGCAATGGCAGTTTGCTGTCTGAAGATCGGACAGGGCGAAGATTATGAAACTGCCAGATACAATCAAATGGCATTACGACCGGGCGGAGCTCTGGGCGGATGGCGTCATCCATGTGCTGGGCGTGGCGCTGGCCTTTGCCGGTGCAATCGCCATGCTGATCTATTTCCTGCCCAACAGTTCTGCGTCGACATCGATTTCTTCCAGCGTCTATCTGGCGTGCCTTCTGGGCGCACTCGGTATTTCGGCGGTCTATAATATCTGGCCGGTCTCGCCGACCAAATGGTTCCTGCGCCGTTTCGATCATTCGGCCATCTATCTGCTGATTGCCGGAACCTACACGCCTTTCGCGATGCATATGGGCGACCGTGCTGTGCCGCTGCTGCTTTTCGTGTGGGGCGTGGCTTTCGTCGGCATCATGCTGAAGCTTTTCCTGCCCGGTCGTTTCGACCGGCTGTCGATCCTGCTTTATCTGGCGCTCGGATGGAGCGGCATCATGGTTTACGACACGATTGTGCAATCGTTGCCGCCGACCGTGTTCTGGCTGATTGCCGCGGGCGGCATCGTTTATTCGCTGGGCGTGATCTTTCACGTCTGGCAACGGCTGCGTTTCCAGAACGCCATCTGGCATGGCTTTGTCGTGGTTGGGGCGATGCTGCATTATTGTGCGGTGTTCTTCGTCGGCGCGTGGAACTGAAACTCTCAATGGAAGTCTCGCGACTTCGGCATGATCCGCACATTTCTGGGGTGATGCGCCATTTGTGACGGCGCGACGAGGCGTTGCGCATCGCGCCCGCTGAGATCCAGCAGGGCACCGGAGCGATCCTCGATCTTGGCCGCCACCACATGCACCACGCCTTCCGGGCTGCGCTGGATGCGGCCTTCGATGCGGACGAGACGCGCGCCCATCACCTCGCGGCGAAATGCCTTCATGATCTTCGGCCAGACGACGATATTGGCTATGCCGGTTTCGTCTTCGATGGTGAGAAACACAACGCCCTTCGCGCTGCCGGGGCGCTGACGCACGGTCACGATGCCTGCCACCTTCATCCGGCCACCATTGGCGCCTTCCTGCACTGCGCGACAGGTGGAAACACCTTCCGCTGCCAGCCCCTCGCGTAAATATTGCAGCGGATGCCCTTTCAGCGAAAGCCGGGTCGTCTCGTAATCGGCAATGACATGTTCCGCCGCGGCCATTTCAGGCAGCTTGGTGCGCGGTTCTTCCGCAAGTTCGCTTGTGGATGCAGCCCGAAACAGCGGCAAGGTTTCATCATTGGGCAGGCGGCGCACGGCCCAAAGTGCTGCGCGGCGGTCGATATCGAGCGAGCCGAAAGCATCGGCATCGGCGAGCGCGGTGAAGGCCCGCCGGTCGAGACGCAGGCGGCGATGCATATCCTCAATGGTGCGATAAGGCTCATGCCGGTCGGCAAGCAGCAGATCAGTGTCTCGCTCGGAAAAGCCGTCGATCTGGCGGAAGCCCAGCCGCACAGCTGGTTGCGGGCCGGGGATGTCTTCGAGAAAATTATCCCATTGGCTGAAATTCACATCGACGGGCAGGACTGTCACGCCATGGTCACGCGCATCGCGCACGATCTGCGCCGGGGCATAAAAGCCCATCGGCTGCGAGTTGAGCAGGGCGGCGGCAAAGACTTCCGGGTGATGATGCTTGATCCACGCGGAAATATAGACCAGATGCGCAAAGCTTGCCGCATGGCTTTCCGGAAAACCATATTCACCGAAGCCCTTGATCTGGTTGAAGCAGTTCTCGGCGAAGGTCCGGTCGTAGCCGCGCTTCACCATGCCGTCGATCATCTTTTCCTGCATGGTGTGGATGGTGCCCATCTTGCGGAACGTCGCCATGGCACGCCTCAGCTGGTTGGCTTCGTCGGGCGTGAACTTTGCCGCCTCAATGGCAATGCGCATGGCCTGTTCCTGAAACAGCGGCACGCCTTTGGTCTTGTCCAGTATCTGCCGCAGCTCGTCCGGTGGGCCATGTTCCGGGGCAGGCGACGGCAAGGTGTTGGGCTCCTGTCCGTTTCTTCGTCTCAGATAGGGATGCACCATATTGCCCTGAATAGGGCCGGGACGTACAATGGCGACCTGGATGACGAGATCGTAGAACTCCTGCGGTTTCAGACGCGGCAGCATGTTCATCTGGGCGCGGCTTTCCACCTGAAATACGCCGAGCGAATCCCCCCTGCAGAGCATGTCATAGACGGCCTTGTCTTTGCGCGGCAGATTGGCGAGGGTCTGCTTTTCGCCGCCATAAAGATGCGGCTTATGCTGGTGAATGAGGTCGAAAGCCTTGCGGATGCAGGTGAGCATGCCGAGTGACAGCACATCCACTTTCATCAGCCCTACTTCATCGATGTCATCCTTGTCCCATTCGATGAAATAACGGTCTTCCATAGCTGCCGGGCCGATGGGAACAGTCTCGTCCAGACGGTCACGTGTGAGCACAAAGCCCCCCACATGCTGCGACAGATGACGCGGAAAGCCGATCAGCTCTATGGCCAGTTCCACAGCGCGCCGAATGACCGGATTGTCCGGGTCGAGGCCTGCCTGACGAATATGTTCTTTGTCGATGCCACCGCCAGATATGCCCCAGACCGTATTGGCAAGCGCCGCCGTCACATCTTCGGTCAGTCCCAGCGCCTTGCCGACATCACGGATCGCACTGCGGGAACGATAGCTGATGACGGTCGCAACAATTGCCGCGCGGTCGGTGGTGTAGCGATTATAGACATATTGCATCACCTCCTCGCGCCGTTCATGCTCGAAATCGACGTCAATATCCGGCGGTTCCTTGCGCTCGGCGGAGATGAAACGCTCGAACAGGAGATCGACTTCGGTCGGGTCCACACCGGTCACGCCGAGGCAAAAGCAGACGACGGAATTCGCCGCCGAGCCGCGCCCCTGACACAAAATCTTTTGTGACTTGGCAAAGCTGACAATGTCATAGACGGTCAGGAAATAGGCCGCATAGTGCAGCTTTTCGATCAGCGCCAGTTCCTTGTGGATCAGTCCCTTTACCTTTTCCGGAATGGTATCTGCGCCGTAATGTCGGGCAGCGCCTTCCCAGGCAAGGTCATGCAAATGCTGTTGCGGCGTCTTTCCCGGCGGCACGGGCTCGTCGGGATAGTCATATTTCAACTCATCGAGCTGGAAGGTGATGGGCGCGATGAAATCGGCGGTCGCGGCGATGGCCTGTGCGTAGGCGCGGAAAAGCCGTACCATTTCCCGCGCAGGCTTCAGATGGCGCTCGGCGTTTTTCTCCAGCAGCCGTCCGGCGGCAAAAACCGTGCTGTGATGGCGGGTTGCCGTCAGCACATCCTGAAGCGCACGGCGGTCGGGGTGGTGATAGAGCACATCATTGGTGGCGAGAAGCGGCACGCCCGCGTCTGCTGCAAAACGGGCGATGCGCTCGGCCCGGCGGCCGTCATGCCCTTGATGCGGCATGGCGAGCGCCAGCCAGACACAGCCTTGCGCCGCCGTCGCGATTTCCGACAGGCGCGTCGGAAAGTCAGGATCGTCGTCTTCCGGGGGCATGACGGCGATCTGAAACTGTCTGGCACGAAACAACAGGTCAGCCCAGAGCAGATGGCATTCGCCCTTGATGGCGGCGCGCCTTTTACCTTCGGTCAGAAGGCGACACAATTGCCCATAGGCAGGCCGGTCTCGTGGATAGACGACCATATCCGGCGTGCCATCGATGAAAGACAGGCGGCAGCCGATGAAAAGCCGGAAGTCGCTTTTGTCGCGAAAATCCTTCCAAGCGGCATGCGCCCGCACCACACCGGCCAGCGTGTTGCGATCGGCAATGCCGATGCCGGACAGACCAAGTTCGTGCGCGCGCAATACCAGTTCCTGCGGATGCGATGCGCCGCACAGGAAGGAGAAATTGCTGGCGACAGCCATTTCATAATAAACGGGGTTTTGGCCGATATGGGTCATCAGGCAAACAACCCATGCAGAAACCAGCGTGGATGATTGGCGCCGTCATAAAGCCCTTCGCGGAAAATCCAGAAGCGCTGGCCGTTCTCATCTTCCACCCGGTAATAATCGCGCAGCTCCGGCACGTCATGGCCGATGGAAAGCCACCATTCCGGTTCGATCCGCTCTGGCCCCTCGGCAAGGCGAATATGATGGCGAACCCGCCGCCACAGGAAGAACGAGGGCGGACTGTCAGGCACTTCCGCCACGCTTTCGATGGGCTGCGGCGGCCGAAACAGTTTTATGGGACGCGCTGGCGGATCGCCCGCCAGAACCGGACCGCTTTCATAGTCGGTCTCGTTTGCGCGGCTGCCATGCAGGGCAGGGCGCAGGCCAAAAGCGCGCTCCGGCATATGCGTATCGCGCGCGAAAGGCACCAGCACGCGTTCCGGCCCCAGACGCGCCGAGAGCCGGTCAATGAGTTGGCTGAAACCGGCATCGTCTTCCTCATGCTGGTCCAGCCCGGTCTGGCGTTGGGCGACCGCGGCACTGCGCAAGGCGGCAAGCCTGATCATGTCGAAACCAAAACCGGCATCCAGCGGATCGGTAAGGGCATTGAGCCTTTCGCGCGCAAGGCGCAGAAAAACCCTGTCGTCGCGCAGAGGTTGACCGGTTTCGATATGGATATGGCGTATCGCGCCATCGACCCGGAAGAAGGTCGCTTCGATCAAAAGCGCGCCTTTGCCTTCCGTCTCAAGCCGGGCGAACAACTCCAGCGCCAGTTCCTGCAAGATGCGCTCCACCAGTTCCATGGCGGTCACAGGCTCGGACAGGCGACGTTCAGTCGTTGCGAGCGGCACCATGCGCAGCGGCGAGATGGGCGCGCGCTCCTGCCGTGTCAGACGACCGAGACGGGTGGCGAGATCGGGGCCGAAGCGGGCGGTGAGTGCGGCACGCGGCAGCGCCATCACATCGCCGATCCGTTTCAGGCCCGCACGCTTGAGGCCGGTTTCAGCGGCAGCGGCCAGTTCAAGTGCGGAAAGCGGCAGGCGCGGCAACACGGCGTCGGCTTGCGCCTTGTTGAAGACGCCGCCTCTCGTGCCACGGGCGAGAAGCCGTGCAGCAAAGCTGTTATCGGCAATGGCCGCCTGTATGTGCAGACCGGCGCGCTCGATGCGCCGGATCACATCGGCATGCATGGCGGCCAATCCGCCGAACAGATGCGCGCAGCCGGTAATGTCCAGCATCAGTCCGTGCGGCGGATCGAAGGCAACGAGCGGCGTATAGCGTTCGCACCAATGGGCCATTCCTGTGAGCAGGGCGGCATCGCGCTCCGGCTCGGCATTGGCTACATCCAGCCTTTCCACGCGCGCCCGCGCATCGGTCAGCGCCATGCCGGGATAAAGCCCGAGCTTGGCGGCCTTGACGTCGATGGCCGTCAGCCGCAGCGCATTGGCGGTGCGCTCGGTAATGACAAGCGGCAGCGCGTCGGATGCTTGCCCGGAGGATGCATCAGATCGCCCGGCGCGGTGCAATCTGTCCGTCGGCAGGAACGGAAACCACAGCGCCATGAACGCCATGGAGGACGCCATGGATGCCGACGCTACCGCTTCCTTCCCGTTCTCTGATGCCGAATTCAAGGGTTTCATTGTTCCATTCCATGATCCACTGGCCGCATGTGCCATGACGGTTGCGCTCCAGAACGGCTAGAAAGGCCGGTTTCCCGGGCGCATTGGCTCCGCTGGAGCGCGAGGGAGCAGGGGCCACACGCCATCGGCTGACGGCAGCGCTTTGCACGCCGGTGCGATGGCTTCGAAGCAGGATGACCGGCAGTTGCGCGGTCTCCGCTGCCAGCAGCAGGCGGCGTGAGGCCGTCAGGTCGAGGCATTTCGGCTGGCCGGTTATCGAGGCAACGATGCCGGAAACGAGATGCGAAGCCTTGCCGCCGGTTCCTGCTTCCAGCACATCATTGGCGGCCTTCAGCACATCCTGTGCATTCGGACAGCGCACGATCAGCAGCCGGTGCGGATCGATGCCGAAAGCATGCAGTCCCGGCGGGTAGAGCCCGCCATATTCGCTTGTCGCCGTTTCCTCCTCGATCCAGACGATTGGTCGCTGCTTCTGTGTGGCTCGCAATGCCATGGCGAGCGCAAAGCCCGTTGCCGCCATATGCGCACCAGGATTTTCCGCGAAAACCTCATGCAAGGCATCGCCAGCAAGCCCATGCGGAAAGGCGGTGTCCGCCGCCGCAAGGCCAAGCGCGAAGCTGTTTGCGCGCCCGAAACCGGCACCTGTATCGCCAGCAAAGTTTCCTTGCGGATCGTTGCCTTCAATGGCGGTAACCATGCGCCGCAACGTCGCGATGTCGATGCCGCTCACGTCGAAATTCCTGTAATCTGTCTGTGTTTGATTGCGCGGTTCCGGAGGCAAGCCTGCCTGCCGGTTTTGCCAAAGTCGCTTTCGTTCTCTATTTGTTCCAGTATTGAATCGACTCTGAAAAGAGTCAAGCAGGGAAACGTCCGATCCCTGTCGGCGCGTCGGATTCTTCATAGAAAAGAAAATTCAGGGCAAAGAAAAACGCCCTCCGATGAGGGAGGGCGTTTCATATTTTCAATATTGGGTCTGCTTATTTGCGATCACGCGCGGCGAGCGTGCGCAGGCGCAGCGCGTTGAGCTTGATGAAGCCCGCTGCATCCTTCTGGTCGTAAGCGCCCTGATCGTCTTCGAAGGTCACGAGCTTGTCGGAATAAAGCGACTTGTCCGACTCACGGCCGATCACCATCACATTGCCCTTGTAGAGCTTGAGGGTGACTTCGCCTTCGACGTTCTTCTGGCTGAGATCGATTGCGGCCTGCAGCATTTCGCGCTCCGGCGAGAACCAGAAACCGTAATAGATCAGCTCCGCATAACGCGGCATCAGCTCGTCCTTGAGGTGAGCAGCACCACGGTCAAGCGTGATCGATTCGATGGCGCGGTGAGCTGCCAGCAGGATCGTGCCGCCCGGTGTTTCGTAGACGCCGCGCGACTTCATGCCGACGAAGCGGTTTTCCACGAGGTCGAGACGACCGATGCCGTTGTCGCGGCCATATTCATTGAGCTTGGCAAGAAGCGTCGCAGGCGAAAGACGCTGGCCGTTGATCGAAACGGCATCGCCCTTTTCAAAGCCGATCTTGATGATCGTTGCCTTGTCGGGCGCTGCTTCCGGCGAAATGGTGCGCATATGCACATATTCTGGAGCTTCCAGTGCCGGATCTTCCAGAACCTTGCCCTCGGACGAGGAGTGCAGCAGGTTGGCGTCGACGGAGAACGGCGCTTCGCCCTTCTTGTCCTTGGCAACCGGAATCTGGTGCTGTTCGGCGAATTCGAGCAGATGCGTGCGGCTCTTGAAAGTCCAGTCGCGCCATGGAGCGATGATCTTGATGTCCGGGTTCAGCGCATAAGCGGAAAGCTCGAAGCGAACCTGATCGTTGCCCTTGCCGGTCGCGCCATGCGCAATGGCATCGGCGCCGGTCTTCTTGGCAATCTCGATGAGGTGCTTGGAAATCAGCGGACGGGCAATCGACGTGCCGAGCAGATAAACGCCTTCATAGACGGCATTGGCGCGGAACATCGGGAAAACGAAATCGCGCACGAATTCTTCGCGCACATCCTCAATGAAGATTTCCTTGATGCCCAGCATTTCCGCTTTCTTGCGTGCCGGTTCAAGTTCTTCGCCCTGGCCCAGATCGGCGGTGAAAGTCACAACTTCCGCGCCGAGTTCCGTCTGAAGCCATTTCAGGATGATCGAGGTGTCGAGACCGCCCGAATAGGCGAGTACGACCTTCTTAACGTCTTTCCACTTGCTCATAGTCAACTTCCGATACGATGGATGCCCCATTGTCCGCTCGGGAAGAGCATCCGCAGGGCTTGGGAATTGGATGTTGCTGTCCTTTTATCAGTTGCTAAGCCACGTGCAAGCAGGATGGCTGCGACTTATCGAAAAGACCAGAGAATCCAGTAGCGGCGAGATTTGATTCGCGTTAGAGCATTTCCAGCAAAAGTGCGAAGCGGCTTTGCGTCGGATAATGCTCAAAACAAACCAAATAGAGCGGTTCCGACGATTCTGTCAGAACAGAAACCGCTCTATTTTGCCGCGAATTTTCGGAGCTACGCGCATGCCATTCCTGACAAACCTGACCTTCATTCCCGAATGGACCATTTTCGTCCAGTTCGCGATTGCAACCGCCATTCTTTCCATCACACCTGGCCCGGATATGACGCTGTTTGTCGGGCGCGCCTTGTCTGAAGGCAAGGCGGCCGGTTTTGCCTGCATGGCAGGCGCAAATACCGGCATCGTCATCCATACGACGATGGTGGCGCTGGGGCTTTCGGCGCTGATTATCGCGTCTCCGGCTGCTTTCACTGTGCTGAAGGTGGTGGGGGCGGGCTATCTCGTCTGGCTCGCCGTGCAGGCAATCCGCAAGGGCTCGGCGTTCTCGCCGGAAAAGAACGGCGGTAAAAAGCACACACTGGTTCAGAACTGGGCGACCGGGCTTGGCATTAATCTGCTCAACCCGAAGATCATTCTGTTCAACATGACCTTTCTGCCGCAGTTCGTCTCCGTTACTGACCCGCATGCGATGGGCAAACTGTTTTTCCTCGGCCTGTCTTTCATTCCGCTGGCGCTGCCCTTTACCGTGCCAATGGTCGTCGCAGCCGACAGGTTTGCGGGCCTTCTGAAGAAGAACCCGACTGTGACGCGCATTGTGGATTGGTTGTTTGCCGGCGTGTTTTCAGCTTTCGCGCTGAAAATCATCACCGCGCAGGCGAAATAAGCTTTATGCCTTGATTATCCTGCCGGGCGGTCGGAAAGCCGTCCGGCATTGCGGCCTGCAATCAGCCAATATATGAAGCCGCCTACAATGCCTGCACCGACGAAGGCGGCAATCCAGAGCGGCATTTCCGGCCAGTCGTCCGATCCGCGAAACGGAATGGCGGTTCCCGCGGTTCCAAGACCGATCACCGCCCCTACCACACAATAAAACACCGACGAGCGATAGCCGCGCGCTTCGGCGAGCAGAATGACGATAGCGGCAGGCAGAAAACTGATGCCGCCCGCCAGCATAGCTACAACGATACCGCCGACGAAAACGCTGCTCCAGAAACTGGTCGTCGCCCAAAGGGTGGCGGCTTCCATATTGCTGGCCCCGGCCATCATGGCGAAATCGTCCATCAGCGCATCGACGCCGATGCTGCGAAACAGGATGGCAGCCAGAAACCAGCCGGTTGCCAGAAGGCCGCAGCAATAGCCAAAGAGAATAACGACGAAGCGCATTATGTAGTCGAAAGTATCGTTCACGTGCGCTCGCTTGTTCCGTTTATTCGCCGTGTCCGGCGATCATCATGGCTTCCAACGCAAGGCGTTCGCTCTTGCGCATGCGTTCGGATTCCGACTTCAACTGGCCGCAGGCAGCAAGAATATCGCGACCGCGTGGGGTACGGATCGGCGAGGCATAACCGGCAGCGTTGACGTAATCGGCAAAACGTTCGATCTGCTCCCAGTCCGAGCACTGGTAGTTGGTGCCGGGCCACGGGTTGAACGGAATGAGATTGATCTTGGCCGGAATACCCTGCAACAGCTTCACCAGAAGCTTTGCATCCTCAAGGCTGTCATTGATGTCCTTCAGCATCACATATTCGAATGTGATGCGCTTGGCATTCGACAGGCCGGGATATTCGCGGCAGGCCTTGACCAGCTGTTCCAGCGGATATTTCTTGTTGATCGGCACGAGAATGTCGCGCAACTCGTCGCGCACGGCGTGCAGGGAAATGGCGAGCATAACCCCGATCTCATCACCGGTACGATAGATTTCCGGCACGACGCCGGAGGTCGAAAGCGTGATGCGACGCTTGGAAAGCGACAGGCCGTCGCCATCAGAGGCGATGATCAGGGCCTTCTTCACTTCCTCGAAATTATAGAGCGGCTCGCCCATGCCCATCATCACGATGTTGGTGATCTTGCGGCCTTCGGCAGGCACCATGGCGCCGTCGGGCGTATCCTTGTCCGGGAAGTCGCCGAGCCGGTCGCGGGCAGTCAGAAGCTGCGCCAGAATTTCTTCCGAGGTCAGATTGCGCACCAGCTTCTGCGTGCCGGTATGGCAAAACGAGCAGGTGAGGGTGCAGCCGACCTGGCTGGAAACGCACAGCGTGCCGCGGCCTTCTTCGGGGATATAGACGCTTTCGATCTCGACCGGGCGACCTGCGCCGCGCGGCGGAAAGCGGAACAGCCACTTGCGGGTGCCGTCCTGAGAAATCTGTTCTTCGACCACTTCCGGGCGCGCAATGGTGAAATGCTGCGCCAGCATGGCGCGCAGGTCCTTGGAAATATTGCGCATGTCGGCAAAATCGGAAACGCCGCGCACATAAAGCCAGTGCCAGAGCTGGCTGATGCGCATCTTCACCTGACGTTCCGGCACACCGGCCTTGATGAGCGCTTCGGCCATCTCCTCGCGCGACATGCCGATGAGCGACGGCTTTGCTTCCAGATTGGCGCGCACATGGCGGGCAAGCTGGTCGCGCGTATCATCAATGGTAAGGTCGAACGAAATAGACATCTGTTTTCAACTGTTAAGGGGCGACCGCGATGACGCGCGCCGATCAATTCGGGCCCGATTGCCCTGATTGCAAGGAGTATATGGGCTCTGCCATCTGCATATGCGAGCCTTGTTCCGCGCGCTCTTAGCATAGAATAAGGCGTCCGTCATCCCGTTCGATAATCCCGGCAGTCATGCAAGATTGGCGGAACTGACACAAAAGAAAAAAGCCGGAGCAAAGGCTCCGGCTCTGAAAAAACAGTCCGTATTCGACGAAAAGTCGCTTACTTGCAGTTCTGGATCGCGGCGAGAGCTGCCGAAACACCCTTCAGCGAATAGGTGTAATTGGTCTTGGTGCCGCGCTTCGACTGCGCCTCGACCTTGAGATCCTGACCGGACTTCATGGCTGCTATGAGCTTCGGCTCTTCAGCGGCATTTTCCATCCAGCCCGACTTGCCGTTCACGAACATGGTGAAACGGTTGCTGCCGACGCTGACGGTAACCTTGGCATTGGGGTTCAGGTCATAACCCGCCATGAACTGCGGCTCGAACGAGATGTTCTGGCCCGGCTTCTGGCTGATCAGGAAGAAATTGTCGCCGTGGTCGACCGAGGCCGGAGCCTTCACAGTCGGAACGGAGAGGACATAGCAAACCTTGCCGTTGCCCGCCTTGTAGCTATAGGCGCCCCAGGCGTCGAACTGTTTAATCTGGGTCGGTGTCTGGGCGAGGGCCGAGCCCGCCATTGCAATCGTAAACACCGAAGCCGCGACGATCGATTTTCCAAGCATGGTCTTTTACCGGTTCTCTTTCGTTTGCTTCAAACTCGAATATCGGGATGCCGCCGTTCTACACGCCGCCCCGCTCAGTTGCCGATTAAAGTGCCTTAATCTGGGTTACCAAACGGTGAAGTTTTGAAAGAAAACTTGAACGAGCAAGGGCTGATCGCCACCCCAGGCTCCACATCAATGCAAAGAAAGCGGCTGGAATATGACAGGAGGGGAGTAGGGCAGTAGGGGAATAAGGGAATAGGGGATAAAGGGAGAAGTTGCGGCTTCACAATTAAGTGTCTGGTCCGAAAGTCGCCATTCGCGCTGCAAATGACGACCAATGCGCTCTGGCTCACCACCAGCTTTAAGGGCTTGTACGCGTTCAGGATTGTGAGAACTTACTCCCTTACTCCCTTACTCCCTTACTCCCTTACTCCCTTACTCCCTTACTCCCTTACTCCCTTACTCCCTTACTCCCTTACTCCCTTACTCCCTCAGCCTCTTCCAGCGCCTGACGCGCCGCCAACCGGTGCGCAGGCGTAATATGCGTGCGCACAGCGGTAAGGGCTGCCATCAGCACGGCGACATCGTCAGTAAAGCCGATGCCGACCAGCATGTCGGGGATGATGTCGAAGGGCAGCACGAAATAGGCAAGCGCCGCCATCAGTGTCATGCGCACGCGTGTCGGTGTTTTCTGGTCGAGGGCGCAATAATAGGCGGCCACCACTTCATCCATGAAGGGCACCATCCGACCGGCGCGGCGCACGGCCTTCCAGAAACCTTGCTTCACCCGTTCGCTGCGTTTCTTGAAATCGCTTTCGCTGCCGGGTTCAAGGATTTCACCAATTTTGACGCTATCCATCGTCGAGCAAACTCCTGTCAGTCAGATCGCGGCGTATGAGGGGCCGAAAATGACATGATCGAAAATGGGGGGTATCGCCAGGGTTTTCAAGTTTTTGCTCGTTCAGGGCAGGGAGCATCCTGCAAGAACCATCAGCTACAACGGCTATCCCAAATCACCGGATTATAGGTCTGGCCAGCCCAAGGTCAGTTTTGGGTCTGGGTCAGCTTCTTGACCTGATTGAATGGAGACTGTTCATGCATCTTACCGGCTATGGCGAGAACTTTGTCCGTGCTGACCGGACAAGTCAGTTCTATCGCGGAAACCAGCTCGCATCGGCGCAGGATTTAAGCGACCACATCACTGTCGATGTGAAAGACAATGTTTGCTACGATGCAACGGCCTATATGCGCTTTCTTCTGGGGGCAGGCATTTCCGAGCATACCTTGCGCGGAACCTCCGGGCAGAACTGGATTCCGCTGCTGAACTTCCGCGCCGGAGAGCAGTGGAACGGCTATTCCGCCATCACCTATGGCCGCGCCATCGGGTTCTACGATGTCAGGGCCGGGCATATTTTCCACTCGGCTATTGCTGTCGGCGATGTCTTTATCCGAAGCATCAATGGTGGCGCGCTTGGCCAGAATTGGGGCGATCGCATCGATCTGACCAAAGCGCTGCCCTATTCATGCCGGAACCGCGACGGCAGCTTCAATTACCAGAAGAAGACTATCATGGTTTATATTTCAAAGGTTTAGGCGATTATCATCAGGGTCAGGCTATCGCGTTCATCTTGCGTGCCATTTTGATGTCCAGCTCGGTTACGCCATTTTCGCTGTGGGTCGCAAGCGTGACATCAACGCGGTTATAGACATTGAACCATTCGGGATGATGGTCGAGTTTTTCGGCATAAAGTGCTGCCCGTGTCATGAAGCCGAAGGCGGCGTTGAAGTCCTTGAACTTGAAGCTTTTGGTGATCGCCTCGCGATCATCCACCTTCTGCCAACCTTCCAGTTCGGTCAGCGCCTGTTTCAGTTCGTCTGCAGTCAGCCGGTTGCGTGCCATCGTCTTTCGCCTATGTTGCGGTTCTTGAACTAACTTATCATGAGCGCGAGGGTTCCGTGACCATAGAGAAACCGACCAGCATTCTTTTCATCTGCGCCGGCAATATCTGCCGTTCACCGCTTGCCGAGGGCGTGATGGGACATGTTCTTGAAGCACGTGGTGTCCGCAATGTGCTGATCGATTCGGCAGGGACGAACGGTTATCACACGGGAGAAGAACCCGACGAACGGTCCATCAGCGTCGCGGCACGTCATGGTCTCGATATCAGCGCACAACGATGTCGCCAGCTGATCGCCGCCGATTTCAGCCGCTTCGACCTGATCCTTGGGATGGACCGCTACAATATGCGGATGATCGCACAACGGCAGCCTGCAAATGCAAGCGCGCATGTTGGGCTGTTCACCGAGATTGCGGAGGGAAAGGCAGTTGAAATCCCCGATCCCTATTATGGCGGAACCGGGGATTTCGAGCTGGTTTACCGGATGGTTCTGGCGTCTTCGAAAGCGCTGGCCGACCAGTTCTGGCGGGTGGACGCCACCAAAGGCCAGGCTTCTTCAACAATGTAAGGTCCGCCGCCCACGGAATCGCGGGAGGACATCAGCACGAAACGGCCCACCTTGAAGGGTGGCGTCGCGAAATTGCCGCGTGAAGAAAGGTAACGCACGACATCGTCGATGCGAGCGTTGCGAAGCCGCGCAAGCGTCACATGGGGTGTGAATTTGCGCGGGTCAGCGGGAATGTGCAGCCTCTGGCAGATGCGTTCGATTTCCGCCTGCAATGCGTTGAGTTCAGGCGACGGGGATACACCCGCATAAATGCTGTGCGGCTTTTTGGAGCCGAACGCATTGACACCCGACAGGTTGAGCATGAATTCGGGTCGCCGCACACGATCAAGCGCATTGGCAACCTCGTCGGCCACATGGCCTTCCACATCTCCGATAAAACGCAACGTTATGTGGTAGTTTTCGACATCAATCCAGCGTGCGCCGGGGAGACCGCCTCGCAATAATGAAAGCGAGAGCGCAGCATCGCGCGGGATTTCGAGGGCAGTGAAAAGACGCGGCATAAGGCATCCTCCTCGAAGCGTTCTGTGTCAGAGCGCTATGCGTCGTGGACGCATAAAGGACACTCTAACCTAGAGAGTCAAAACATCGTACCTGTCAGAAATCGATTCGGCTAAGTCGATGCATTTGTAGCGAATCATCGTTTGAGTCCCGGAGCAAGCTGTTTATGCTCCTAACGGGTTTCAGCCTCCTGATGTCCCCTTGTTTTGCATGTCGGACAGGCTTTTTTCGATAGTGGGCATAAAGTTTGCCACCATTGCTTCGACACCTTTTTCGTTGGGGTGCATTCCATCCTCAAGCAGAAGATCCTTCTTGGTTGCTACGCCGTCGAGGAAAAACGGGTAGAGCGGTACGCCATATTTCTGCGCCAGCTTCGGATAAATCGGGTTGAACTTGGCGGCATAGTCCTTGCCCATATTGGGTGGCGCGATCATGCCTGCCAGAATGACGGAAATGCCGCGCTCCTTGAGGCGCGCCAGCATGTCGTCCAGATTCTTTTCCGTAATATCGGGCTGGATGCCGCGCAGGGCATCGTTGGCGCCGAGTTCAAGAATGACGAGGTCAGTTCCATCGGGGATGGACCAGTCGATGCGCGACAGGCCGCCGGTGGTTGTGTCGCCCGATACGCCTGCATTTTCAATTGAAACCTCGACGCCCTTGTCGTTCAGCGCTTTTTCAAGCTGCTGCGGAAAGGCGGCGTTGACGGGCAGGAGATAACCGGCCATCAGGCTGTCACCGAAGCCGACAACCTTGACCTGCGAAAGCTGCTCGGTCGGCAGAGCGTCTTCCAGGCCCGTCGGGTCCTCCTGTGCCGGCTCTTGCTGGGCATAGACGCTGCCAGCAAAAACCGATCCGAGGATCGCAAAAATCGAGAGCCATGCCGGAATTGAGAGTTTGAAACGCATCGTTGGCAACCCATATTCGGTAAAAGGGTGAGCGACAGCTCACGTGATTTATTCAATAGTTGGCGCAACATAAGTTCAAATTTGTGGCGCGCTCTTCAGTTCTACTGATTCATATAGGAAGAAAACCGCGTGACGGAACAGGCTGTTGGCCCGATTATCGAACTTGAGAATGTTCATCTGACGCTTGGCCATGCTGCATCATCGGTGCATGTGCTGAAGGGTGTCTCCCTCAATATTGCCAGCGGCCAGTCCGTGGGCATTGTCGGTCCGTCCGGTTCGGGTAAATCCACACTTCTCATGGTTCTGGCAGGGCTGGAGCATGTCGATAACGGAACTGTGAAGATTGCGGGCGAGACCATCAGCCAGATGAGCGAGGATCAGGCAGCCGCTTTTCGCGGGGCCAATATCGGCATCGTGTTCCAGTCGTTTCACCTGATCCCCAATATGACGGCGCTGGAAAATGTGGCGGTTCCGCTGGAGCTGGCCGGACGCCGGGACGCATTCGACGTTGCGGAACGCGAGTTGAAGGCCGTTGGACTTGGCGAACGGCTGACGCATTACCCATCCGAACTGTCCGGCGGTGAGCAGCAGCGCGTGGCGATTGCACGCGCGCTTGCGCCGTCGCCGAAAATTCTCATTGCCGATGAGCCGACCGGTAATCTCGACACCACGACAGGGCGGCAGATTGCCGATCTGCTCTTCGCCAAACAGCGCGAAAACGGGCTGACCATGGTGCTGGTTACCCACGATCCGTCGCTGGCTGCGCGTTGCGACCGCGAGATTCCCGTCCGTTCCGGTTGCATCGAAGAACCTGCCAAGGGTGGTGCGGTGCTTGAGAAACTGGTGGCTGGCGCATGAAATCTGCGACGTCGCTTTCGCTGGCACTCCGCTTTGCACTGCGCGAAATGCGCGGCGGGCTTGCCGGGTTCTATATTTTTCTGGCCTGCATCGCGCTTGGCGTGGCGGCCATTGGCGGCGTCAATTCCGTGGCGCGGTCGGTCAGCACCGGCATTGCGTCGGAAGGTCAGAGCATTCTCGGCGGTGATGTCAGCTTTGCGCTCAATCAGCGCGAAGCATCCGTCGATGAGCGCGCCTTTATCGAAAAGCAGGGCAGGATGGCCGAAAGCGCGACAATGCGCTCCATGGCTCGTATGCCGGATGGTTCCGACCAGTCGCTGGTCGAGGTGAAGGCGGTCGATGCCGCCTATCCGCTCTATGGTACGCTGAAGGTCGCACCGGAGCAGTCGCTGGCCGATATGACGGCGGTCAAAGGCGATGTTTACGGCGCTGCGGTCTCCCAGGATTTTCTCAACCGCATGGGGCTGTCGCTCGGCGCAAAGGTACTGCTCGGTTCGCAAACATTCGAATTGCGCGGTGTGATCGAAAGCGAACCGGACCTTCTTTCGTCCGGCTTCAATTTTGCACCGCGTTTTCTGGTTTCGCTTGATGGCTTGCGGGCTTCGGGTTTGATCCAGCCGGGCAGCCTTGTCGACCATGTTTATAAGGTCGCGCTTCCCAATGGCGCGCCAGATTCGGCAATTGCCGAAGTCAGACGTCTGGCGACCGCCGATTTCCCGGATGCCGGATGGAATATCCGCTCCCGCGCCAATGCCGCTCCGGCGCTGAGCGCCAATATCGAGCGCTTCTCGCAGTTCCTGACACTGGTGGGCCTGACGGCGCTGATCGTCGGTGGTGTCGGTGTGGCCAATGCTGTGCGCGCTTATCTCGATGGCAAGCGCGGTGTGATCGCGACCTTCAAGTCGCTTGGCGCGCCTGCGCGCTTTGCGGTTCTGGTCTATCTGGTGCAGATCATGGTGATTGGCCTGATCGGTATTGTGCTTGGGCTCATTCTGGCGGCGATTATTCCGTTTGCTGCTGGAATAGTGCTGGCCAATTATCTGCCGGTCGCCGGTGGCGGCGGCTTCTTTCCCGGCGCGTTGGCGCTCGCCGCCGTCTTCGGCCTGATCACCACGCTCGCCTTTGCGATCATTCCGCTCGGTCGCGCCCGCGATATTCCGGCGACGGCCCTGTTCCGCGAGCAGGGCTTTGAGCAGCGTGGTCTGCCACCGCTGCTTTATCTGGGGCTGGCGGTTCTGCTGATTGCGGCTCTCGCCGCTCTGGCGCTTTACGTTGCCTATGACCGGCGGATTGCGGCGATCTTCATCGTCTCGGCCATTGCTGCTTTCGGCGTGCTGCGGCTTGTGGCCGATGGCATACGCTGGCTTGCCCGCCGCGCACCGCGTGTGCGCTCGACGGCGCTTCGGCTTGCAGTCGGCAATATTCACCGTCCCGGTGCGCTGACGCCTTCAGTGGTGCTTTCGCTCGGCCTCGGCCTTACGCTGATGGTGGCGATTGCGCTGATCGATGGTAATCTGCGCCGTCAGGTCACTGAGAATATTCCGGCACAGGCGCCGGACTTCTTTTTCGTCGATATCCAGAACCGCGACATTGGCGATTTCACCAAACTGGTGAGCGGTATCGTGCCAGACGGCAAGCTCACCTCCGGCCCGATGCTGCGTGGGCGTATCGTGGCTTTCAACGGCACCAATCTCCGCGACATGACCATTCCGCCTGAGGCGGCATGGGTTCTGCGCGGCGACCGCGGCATTACATTTGCCGACAAGGTGCCGGATAACTCGACGCTGAGCGAAGGTGAATGGTGGCCTGCCGATTATAGCGGTGAGCCGCTGGTCTCTTTCTCCGAACGGGAAGGCAAGGAACTGGGCCTGAAGCTTGGAGACAAGGTGACGGTCAATGTGCTGGGCCGCAACATCACCGCAAAGATCGCGAGCTTCCGTCAGGTGCAGTGGGAAACGCTGGCGATGAATTTCGTCATGGTGTTTTCGCCCAACACCTTTGCCGGTGCGCCAGCGACATGGCTTGCAACGCTCACCATTCCGGACAACCAGAAAAACCGCGCGCCCGATGTGCTCCGACAAGTTACCAAGACATGGCCCGCTGTCACGACAGTCAGCGTGACCGATGCGCTCAATGTCGCCAATGATCTCATCAGCCAGCTTGCAACAGCCATTCGCGCTGCGGCTTCCATTGCGCTTGCCGCTTCGGTTCTGGTGCTGGGCGGTGCGCTGGCTGCGGGCAACCGCGCCCGGGTACACGATGCTGTCGTCCTGAAGACGCTGGGGGCCACACGCGGCACGCTGATTGCAGCCTATGTCATGGAATATATGCTGCTCGGTCTCGCGACAGCCCTTTTTGCACTTGCCGCCGGCAGTGCGGCTGGCTGGTATGTCGTGGTGGAAATCATGAAGCTCAAGGCGAGCTTCCTGCCTGATGTGGCGCTGATGACCGTGGCGGTTGCGCTGGTGCTGACGGTCGGTTTCGGATTGGCCGGTACATGGCGCGTGCTGGGCCAGAAGCCTGCACAAGTGCTCCGGACTATATGAGCGATTTGTAATGTGGGGGGCTCAAAAAGCATAAGCCATTGGATCGTATGGAGAATGCGGTTCGGTTTTTCGCCGTGACCCTCGCGTTTTTTTACAGGCGGTACTTGTACGTGAGGGCCATAATCCCCATAATGTCAGGCAGGCATGCTGGAGTCCCGCCAGCGGCGCCTGGCGGCGGCTCGCCGGAATGAGCGCCCCGACACCGGACGGGACATGGCAAGAGGATTTAAGTCATGGCTGACTTTCGCAATATTCAGGCGCAGCAGAGGCCCGTAGGCGGCGCTCGCGCCGATGCAGGCATCGATCAGGGTCTGCGCAGCTATATGCTGGGCGTCTATAACATGATGGCTATCGGCCTGGCCGTTACCGGCCTTGCTGCATTCGCCGTTGCGGCACTCGCAACGACGACGGACCCGTCCGCAGCCGTCGCGCAGCTTGCTAACGGCAAGATGCTCACGGGCCTTGGCGTCGCGCTCTACACCTCGCCGCTGCGCTGGGTGGTGATGCTTGCGCCGCTGGCGGCAGTGTTCTTCCTGAGCTTCCGCATCGAACGTCTTTCGGTCTCGACCGCTAACGCCGTCTTCTGGGGCTATGCAGCTCTCGTCGGCCTGTCGCTGTCGTCGATCTTCCTGGTCTTCACCGGCCAGAGCATCGTTCGCACCTTCTTCGTGACCGCCGCGTCCTTCGGTGCGCTGTCGCTCTATGGCTACACGACCAAGCGTGATCTGTCCGCTATGGGCTCGTTCCTGATCATGGGCCTGTTCGGTCTGATCCTGGCTTCGGTCGTCAATATCTTCCTCGGCTCCTCGGCATTGCAGTTTGCAATCTCGGTGATCGGTGTTCTGATCTTCGCAGGCCTCACCGCCTACGACACGCAGTCGATCAAGGAAATGTATTACGAAGGCGATGCTTCGGATACGCAGGGCCGCAAGGTCGTGATGGGCGCGCTGCGTCTCTACCTCGACTTCATCAACATGTTCACCTTCCTGCTGCAGTTCATGGGCAACCGTAACTAATCAGCAGAAGAAGCTGGAATGCGAAAGGGCAGCGGTAACGCTGCCCTTTTTGCTTTTGTCTGACGGTTTCATGATGCATGCTGGAAATGTGTAAAATCATTTCTCCGGTTCTGCCTCATGCCCATCGTTCGCGATTTCCTCCCCACCGACATCGATGCCATCACTGCGATCTATACCGAAGCCGTGCTGAACGGTTCCGGGTCTTATGAGGTTGAGCCGCCCTCGCGTGAAGATTTGCGACAGCGCTTTGAGGGCTTTGTCGAGCAGGGTTTCCCAATTCTGATTGCGGAAGAGGAGGGCGTGGTGCTGGGCTATGCCTATGCCAGCTATTTCCGCACCAGACCGGCCTATCGCTGGCTTGCGGAGGATTCGATCTATATCGCGCCAGAGGCCAAGAATAAGGGCGTCGGCAAGCTTCTCCTGCGCGAGCTGATCGAACGGGTAACGGTTTTGGGTTTCCGGCAACTATTGGCCGTCATCGGCGATGGTGAGAACAATATTGGTTCGGTACGGCTGCATGAAAGCCTAGGCTTCCAGCATTGCGGACGGATCGAGGGTTCAGGCTTCAAGCACGGGCGCTGGCTGGATACCGTGCTGATGCAGCTGTCGCTCAATGGCGGGCGCACGCTTGAGCCGGGCAGGATGCCGCTATCCTCATCCTGAGCGCGGCGACGTTCAGGCCTCGACGAGTTTCAGGCTCTTGTCAAAAACGCGCAGCACACGTTCCAGCTCATGGCCGCGCTTCATGATCAGCCCGCTTGCGGCGATAACCGAATAAGCACCCTGCTTTTGAGCCAGCTTGGGATTCTTCTCGATGCGGAACAGCGGAACCTCGCTGGCGCGCCGGAAGATGGAAAAGACGGCCCGGTCACTCAAATGGTCGATGGCGTAGTCACGCCATGCCCCGGCGGCAACCATCCGGCCATAAATGTTCAGAATCTTGCCAAGTTCATGCCGGTCGAAACTGATGGTGGAGGGGGTCGGTCTGGCGCGGTCGAGTGAGACGACCTTTGGCGACGCGGACGCGTTGGACGAGGATGATGAATCCTCACTTGCTGCGCTTGAAATATCCATGTCCTTCCTTTCAGCCCTGTGGGTGGCGAAGCGGCAGGCGCGTCTTCGCTGAAACGAAGCGCATGACAGTAGGGTGATGCTTTTGTGAAACAAATTCAAGTGCAGGCGGCGGCCCTGCTGTTCAATTGACCGGGATTTCCCTCATAAAACGCCAGATTCACTGCCTGTTTGATCGTGCATTAGTTGTTCACGAAAAACGAAAGTCTGTCTGGAATGGTGATCGTTGAACACATTTTCGCCTTGTCAGCTTCGCATTCCAGCCTGATTATGGCTTCAGCATCCACGTGTTGCCTGAGACGGTTCGGTTCGGGTATGTCCGACCCCAAGCCCCCCGCCCAAAGGACTGCCCGAGCCGAACCAACCTTCTTCGTCCGACCGTGCCGCAACACTGATACGGTCTCCAGATCTCCGAGACTGATACCCTTCCCGAAAAGTGACGACTATGTTCGATATCCGACAATGCTGCCGGATTTGAAAACTATGGTTTGTGCTGAAGCCGCCGCGGTCAGAGGCCGACTGGCGCTTTTTCCTTGAACATGGCCGCGCCATGGATGCGCCCGAGCGAATTGTCGTCCCTGGTTTCCTGCAGAATGACCGCGCAACCGGAAACATCCTTGCGTTTCAGTTCGGAAGCGGGGAGTTCGATTTTCAGCGCCTTGCCGTCCCACATGCCGATCGTGTTGATCTCGCTCACCGTGTTTCGGTAAGTGATATCCTGACCGGCATTCTCGCCTTCGGTGATCGGTATGGTCACCGCATCGCGGAAATAGAACAGCACCACATGCACCGGTGATTTCGGCTTTTCGCCAGCACCGATTTCGATGGACAAACGACCATCATCGAGCCGGTTGATTGCGACAGGCACAGTCAGCTTGTCGGCAGCGATCTGTGCGTTGATAGCCCCGCCATCGCGACCGTTGACCTCCGCCCGGCCGTTGATGATGGCCTGCGGCGTATAGATCATGCGCGCGTTGAAGGAATTGCGATAGGCATTCTGCCGGTCGGTATTATCCTGGGTAGCAAGCGTGTCGCGCCACCCCATATAATCCCAGTAATTGACGTGAAACGACAGCGCCAGCACGCTCGGATCATCGGCGAATTTGGCAAAATTATCGTCAGCCTTCGGGCAGGATTTGCAGCCTTGGCTGGTGAAAAGCTCGATAACGGCAGTCTTCTTCGGCGCAGCTTCAGCCAAAGCGGAGCCTTGCATGGAGACACAACCGGTGAAAGCCAGCCCCAGAACGGCGCATATGTTGCGCCAACCCGGCTGGAAATCGCCGGTCAGCCATGTGGCTGTTCCATAAAAAGAGGGCTGAGCGGTCACTTTAGTTTCATCCTGCACTAATTGATGATGACATCTATTATGTAGGAATTGCGTCGATCAATGGGAATTCACGTTGCGGTGAGATTCCGGGGCAAGTGTGCTCTATTTGCGTCATATCAATCCCGAAATGTCGAGATTCGCGCGCGAAAACCGCAAAAATGAGAGTTTCGGCGTTGAAACTGCCGGAAAATAAAAAAGCCGCCGGATTGCTCCGGCGGCTTTTTGTTTCAATCAGACGCTGATTATGCAGCGAGATCGCGCAGAACGGTCTGCAGAATGCCGCCGTTCTTCATGTAGTCCAGTTCGTCCAGCGTATCGATGCGGCAGATCAGCGGAACCTTCTTCACCGAGCCGTCGGCATAGGTGATGGAAGCGTCGACCTTCTGACGCGGACGCACATCGGCAAGACCTTCGATGGTGACGATTTCGTCGCCCTTGAGGCCAAGCGTCTGCCAGCTTGTGCCTTCCTCGAAGACGAAAGGCACAATGCCCATGCCGACGAGGTTGGAGCGGTGAATACGCTCGAAGGACTGAGCGATCACGGCCTTGACGCCGAGCAGATTGGTGCCCTTGGCAGCCCAGTCACGCGAAGAACCGTTACCGTATTCGACGCCTGCGAAGACGACGAGCGGCACGCCCTCGGCCTTGTACTGCATGGCAGCATCATAGATCGAGGTTTCTTCCTTCGACGGGTAGTGGATGGTGTAGCCGCCTTCACGTCCGTTTTCGCCCAGCATGTGGTTGCGGATACGGATATTTGCGAAGGTGCCGCGCATCATCACTTCATGGTTGCCGCGACGCGTGCCGTACTGGTTGAAGTCGGCAATGCCGACGCCATGGTCGATGAGATACTTGCCGGCAGGCGACTGAGCCTTGATGGAACCAGCAGGCGAAATGTGGTCGGTCGTGATCTTGTCGCCGAAGAGACCAAGAATACGAGCGCCCTTGACGTCGCCGATCTGACCTGCCGACTTGCCCATGCCGACGAAGTAAGGCGGGTTCTGCACATAGGTCGAGTTGTCGTCCCACGCATAGGTCTGGCCGGCAGGAACCTGAACAGCCTGCCAGTTGGCATCGCCCTTGAACACGTCTGCATATTTCTCCGAGAAGATTTTGCGGGTGACGTTCTTGGCGATGAATTCCTGGATTTCCTTCGAGGAAGGCCAGATGTCGCGCAGGAATACCGGGTTGCCGTTCTGGTCTTCGCCGAGCGGCTCCTTGGTCAGGTCCTTGGTGACCGTACCGGCAAGAGCGTGGGCGACAACGAGCGGCGGCGAAGCAAGGTAGTTTGCCTGCACGTCCGGAGAGACGCGGCCTTCGAAGTTACGGTTGCCGGACAGAACGGCAGCCGCGATCAGGCCCTTTTCGTTGATCGTCTTGGAGATCGGCGCAGGCAGCGGGCCGGAATTGCCGATGCAGGTCGTGCAGCCGAAGCCGACGAGGTTGAAGCCGAGTGCATCGAGATCCTTCTGGAGGCCAGCGGATTCGAGATAGGCGGCAACGACCTGAGAGCCGGGAGCCAGCGACGTCTTGACCCAAGGCTTGGTCTTGAGGCCCTTGGCGACGGCGTTGCGAGCCAGCAGACCGGCAGCAATCAGCACGCTCGGGTTCGAGGTGTTGGTGCAGGACGTGATAGCGGCAATCACCACATCGCCATGACCAAGGTCGAAGTCTTCGCCTTCAACGGCATAACGCGTGGTCTGGCCGGTGGTCTTCTTGTACTCGTTTTCCAGCGAGGTTGCGAAACCGGAACCGATGTTTTCCAGCGGAATACGGCCTTCCGGACGCTTCGGACCGGCCATCGACGGAACGACGTCGGCCATGTCGAGTTCGAGAATGTCGGTGAAGACCGGATCGGCTGCACCCTTGTCGCGCCACATGCCCTGCGCACGGCAGTAAGCTTCAACCAGCTCGATGCGATGTTCGTCGCGACCGGTGGTGTTCATGTAGTTCAGCGTTTCACTGTCAACCGGGAAGAAGCCACAGGTTGCGCCATATTCCGGGCCCATATTGGCAATGGTCGCACGGTCGGCCAGCGTCATGTTTTCGAGGCCTTCGCCGAAGAATTCGACGAACTTGCCGACAACGCCCTTCTTGCGCAGCATCTGCGTGACGGTGAGCACGAGGTCGGTCGCGGTGACACCTTCCTTGACCTTGCCGGTCAGGCGGAAGCCGATAACTTCCGGCAGAAGCATGGAAACCGGCTGGCCGAGCATGGCAGCTTCAGCTTCGATACCGCCCACGCCCCAGCCCAGAACGCCAAGGCCGTTGACCATGGTCGTGTGGCTGTCGGTGCCGACGCATGTGTCGGGATAGGCAACGGTTTCGCCGTCTTCTTCCTTGGTCCAGACTGCCTGGGCCAGATATTCGAGGTTTACCTGATGGCAGATGCCGGTGCCAGGAGGAACAACGCGGAAGTTCTGGAACGCCTGCTGGCCCCACTTCAGGAAGCGGTAGCGTTCGCCGTTGCGCTGATATTCGAGGTCCACATTGGCCTTGAACGCGCTTGGATTGCCGAATTCGTCAACGATGACCGAGTGATCGATAACCAGATCTACGGGCACGAGCGGATTGATCTTCTCCGGGTCGCCGCCGAGCGCCTTGAGGCCGTCGCGCATGGCTGCAAGGTCGACAACGGCTGGAACGCCGGTGAAGTCCTGCATGAGAACGCGGGCTGGGCGGTAGGCGATTTCTGCGCCGGCTTTGCCGCGGTCGGCAAGCCACTTGGCAACAGCTTCGATGTCCGACTTCTTAACGGAGCGGTCGTCCTCGAAGCGAAGCAGGTTCTCAAGAAGAACCTTCATGGAGAAAGGAAGCTTGGAAACACCCTCGAGGCCGTTCTTTTCGGCTTCGGTCAGGCTGTAATAGACATAGTCTTTACCACCTACGGTGAGGGTCTTGCGGCATTTGAAGCTGTCAATGTGTGACACTGCATTCGTCCTTATGCTACTGGCCGGAAAACCAGGACGAACGCCTAGGCTAGCGTTTCAAGGACGCGCCAAGGTGCGGGTGCAGTCATTTCCGCTGTCCGTCCCGAAGCCTGGGGCCCGAACTTTTTATTGCGGGTGCCAGGTGTTGAGATCGGCCAAAAATGGTTTCCACGCCGACCGCTGGCGTGGTAGCTGCTATATAGAGAGTTTCCTAAAACGATTCCAGACTGAATCTCGTGAATTCGCCTGCTTGCGGCGAAATGTTGCGATCCTCCCGGTTGTTCCATCGAGCTGGGAAGCGGTTGGTTTTTGAGGAGAGAAAATGCGGCTTGAGGCCGAAAATCTGGGCGGCGAACGGGGCGGCGAGACAATCTTCTCCAACGTTTCTTTCACGCTCGATAGCGGGGAGGCGCTGGTGGTCACCGGCCCGAACGGGTCAGGCAAATCCACCTTGCTGCGGATCATCTGCGGCTTGCTCGCGCCCGAAGAGGGGCGGATCGAACTGACCGAAGGCGGTGCATCACTGCCGGTGCAGGCAGCCTGCCATTATCTCGGCCATCAGAATGCGATGAAACCGGCCTTGAGCGTGCGCGAGAATCTCTTGTTCTGGCAGCGCTTTAACGGTCAGGACACCACTGCGCCGCTGCTTGAAGTCGATGAGGCGCTGGAAGCCGTCAATCTGCCCGGCGTTGAACATCTGCCCTTCGGCTATCTCTCCACCGGACAAAAGCGCCGTGTTTCCATTGCCAAGCTTCTGGTCAGCTATCGTCCGCTATGGATTGTCGATGAGCCGACGGCAGGTCTCGACAAGGCATCCGAAGCGCGCTTTGCCGGGCTGATGCACGACCATCTGCAACAGGGCGGCATGATCATTGCTGCCACGCATATTCCGCTGGGACTGGAAGCAATTTCAGGGAAAGTGGAGGCCGGTTTCCCGTCAGAAACTGCGATAGTCAGAAATATTTCTATCAAGTCGCTCGATATGGCCGGTTTCTCGCATGAGGCCTTTTGATGCTGGCGCTGTTTCTTCGCGACATGCGCTTGAGCTTTCGCGCGGGTGGCGGTGCGCTGGTCGGCATATTGTTCTTTCTCGCCGTCATTTCGGTGATGCCATTTGGCGTCGGGCCTGACCTCAATCTGCTGGCGCGGATCGGTCCGGCCATGTTGTGGATCGGCGCCTTGCTGGCGACGCTGCTTGGGCTTGACCGGCTGTTTCAGGTTGACCGCGACGATGGCTCTCTCGATCTTCTGCTGATCGGCTCTGACCGGCACATGCTGGCGCTCACGGTGCTGGTCAAATGCATTGCCCATTGGGCGTCAAGCGTGTTGCCGCTGGTGATCGCGTCGCCCATGCTCGGCCTTTTCATGAATATGGATGCAGCGGCAATAGGCGCTACGACCTTGACGCTTCTGGTCGGCACGCCTGCCATTGCCTTTGTCGGCGCAGTGGGGGCGGCGCTGGCGGTGGCCTTGCCGCGCGGCGGACTGCTTGTTTCCGTCATCGTGCTGCCGCTCACCATACCGGTCCTCATTTTTGGTGTATCTGCTTCTTATGGAGCGACGGTAGACAACGCCCCCTTTCTGGCTCCATTTCTGGTTTTGTCCGCGCTCACGCTGTTTTTCGCGGTGCTGGGGCCGCTGGCCGCGAGCGCCGCGCTCAAGAATTCGGCGGATTGAACATGATCCCGAAAAGTGGGAACCGGTTTTCGGTGGTCATCATGTTCGGCGGATTGACGCAGTTGATTACGGTCAATTGAACGGCATAAGGGGGGAGGTTAAGTATAGGTCATGACGAAAGACGCAGTGAAAACCGCAAGCTGGCTCGATATGGCCAACCCCACCCGCTTCCTTGCCTTTGCGGGCAAGGTTTTGCCGTGGCTGTCGGCGCTTGCCGTTCTGTTCCTTGTCGGCGGTCTCGCCATGGTCTTCCTGTCGCCAGACGATTACCAGCAGGGCCTCACGGTCCGCATCATGTATATTCATGTGCCTTTCGCATGGCTTTCCATGATGTGCTATTCGATCATGGCTGTGTCCGCACTGGGAACGCTGGTCTGGCGGCATCCGTTGGCCGATGTCTCGATCCGGGCCGCCGCGCCGCTTGGTGCCGTGTTCACGGCCTTGGCGCTGGCTACGGGTTCGCTCTGGGGCAAACCCATGTGGGGCACATGGTGGGTGTGGGACGCACGCCTGACCTCGGTTTTCGTGCTGTTCCTGATGTATCTTGGCATTATCGCTCTGTCGCGCGCCTTCGCCGATCCGGCCAAGAGCGCCAAGCCTGTGGCCGTGCTGACGCTGGTCGGCTTCATCAATATCCCGATCATCAAATTCTCGGTCGACTGGTGGAACACGCTGCACCAGCCAGCGTCGGTTTTCCGCATGGGCGGGCCGACCATCGATGCATCCATGTTGCGTCCGCTGTTCGTGATGGCGATTGGTTTCACGCTGCTGTTCTTTGCGCTGCATATGATGGCGATGCGTAACGAAATCTGGCGCCGCCGCGTGGCTTCGATGAAGAAGCTGGCCGCCCGCAACGCCGATCGCAAGCGCAGCAAACAAATCCAGGAAGAGGGCGCGGTATGAGCAATCATCTCGGCTTCGTCGTGGCTGCATATGGCATCACAATCGTGGCGCTTGTCCTGACCGTTGGGTGGATATTCATCGATCAGCGTATCCAGAAAAACGAGCTGAAGCGGCTTGAGGCGCAGGGCGTGCGCCGCCGGTCCTCGAAGCCAGCCGGGTCGGCACAATGAGTGAGGCCACGCAAAAACCTGCTGCGCCGAAAAAGCGTGCCAAATGGGTAGCGCTTCTGCCTCTGCTGGTCTTTGTGGGGCTGGCTGCCGTCTTTGCCGTGCAGCTTTTGTCCGGCAAGGATAGCTCGGCCATTCCATCCGCGTTGATCGGCAAGCAAGCACCGCAAACCAATCTCCCGGCAGTCGAAGGCCTGATGCGCGACGGGGTTCCAGTGCCGGGCCTCAACAGCGAAGATTTCAAAACGAGTCCGGGGGGCAAGCTGACACTGGTGAATGTCTGGGGATCGTGGTGCGTTCCCTGCCGCCAGGAGCACCCGCTTCTGATGGAAATCGCCAAGGATAGCCGCATTCGTCTGGTGGGCCTCAATTATAAGGACCAGCCTGAAAATGCCCGCCGTTTTCTGGGCGATCTCGGCAATCCCTTTGCCGCCGTCGGTGCCGACCGTGCGGGTCGTTCAGCCATCGAATGGGGTGTCTATGGCGTGCCTGAAACCTTCCTCGTCGGCCCCGATGGCAAGATCATCTACAAGCATGTCGGACCGTTTACGCCGGAGTCGGTGCGTGATGATCTGATGCCTGCGGTGGCGAAGGCTGTGCAGTAATCTACGGAGGTTGCTGCGCTGCTCTTTTCCCTCATCCTGAGGAGGGGCCCTGAGCTTGCGAAGGGAACCGTCTCGAAGGGTTTGAGGGGGTGAAGCAACCGGTTTACAACGGGCCAAAATGAAAAAGCCCCGCATGTGCGGGGCTTTTGCTTTTCTTATTATCAAATCAATCCGGCAATTTCCGAACCGCACCCTTCGCAGCACTCGTTGCCATGGAGGCATACGCCTTCAGCGCGGTTGAAACCTTGCGCTTGCGCTCTTCAAGCGGTTTCCAGCCTGTTGCTTCCTGCTCGGCGCGGCGTTCGGCCAGCGTCGCATCGTCCACGGCGAGGTGGATCTTCCGGTTCGGAATGTCGATATCGATGATATCGCCTTCGCGCACCAGACCGATCGTGCCGCCTTCGGCCGCTTCCGGCGAAACGTGGCCGATGGAGAGGCCCGACGAACCGCCCGAGAAACGACCGTCGGTGATCAGCGCGCAGGCCTTGCCCAGACCCTTCGACTTCAGATAGCTGGTCGGGTAGAGCATTTCCTGCATGCCGGGACCGCCGCGCGGGCCCTCATAGCGGATCAGCACAATGTCGCCAGCCTTGATCTTGCCGTTCAGAATACCGAGCACAGCCGTATCCTGACTTTCGAAGATGCGCGCCGGGCCGGAGAACTTCAGGATGGATTCATCCACGCCTGCTGTCTTCACGATGCAGCCGTCTTCGGCCAGATTACCGTAAAGCACGGCCAGACCGCCGTCCTGACTGAACGCATGTTCCTTGGAGCGGATGACGCCCTTTTCGCGGTCGGTATCGACGCTGTCGAAGCGGCGTTCCTGGCTGAAAGCCACCTGCGTCGGCACGCCGCCGGGCGCAGCCGAGTAGAACTTGTGCACCATTTCGCTGTTGGTGCGGGTCACGTCCCAATGATCCAGCGCCTTGGCAACAGTCTGGCTGTGCACGGTCGGCAGATCGGTATTGATCAGGCCTGCCTTGTCGAGCTGGCCGAGGATGCCCATGATGCCGCCTGCACGGTGCACATCTTCCATGTGAACCGTGTTGTTGGCAGGCGCGACCTTGCAGAGCACCGGCACGCGGCGCGACAGGCGGTCGATATCGGCCATGGTGAAATCGATTTCGGCTTCCTGTGCGGCGGCGAGAAGATGCAGAACCGTGTTGGTCGAGCCGCCCATGGCGATGTCGAGCGTCATGGCATTTTCAAAGGCCGGGAAGCTTGCAATCGAGCGCGGCAGCACGCTTTCGTCGTCCTGCTCGTAATAACGGCGGGCGAGATCGACGACCAGATGACCGGCTTCCACGAAGAGGCGCTTGCGGTCGGCATGGGTTGCGAGCGTCGAGCCATTGCCCGGCAGCGACAGGCCGAGCGCTTCGGTGAGGCAGTTCATCGAGTTCGCGGTGAACATGCCCGAGCACGAACCACAAGTCGGGCAGGCGGAGCGTTCAATCGTCTTGACCTGCTCGTCGGTATAGTGATCGTCAGCGGCGGCGACCATGGCGTCGACAAGGTCGAGCTTCTTGACCTGATCGTCCCAGATCACCTTGCCTGCTTCCATCGGTCCGCCCGAAACGAACACGACCGGGATATTGAGGCGCAATGCGGCCATCAGCATGCCGGGGGTGATCTTGTCGCAATTGGAAATGCAGACCATCGCATCGGCGCAATGGGCATTGACCATATATTCGACCGAGTCGGCGATGAGTTCGCGCGACGGCAGCGAATAGAGCATGCCGTCATGGCCCATGGCGATGCCGTCATCGACCGCGATGGTGTTGAATTCCTTGGCGACGCCGCCAGCGCTTTCGATTTCGCGCGCGACGAGCTGGCCGAGATCCTTGAGGTGAACGTGGCCCGGCACGAACTGCGTGAACGAGTTCACCACAGCAATAATCGGCTTGCCGAAATCCTCATCCTTCATGCCGGTGGCGCGCCATAGGCCGCGCGCACCCGCCATATTGCGGCCGTGGGTGGTTGTTCGCGAACGATAAGGAGGCATTTTCTGACCTTTTAGGAATTAAACCGGAGCGATTTCATCCGAACCGCCCCATCCATTGATAGTAACCCATTTCCTGTCACAAAACCGTATCACGCTTTTGCTGGAAACATTCTAACTTCATTGCCGATATGACAGAACCCCTTGCAGCAGGCAAAGCGCAAATTGCCCCATATTGCCAGTGGCGGGACCAATTGCAGGTTTACAAACAACGAAAAGGGTTCCGGTGTGCGACAGCTTTCGCAGGCACAGGCAACCCCAATCTAGCAGGTTCTTGTTATAATGCAAAAGAATTCAGGCTTAAAACGTAACGAAATTGCTTGAACTCAGTTTGTGGCCATTGCCATGGCGGTATCAAGCAGGGCGTTCGCTGTCTTCATACGCTGTTCCGCATCGGCACGAAACTCCGGCGGCAGGCGGTCCGGATGGTTGTTGGCAGCAAAGCTCCGGCGCAGACGCTGTAGCTCAGTGCGCTTCAAACCGGGGCGAAGATCAAGCTCGCGCCTTATAGCATCCGGTGACTGGTTTTGCATGCGTGCTGCGATTTCACGCCGCTCTGTTTCAAGAAGGGTCTCAGGCCGCTCTGTCTCCGCGCTCTTTTCCTCAAGGTCAAAGAGGGGAGCGAGATCGACTTCCGGTCGCGATGGTGCGGCACTATCGCTAAACCCTGCGGAGAAAACCGCCGATGCGAGATTGATCTGCGGCCGGATCACGGTTTCTTCCTGACCGGAGCTTGCTTCGGCTTCTTTCAGGACAGTTGCAAAATCCGGGAAGGCCTGCCGCATCGGTCTCAGCGCGCCGCAACGGCCGAAAGGGCGGTGGCCAGTGTGCGGGTCAGTATGATGGGCGGGATCGGCTTCTGGAAGACCGGCACTTCGGGATAGCGCGCTGCGAGTTCAGCGGGCAGTCCGCCGCCTGTATGGATGACGACGAATGTGTTGCGGCTTTTCAGCCGGTCGAGAATAGGTTCGACATTGCCGTCAGCCAGATTCACATCGAGGATGGCGGCGTCGACTTCGTTTCTGCTGATGAGATCCATCGCCTGCCGGACAGTGCCGACCGGACCGACAACCGTCCCGTTCGCATCTTCCACAGTCGCGGCAACGTCGAGAGCGACGAAAATTTCGTCCTCCACAACCAGTATGCGCCGCTGTTCAAGATCGTTCATCACTGTCTTTCACCTCTACGGGAGCCCACGTTGCGAGGCCCGCGCTTCCATTCAGAAAATGCGCGAACACTAAGGGTGGTTCCCTTCGCTGCATGATAATTCACTTATGGTGAATCAAATCTTTACCGCAGGAAGAGGTCCCGAAGACAATCAGCCGATGTTTAGCCGATACTCAAAATGCTGTGAAAGTCAGCGTGGTCAGGGAACGCACGATATTGGGAATGTTGAGCACGTTCTCATTGATGAATTTGCCGATATCGTGGTCCTCGGTGACGTAGATTTTCGCCAGCAGGTCGAATTCGCCGCTGGTCGAGTAAAGCTCGGACACGATCTCGCGCTGAAAGAGAGTGTCGGCAACCTCATAGGTTTTGCCGGGAGCGCACTGCAGTTGCAGGAAAACGGGCTTCATGTCTCTACCTTTCGCATCGGATGGCGGCGTTCGAGGTTTCAAACACGGTCGGGCAGGCGAAATCAAGAGCCATTGCGTGATAGAACCTGCCCACTTGCTGCAAATTCTGTTCGAAACCTGATCGACCGCATGACCAAAAGCTGTGGTCAAAAGGAGCGATGGGTCACAATTGCTCTGGTAATATATCAATTTCAGGTGATGATCGGCTTTGCGTCCCAAATCGCTGTTATAGTCCCGCGCTCTGCGTCGGAGTACAATTTTCACCCTACACCGATGCATTTGCGAGGAGTATCCGAAGGTCTCATGAAATTTATGTCTGTTCTGTCCCCGGCTTTTGCCGTCGCTTGCCTTGTCTCTCTGGTTTCGATGGCTTTGCCGGCTTCCGCAATGAATGCTTCTGAAAAAGCGCAGCTCGAAAAGCTCGATCCAGATACCCGTCTGGAGCAGCGTTGCGATGTGGAGGCCATGGAGCGGATAACCCGCGAACAGAATAAATTCTCGGTCGACAAGGTGCTGGCCTACGCTTTTTCCGATCCGGTGACGCAGAAAAACTCCATCGATGCAGAAGGCGCTGCATTCCGCAGCCGCGAGCGCTGGTACAAGCTCGCCTTCACCTGCAAGACCGATGACGAGCACATCAATATCACGTCGTTCAAATATGATATTGGCGACGAAGTCCCCGAAGACCAGTGGGACAAGCACTATCTGGTGCCTTGATCGGGCCCCGCTTCCTTTTACTCTAGCGAATTTTCATTCGAACGGCTGATCCAGCCTGTTGCAGGCGGGGCAGGCGCGCGCGACCAATGATCCCGAATATATTGGGCCCGAATATATTGGGATTGCCTGCCTGTGCGATGTGTGGTCTCACTGTATTAATTATTGCTAAACTTATAATAATAATCGGTTTTCTGGATATGACGCTTAATATCACCGTTGCATTTATCGTTGTCGGCTTGCTGTTTTGCTATCTCAAATGCCGCAAGCTTGGCCTTGTTTCTATTGCCATCGGCATTGTTCTTTATGGCGCAATCGCATCGGCAATTCTGCCTGATTTTCTGATGCAGCGCTTGCAGTCGCCTTATTCATCAAGGCTGCCATCGCCAATCCAGGACAACACCGCCTTTATCATTTTCGGCATGGGGACGCAGACGGTCACCGAGCGTGGTGAGAAAGTGGTTGAGCCACTTGCCTTTTCTTATGGGCCGATTCTTGCCGCTGCGGGCATGAACCATCAATGTGTCGCGAGCGCTTTGAAGTGCACCTTTATTGTCAGCGGTGCGGATGTGGCCGGGACGGGTGTAACCGAGGCAGCGTCAATCGCCGCACAACTGGTGAAGGCAGGCGTCGATCCCGCGTCCATTTTGTTGGACGGGAAGAGCCGAAACACCTGGCAGAACGCCAAAAATACCGCTGCAATTCTGCGCGCGATCAAGCCTGCCAAAGTCGTGCTGTTGCAGAATGCACCGATCATCAAGCGTGACCTCCTGTATCTGGCGCATTTCGGCGTGACGCCTGAGCCGGTCGCGGCTGGCTTTCTGACGGCAGCGCATACCAATATGTCTTCGGCTGGCCTCTATTTTCTGATAACCGATCTGGCGCTGCATGAAGCCATGGGCATCTGGCGCTACGACTTTTACAATTACATGGGCTGGAACGAGCCGAAACAGCCACCTCTTGTGTTGAACGCAGCTTCGGCGGCGATTCCTGCCCCTGCCCAGTGAGTTATTGATGCTACGTCCGGCGTGTTTCCATGGGGTGGCGGAAAAAATATCCCCGAAATATCCTCAAAAGGGAGTAGATTTTTCGAAGCCGTTTTAAATTTCGGTGAGGTTGTGGCATCCTGTCGTCAAAGACCTCTGATACTGTCCTGACCAATGGATACTCGAGGGATAACCCGTGGGGGGACCCAAAGGAAACAATGGAGGCGGTCGTGAAATTATCGAAACTTTCACTCACTTTGGCGGCATTGGTGGCAGCGGCATCGCTGGCTGGAACCGTTCAGGCAAGCCATGCGGATCAGACGCTTCTGAATGTGTCCTACGATCCAACGCGTGAGCTGTACAAGGATTACAATGCGGCCTTTGCGGCGCATTGGAAGAAGGAAACCGGCGAAACTGTCACCATCCGCGCATCGCATGGCGGTTCGGGTGCACAAGCCCGTTCGGTGATCGATGGCGTCAAGGCCGATGTCGTCACGTTGGCGCTCGAAAGCGATATCGACGCGATTGCGGAGCGCACGGGCAAGATCGATAAGGAATGGCGCAAGCGCTTGCCGAACAATTCGTCACCCTATACGTCGACCATCGTTTTTCTGGTGCGCAAGGGTAACCCGAAGGCCATCAAGGATTGGGGCGATCTGGTGAAGGATGGCGTGGAAGTCATCACGCCGAACCCGAAGACCTCCGGCGGCGCACGCTGGAACTATCTTGCCGCCTGGGCCTGGGCCTATAAGCAGTATGGCGGCGACGAACAGAAGATCAAGGATTACATCGCTGATCTGTTCCGCCACGTTCCGGTGCTCGATACCGGCGCACGCGGCGCGACGACCAGCTTTGTGCAACGCCAGCTGGGCGATGTGCTGCTAGCCTGGGAAAATGAAGCCTATCTCTCGGTTGCCGAATTTGGTGAAGACGCGTTCGATATCGTCGTGCCGCCACAATCGATCCTGGCTGAACCGCCGGTCGCGGTTGTTGACAAGAACGCCGAGGAAAATGGCACCACAAAGCTGGCGCAGGCCTATCTCGAATATCTCTATTCGCCGGAAGGTCAGGCCATCGCGGCCAAGCATTTCTACCGTCCGTCGAAGCCTGATCTGATCCCGGCTGACCAGCAGCGCAAACTTCCCGACTTGACGCTGGTCACCATCGATGATCCGATTTTCGGCGGTTGGGCCAAGGCACAGCCTTACCATTTCGGTGACGGAGGCACGTTCGACCAGATCTACAAGCCTGGCAAATAAGAGGCAGCCATTTCGGGGAGCCGCGGCAGACGCGGCTTTCCGTTTAATGCGCAATAAGAGCACAGTCAGCCCGCAAGAACCGGAGCTGATATTTGCAGCCACTGAAAAAGGGAACAAAACAACAGCATGTCTTCGCTCCCTGCACGGGCCAGAGCAGGGTTTCACTTTCGTAAGCCGAGCGTCATTCCAGGTTTCGGACTGACGTTCGGTTTCAGTGTTGCCTATCTGACTCTTCTCATTCTCATCCCGCTGGCAGCCCTCGTGCTGCGCTCCACCGATGTCGGTTTCGCCGGTTTCTGGCGGCTCATCACCGATGATCGCACGCTGAAGGCGCTCGAAACAAGCTTTGGAACGGCGTTTATCGCCGCTCTGGTCAATGTGGTGTTCGGCGTCATTCTGGCCTGGGTCCTGACCCGCTATCGCTTTCCCGGCCGCCGCGTCGTGGATGCGATTGTCGATATTCCCTTTGCATTGCCGACAGCAGTTGCCGGTATTGCGCTTGCGGCCATCTACGCACCGAATGGCTGGATTGGTAGCCTGTTTGCGCCCTTTGGCATCCGCATCGCCTTCACGCGTCTCGGCATTGTGATCGCGCTGATCTTCATCGGCCTGCCATTCGTGGTGCGCACCGTGCAGCCGATCATGGAAGAAATCAGCCGTGAGGTTGAAGAGGCAGCGGCGACGCTTGGTGCTTCGCGTTTCCAGACCATCTGGCGCGTGCTCCTGCCGAGCCTTCAGCCTGCCATTCTGACCGGCTTTGCGCTCGCCTTCGCGCGCGGCGTGGGTGAATATGGCTCGGTCATCTTCATTGCGGGCAACACGCCTTATGTATCGGAAATTACGCCGCTGCTGATCGTGGTCAAGCTGGAGGAGTTTGACTACGCCGGTGCGACAGCGCTGGCCACCATCATGCTGGTGCTATCCTTCGCGATGCTCTTGCTCATCAATCTCATTCAGGCGCGATCAAGAAAGAAATACGGCTATGGCGAATGAAAAAAAGCGCGCCAGCCGTAGTGCTGTGACCGAAAGCCGACCGACGCGCATCATCCTGATCGCGCTCGCGCTGGCGTTTCTGGCTCTCTTCCTGATTCTGCCGGTGATTGCAGTCTTTGTCGAAGCATTCCGCAAGGGCCCCACGGCCTATGTCGAGGCCTTGCTGGAGCCAGACGCCTGGTCGGCAATCAGACTCACTTTGACTGTCGCGGCCATCGCCGTGCCGCTCAATCTGGTCTTCGGCGTTGCCGCCGCCTGGGCAATCGCCAAGTTCGAATTCAAGGGCAAGGCGCTCTTGACTACGCTGATCGATCTGCCGTTTTCGGTGTCGCCGGTGATTTCCGGTCTGGTCTTCGTGCTGCTGTTTTCCAGCCACAGCCTGCTCGGGCCCTGGCTGGAGCAACATGGCATCCAGATACTCTTCGCGGTGCCCGGCATTGTGCTGGCGACGGTTTTCGTGACGTTTCCGTTTGTAGCGCGTGAATTGATCCCGCTGATGCAGGAACAGGGAACCGGTGACGAAGAAGCTGCGATTTCGCTTGGCGCCAACGGCTGGCAGACATTTCGCTATGTCACGCTGCCGAACGTCAAATGGGGCCTCCTCTATGGCGTTCTGCTTTGCAATGCGCGCGCCATGGGTGAATTCGGCGCCGTATCCGTGGTATCGGGCCGCATTCGCGGTCTCACCAATACGATGCCTTTGCATGTGGAAATTCTCTATAACGAGTATAACTTCGTCGCGGCATTCGCGGTGGCCTCGCTTCTGGCCCTGCTTGCGCTTCTGACGCTGGCGCTCAAGACAATCCTCGAACTGCGCTATAGCGATGAGCTGGCGGGCAGCAACGGGCACTGAAAACAATCTGGGATGCTGATCCCATGCGCTTGAACGCGCTTGAAAGAACGATGGCCGCGAAGCGGCAGGGGAAAGGATTGGGAATGGAAGTTCGTGTTGCCGATGTGCGTAAAGAGTTCGCCCGTTTTCCGGCTTTGCATAATGTGTCGCTGGATATCCGTTCTGGCGAACTGATCGCGCTGCTCGGCCCTTCCGGTTCGGGCAAGACCACGCTGTTGCGTTTGATCGCCGGACTGGAAACACCGACCGAAGGTACGATTTTCTTCGGTGAGGAAGACGCCTCGCAGAAAAGCGTGCAGGAGCGCAATGTCGGATTCGTTTTCCAGCATTATGCGCTGTTCCGGCATATGACGGTTGCGGACAATATCGGTTTCGGCCTCAAGGTTCGTCCCGGTTCAACCCGTCCGGCCACCGCTGAAATCCGCCGTCGCGCACTGGAGTTGCTCGATCTGGTGCAGTTGCAGGGGCTTGAAAAGCGCTATCCCGCCCAGCTTTCGGGCGGCCAGCGCCAGCGCGTCGCGCTTGCCCGCGCCATGGCCATCGAGCCGAAGGTTTTGCTTCTCGACGAGCCTTTCGGCGCGCTCGATGCGCTGGTGCGGAAGGAACTGCGCCGCTGGTTGCGTGAAATCCACGACAAGACCGGCCACACCACGGTTTTCGTGACGCACGATCAGGATGAAGCGCTGGAACTGGCCGACCGCGTTGTGGTCATGAGTCAGGGACGCATCGAACAGGTCGGCACGCCGGATGAGGTCTATGACGATCCGAACTCGCCTTTCGTCTATGGATTCATCGGCGAATCCAGCACGCTTCCGGTGCGGGTCGAGAATGGCGAAGTCTGGCTGACGGATCGCAATATCGGCCTCACCGCCGAGGGCGCTGCAAGCGGCGAGGCGCAGCTCTATTTCCGCCCGCATGATGTCGAACTGCTCGACGGTTGTGGCGGCTGCATCGCTGGCACGGTGGTGGCAAGCCGCCGTTCCGGCGGCAAGCGGCGCGTGGAGCTTGAGGTGGGCGGCGCGCGGGAGCGCATCGAGATCGAAATTCCGGCGGAACACCCGGCTGCGGAGAAAAGCCGCATCGCGTTTCGCCCGCGCTACTGGAAGTTGTTTCCGGCAGGTGGCCCCGAAAAGGCTTCGGCGGGAACTTCGGCAAAAGTCGACGCCTGAATCGCGATTTTTGGTCCAATAAACTGACAAAAGGCGGCTGTCGCGCGGTGATTCTTGCGCGACAGCCGCTTTTTTTGTCCTGTCGGGCGTGAATGCGGGCGCGCGCGTAAATTTCCTGCTCGCTTACTCAGAGTGGTATTATTTTAAATTTCAATATGTTACGATTGTAAAAGGCCACGATTTTCATAACGCAACATTACTGTTCGGAAAGAATTGTGCGTTGCGATTTAAACGGTTTGAATATCAGCACAATGCGCCGTCGCATTTTGGCCAAAAGCGGGCGACATGCAGGGAACCGATCAAGGATACTGTCGTTTCCCTAGACTGAATCGAATTTAGTATCCACCGCCGCAGATTACTCATTTCCTTCGGAAAGGCTGTTAAGGCAGATGCCGGAATTGTCTTCTTCGCACTCCAATTCAACCTCAACCGAGAATACATCGTCAAAGCCACCCAAAACGAATAGTCCGATGGAGCCGAAATCCACCGGGCAGGGTGGTTCTGATCAGATTCCGCCGGAACAGCCATCACCGATCCGTGCTCTCTACAAGACAGAAGATGAGCTGCGTGTTCTGGCAAGCACCGTCGCCCGCGGGGAAAATATCCCGCTGCCGGGCTATCTGGCGTTTCCGTTCGATCAGCGCCTGTCCGAAAACGGCAAGCTGATCCTGCACGCCTATCGCGCGTCTGACGCTGCGTCGCGTGCGGGTGAGACCATTACGCCTGCCGCGCAATGGCTGCTCGATAACCATTATCAGATCGACAAGAATGTCCAGCAGGCCCGCCGCGATCTGCCGCGCCGCTTCATTCGCCAGTTGCCGCCCTATAAGGCGGTTGAGGGCATGCCGCGCATTTTCGCGCTGGCCTGGCTTTATGTCGCCCATACGGACAGCAATTTCTCGCTGAAAACCCTGACGGCCATCGTCCAGGGCTTTCAGGAAGTCGAGCCGCTGAAGATCGGTGAATTGTGGGCGCTGCCGTCCGCCGTTCGCTATTTCCTGATCGAGAATGCGCGCCGTCTGGCGCTGCGCGTCGACCGCGCCCGCAACATGCGCAATCTCGCCAACACGGCTGCCGACCGTATCGTGGTCGCCGATGGCGCAGAGCTGGATTCCGTTCTGGCGCAATATACGCAGGCCGCCCGCGACAGCACTTTTGCCACGCATCTTCTCTATCGTCTGCGTTCCGCATCCACTGACACCACGGCTGCTGCCAGCTGGCTGGAGCGGATTCTGGAGCAGGAAGGCAGCAACCCGGAAGACGCCATCGTCGAGGAACATGCGCGCCAGTCCACTGGCGGCGTGACGATGGGCAACATCATTCGCAGCCTGAAATCCATCGACGACGTGGATTGGGAAACCTGGTTCGAAACCGTCAACGAGGTTGATGCGATCCTGCGCGATCACAGCGATTTCGAACTCCTCGATTTCCGCTCGCGCAACGCCTATCGCGTGACGATTGAAAAGCTCGCCCGCTATTCGGATATGAGCGAAATCGATATCACCTGGGCAGCACTCAAGCTTGCCGAGGAAGGACAGCGCGCCGAGCAGGCAGGCCATCCGCAAGCCGAAGGCAAGGGGTCCATCGCCTATTATCTTTCGGGCGACGGTCGCAGCGAATTGGAGAAGGTCTGCGGTTACAAGGCGCCCTTTGGCGTCAAGGCGCTGCGCTTTTATCGCGGGCTTGGACTTCTCGGACTGTTCATCCCGACGGCGATCTTCACGATCCTCATTCTGCTGCTCGTCAACTACTGTATGAGCCGCGCTGGTCTTTCGACCGATCTGCGCACGCTGTTCACGCTGCTGGCGATCTTCCCGGCGATGGATGCGTCCTATTCGCTGTTCAATGCGCTGGTGCCGTGGTTTGTGCAGCCAACGCGTCTGATCGGCTTCGAATACAAGGAAGGCTTGCCTGAAGAAGCGCGCACGCTTGTTGCTGTGCCGACCTTCATCACCTCGCGTGATTCCATCGATGAACAGATTCGCAATCTGGAAGTCCATTATCTTACCAATCCGCGCGGCGAGATTTATTTCGCGCTGGTCAGCGACTGGGTGGATGCGAAGCAGGAAATCAAGCCTGCGGATATGGAAATCTACGAATATGCGCGTGAGGAAATCGCCAAGCTCAACGAGCATTATACGGGCGGCGACCAGCCGCGCTTCTTCCTCATGCATCGTCGTCGCCTGTTCAACGACAAGCAGAATTGCTGGATGGGCTGGGAGCGCAAGCGCGGCAAGCTGCACGAGCTGAATCTGCTTCTGCGCGGCGACCAGGATACGAGTTTCTTCCCGCCGGACGAGCGTCTGCCGAAGGAAATCAAGTATGTGATGACGCTGGACGCCGATACGCGTCTGACGCCGGAATCTGTCACCAATCTGGCCGGCAAGCTCAGCCATCCGCTGAACCGCCCGGTCATCGACGAAAAGACCGGCAAGGTCGTTCGCGGTTATGGCATCCTGCAGCCGCGCGTCACGCCGTCGCTGACCACCGGCGACGAAGCGTCGTTCCTGCAGCGCGTCTTCTCGGTCAATCGCGGCATCGACCCTTACGTTTTTGCGGTTTCCGACACCTATCAGGACCTGCTGGGCGAAGGCACCTTCACCGGCAAGGGTCTTTACGACATCGACGCCTTTGAGGCGGCGCTGAAGGACCGCGTGCCGGAAAACACGCTTCTCAGCCACGATCTTCTCGAAGGCGGCTATGCCCGCGCTGCTTTGGTCAGCGATGTGGAAGTCGTGGAAGATTATCCGACCGGCTACAATGTCGATGTGTCGCGCCACCATCGCTGGGCGCGCGGCGACTGGCAGCTTCTGCCATGGCTGTTCTCCACCAATCGCGGCGTCAGCGCCACGACCCGGTGGAAGATGGTCGACAATCTGCGCCGCTCGCTGAACCCGATCCTGTGGCTTCTCGCTGCTGTGGTTGGCTGGAGCGTGCTGCCGCTCGGTGCGGCTGCCGTCTGGCAGGCCTTCCTGATCGTCAGCATGTTCGTGGCGCCGACTTTCGGCATCGTCACCAATCTGATCCCGGTGAATATGGATTATTCGCTGAAGGGGCATGCGCAATCGGTACTAACCGATATTGCGCTCGGCACGGCAGATGTGGCGCTGCGCACCACCTTCATCGCGCATTCGGCCTTCCTGATGGCCGATGCCATTGCGCGCACGGTCTATCGCCTGTTCGTTTCGCGCCGCAATCTTCTGGAATGGCGCACGGCTGCTCAGGCCAAGACGTCACCCGACACGCTGCTGTTCTATTTCCAGCTCATGTGGCCAGCCATGGCCATTGCGGGTCTGGCGATCCTGTTCCCGCTTGCTGCGGAAAGCCATGCCGCGCTGATTGCAGCACCTTTTGCGGTGATCTGGTTCGTCTCGCCGCTGATCGCATGGCTGGTCAGCCGTTCGGCCAAGCCGCAGGACACACTTGAAGTTCTGTCGTCCGACAAATCGGATCTGCGCCGTTATGCGCGCCGGACATGGCGTTACTTCGCCGAGTTCGCCAATGAGGAAAACCATCATCTGCCGCCGGACAACTTCCAGGAAGATCCGGCGCCGATCCTGGCCCAGCGGACCTCGCCGACCAATATCGGCGTCTATCTTCTGTCGATTGTCGCAGCGCGTGATTTCGGCTGGATCGGCTTCGATGAAACGGTAGAGCGTGTCGAGGCGACCGTCGATACGCTGGAAAAGATGGAGAAGTATCAGGGCCATCTCTACAACTGGTACGAAACCAACACGCTGAACCCGATGCGCCCGCTCTATGTTTCGGCGGTCGATAGCGGCAATCTCGCCGGCCATCTGGTGACGCTGTCTTCGGCGCTCGAAGAATGGGCGGAAGCACCGTCCGTCTATGTGCAGGGCGATCTCGACGGCATCCTCGATGTCAACGACATCCTTGAGGAAACCATCGCGAATATCCCGGACGACCGCCGCATCCTGCGTCCGCTGCGTCGCCGTCTGGAAGAGCGTACAGCCAATTTCCGCCGCGCCGTGCGCACCATCAAGGAAGAACCGGAAACGGCATCCTTCCGCACGATCAACCTGTCGCTTTTCGCCAATGACATTGTGCGTCTGATGGAAGAACTCGACAGCGAGATCGAGACGCCCGCCAGCGGCGAAGCCAAGGAATGGGCGCGTATTCTGGTCGATACCTGCCAGGCGCATACCGATGACGCCATGGGTGAACGCGATACCGACGCACTGCGCGAACGCCTGCGCGATCTCGCAACCCGTTCGCGTCAGCTGGCCTTCGACATGCAGTTCGGCTTCCTTGAGCGCAAGGAGCGTCGCCTACTGTCGATCGGCTTCCGCGTGCAGGAAAACGAACTGGACGAAAGCTGCTACGATCTTCTGGCTTCCGAAGCGCGTCTGGCGAGTCTGTTCGCCATCGCCAAGGGCGACGTGCCGGTCGAGCATTGGTTCAAGCTGGGCCGTCTTTTGGTGCCGGTGGGCTGGAAGGGCGCTCTGCTCTCCTGGTCCGGCTCGATGTTCGAATATCTGATGCCGCCGCTGGTCATGTCCGAGCCGCTCGGTTCGCTGCTCGACCAGACCAACAAGCTCGTCGTGCAGCGCCAGATCGATTACGCGACCTCACGTGGTCTGCCATGGGGCATTTCGGAAGCGGCGTTCAATGCGCGTGATGCGCATATGAACTACCAATATTCCAATTTCGGCGTGCCTAATCTGGGTCTCCAGCGCGGCCTGTCGCGCAATGCAGTCATCGCGCCTTATGCGAGCCTGCTGGCATCGCAATATCAGCCAGCGGCAGCCGTGGCCAACCTCAAGCGTCTGGCCAAGCTTGGCGCGCTGGGCCGCTATGGCTTCCACGATTCCGTGGACTTCACCCCGTCGCGTGTTCGCGAAGGCGAAACCTGCGCGGTCGTGAAGAATTATTATGCCCACCACCATGGCATGGCGATCATCGCGGTCAACAACGTGATCTTCGAAGGCCGCATGCGTGAGCGTTTCCACTCCGATCCGGTGATCGAAGCAGCCGAACTGCTGTTGCAGGAAAAGGCGCCGCGCGAAATCCCGATGATCTACGCCAAGACGGAAAATCCGATGCGCGTGGATTCGGGCGGTTTCGACGATGCGCCGATGCGCATCATCGACAAGCCGTTCAAGGCGCCGCGCACCACGCATATGATGTCGAATGGCCAATATGCGCTGATGGTCACCGCCAATGGCTCCGGCTACAGCCGCTGGCACAATTGGGACATCACCCGTTTCCACGCCGATGCATCGGAAGACCTTCAGGGCTCCTTCCTGTTCCTGCGCGATATGGAAAGCGGCTACTGGTGGTCGGCAACTGGCGAGCCGGTGCGCAATCCGGACGAAGAAACCAAGACGGTCTTCACCGAAGACAAGGCGGAATTCTACAAGACCGCCGGTGACATCAAGACCGTCATGGAAGTGATCGTCTCGTCGGAATATGACGGTGAGGGCCGCAGGCTCGACATCATCAATACGTCCGCGCGTGACCGCATCATCGAAGTTACCTCTTATGAGGAACTGGTGCTGACCGACAAGGACAGTGATGCCGCCCATCCGGCCTTTGCCAAGATGTTCGTCGAAACCGAGATCGCCGATAACGGTTCGACCATCTATGCCAAGCGCCGCAAGCGCGCGCCGTCCGATCCGGATATCCATGTGGCGCATTTCGTCACCGATCTGACCGGCGCTGTCCGTGAAACCGAGGTCGAAACCGACCGTCGCGCCTTCATCGGTCGTGGCCGCAGCCTGCGCGATGCGATCGCGTTCGAACCGGGTGCGAAGTTTACTGGCAGCCAGGGCTGCGTGCTCGACCCGATTGCTTCGGTGCGCACACGCGTTCGCGTTCCGGCGCACAAGAAGGTGAGCCTTGTTTTCTGGACCTTCGCCGGTGGCAGCCGCGATGCGGTGGAACATGCCGTGGCGATGCATCGTCATCCGGAAAGCTTTGCCCGCGAGTTCTCGCTGTCTTGGACCAGCTCGCAGGTGCAGCTCTATCATATCGGTATCAAGCCGGCGGAAGCTGCCGATTACCAGAAGGTCGCGGCCTATCTGCTCTATCCGGAGCGGACCTTGCGCCAGCCGCCGGAAACCATCGCCAGCGGTCTCGGCAAACAGTCCGATCTGTGGCCGATGTCGATTTCCGGCGATTATCCGATCTTCGCCCTGCGGATCGACAATGAAGCCGATCTTGAAGTGCTGCGTGGCGTGTTGCGCGCGCAGGAATATTGGCGCAGCAAGGGCCTCACCGTCGATGTGGTGGCGGTCAACGAACGCGCCTTCTCCTATGCGCAGGACACACAGCGCGCCATCGACTGGATCGTGGAAGGCTTCCGCGCCCGGGGTGGTGGACAACCGCACATCTTCGCGGTGCGCCGCGACCAGATGAGCGACGAAAGCTACAACACGCTTCTGGCTTCGGCGCGCATCGTCATGCATGCGCAGAACGGCTCGCTTGCCGAGCAGCTGCGCCGCAGCGAGGAAATCACGGTGGATCTGGCCGCGCGCGATGCCAAGTCGGCAACGACCGGTCAGGCTGCGGTTCAGGGTCTCGGTGCTGCGGGCCTTGCACCAGCGGTTATCGAGCGCGGTTCCAGCAGCACGGAAGAACGCCGTCCGGTCGTCAAGCCGAAGGTCACCAATCGTCCGGCTCCATCGGGCGACGATCTCCAGTTCTGGAACGGCTATGGCGGTTTTGCCGAGGACGGCAGCTATGTTGTGCGGGTCAATGGCCTGACCAACACGCCGCATCCGTGGATCAACGTCATCTCCAATCCGTCCTTCGGTTTCCATGTCTCGGCGGAAGGTTCGGCCTTCACCTGGGCTGGCAACAGCCGTGACTATCAGTTGACCCCATGGGCCAACGATCCGGTCACCAACCGTCCGGGTGAGGCGATCTATATACTCGACCGCGAAACGGGCCGCACCTTCGCGCCAACGTCGAATGTGCTGCGCGACGAGGCAGTGACTTATGAAGCCCGCCACAGCCATGGCTACAGCACCTTTGCGGCGCAGCATGGCGAGCTGGCGCTGGAACTGACCCATATCGTCGATGCCGACAAGCCGGTGCGCCTGTCGCGCCTGACGGTCACCAACAAGGGTCGCTCCAAGCGCAAGCTGCGCGCCTATGGTTATGTCGAATGGGTGCTCGGCAATGCCCGCGCCAAGAACGTGCCGTTCATCGTGCCGTCGCATGATGACGAACTGGGCGCGCTCTTTGCGGGCAATCCGTACCATCCGGACAAGTCGGGCCAGATCGCCTTCTTTGCGGCGACTGAAAAGCCGCAATCGGTGACGGCTGATCGCAGCGAGTTCATTGGTACCACCGGTTCGGTGGACAGGCCGGAAGTCGTGCTTGCAGGCAAGGCGCTATCCAATACGGTGGAAGCCGGACGCGATCCGTGCGCGGCGCTCGCGCTCGACATTGAAGTCGGACCGGGCGAAAGCCGTGAACTGGTGTTCCTGCTCGGCAATGCTGCCGATCAGGCGCAGGCGAAGAAGCTGATCTCCGATACACGGACTGTGTCCTTCGAAGACAAGCTTCAGGCGGCGAAGAACCAGTGGGAAACGCTCTTCAACCGTGTGCAGGTGAAGACGCCGGACCCATCATTCGACCTTCTGGTCAATGGCTGGCTGCCTTATCAGGCGATTGCATGCCGTATCTGGGCGCGTGCCGCCTTCTATCAGGCTAGCGGTGCCTTCGGCTTCCGCGACCAGTTGCAGGACACGCTGTCGCTGCTGCTCGTCGATCCGACGCTTGCCCGCGCACAGATCCTCAATGCCGCATCGCGCCAGTTCCCTGAAGGCGATGTCCAGCATTGGTGGCTGCCTGCCACGGGCGCCGGTGTGCGCACGCTGATTTCGGACGATGTGGTCTGGCTTGGCTATGGCACGTCGCTTTATGTCGAGACGACGGGCGACCGTTCGATCCTCGATGAAAAGCTGCCTTTCCTTGTCGGGCGCAAGCTGGAAGAGGGCGAACATGATGCCTTCTATGAGCCGGAAATCTCCAAGGACACGGTGAGCCTTTACGAGCATTGCGCGCTGGCGCTCGACCTCGCGGTTGATCGCACCGGCCAGCATGGTCTGCCGCTGATCCTCGGTGGAGACTGGAACGACGGCATGAACCTTGTCGGCGTGAAGGGCCAGGGTGAAAGCGTGTGGCTCGGCTGGTTCCTGGCCTATACGCTGCGTCAGTTCATCCCGATTGCCGAGGCGCGCAAGGACAAGAAGCGTGTCGATATCTGGAAAGCGCATCTGGAAAGCCTGACGGCTGCTCTGGATCGCGACGGCTGGGATGGCGAATGGTATCGCCGCGGTTTCTACGACAACGGCGCGCCGCTTGGTTCTAAGGACAGCGACGAATGCCAGATCGACGCCATTGCGCAATCCTGGAGCGTGTTGTCCGGCGTTGCCGATCCGAAGCGCGCCGAACAGGCGATGGTTTCGCTCGAAAAGCGTCTGCTGGATGATGAGGGCGAATTGCTTCGTCTCTTCACACCGCCTTTCGACAAGACCGTGCAGGAGCCGGGTTACATCAAGGGCTATCCGCCCGGCGTTCGCGAGAATGGCGGTCAGTACACCCATGGCGCAACCTGGGCCATTCTGGCGCTGGCCCGCATGGGCAAGGCGGCGGAAGCCTGGCGTCTGTTCTCGCTGATCAGCCCGGTCAATCATGGCCGCAACCCGGATGTCTATCGTGTTGAACCTTATGTGATCGCAGCCGACATCTATTCCGTCGAGCCGCGGCGCGGACAGGGCGGCTGGACCTGGTATACGGGTTCGGCAGGCTGGTTCTACCGCGTGGCAACCGAGGGTATCCTCGGCGTGACCAAGCGCGGTGACAGGCTGCATCTCGATCCGGCGCTGCCGCCGGAATGGGACGGCTATGAAGCCGAGCTTCGCTTCGGCGAGGCGCTCTATCGGGTCAAGGTTGTCGCCGGCGCTAAGGACAAGGCGATCAAGCTCAATGGCCGCAAGGTCGGCAAGCCGGACGAAGGCGTGCCGATCAAGCCGGATGGCGAACACGAAATTGTGGTAGAGCTTCCCAAACAGAAGTGAACCGATTAAAAAGGCGGGTGAAAACCCGCCTTTTGCACGACTCAGGGCTTATTCTTGAGCATTATCCTACGCAAAACCGCTACGCACTTTTGCTGGAAATGCTTTAAGTAAAACTGGGTCCTTGTGCCATCGGATACTTGTTATTTGCTGGAGGCCGTGATGGCCAGAACTGATATCGCGCGCCGCGTCTATAACCATGCCTGGAAGCTCGATCCGATTATCCGCAGTCTGCTGGATACGGATTTCTACAAGCTTCTGATGCTGCAGATGATCTGGGGCCTTTATCCCAAGGTCGACGCCACTTTCTCGCTCATCAATCGCACGACCTCGGTACGCCTTGCCGACGAGATCGATGAAGGCGAACTGCGCGCACAGCTTGATCATGCGCGCACGCTGCGCTTTTCCAAAAAGGAAATGATCTGGCTGGCGGGTAATACGTTTTATGGCCGCAAGCAGATTTTCCAGCCTGAATTTCTGGCATGGCTGCATGATTTCCAGCTGCCGGAATATGAGCTTCGTCGCAAGGACGGGCAGTATGAGCTGCATTTCCACGGGCCGTGGTCTCACACTTCCATGTGGGAAATTCCGGCACTTGCCATCATCAATGAGTTGCGTTCGCGCGCGGCGATGAAAAATCTCGGGCCGTTCTCGCTCGATGTGCTCTATGCCCGCGCCAAGGCCAAGATGTGGAGCAAGGTGGAGCGGTTGCGCCTGCTGCCGGACCTCAAAATTTCGGATTTCGGAACCCGCCGTCGCCATTCTTTCCTGTGGCAGCGCTGGTGCGTCGAGGCGTTGAAGGAAGGCATCGGCGATTCCTTTACCGGCACCAGCAATGTGCTTCTGGCGATGGATACCGACCTTGAAGCGCTTGGCACCAATGCACATGAATTGCCGATGGTGCTGGCCGCACTCGCCAAGACCGATGAGGAACTGCGCAGCGCGCCTTACCGCGTCTTGCAGGACTGGAACCGTTACTATGGCGGCAATCTGCTGATCGTCTTGCCGGACGCCTTTGGCACGGCGGCTTTCCTGCGCAATGCGCCGGACTGGGTTGCCGACTGGACGGGTTTCCGTCCCGACAGCGCCCCGCCCGTCGAAGGCGGCGAGCGCATCATCGAATGGTGGAAATCACGCGGCAAGGACCCGCGTGAAAAGCTGCTTATTTTCTCCGATGCGCTGGATGTCGATACGATCGAAGACACCTATCGACACTTCGAAGGCCGTGTGCGCATGAGCTTCGGCTGGGGCACCAACCTCACCAATGATTTCATGGGTTGCGCGCCGAAGAACATCGAAGGGCTGAATGCCATTTCGCTCGTCTGTAAGGTGACGGATGCCAACGGCCATCCGGCAGTCAAGCTTTCCGATAATCCGCAGAAAGCGACAGGCGATCCAAAGGAAGTGGCGCGTTATCTCAAGTTCTTCGGCAATGAAGAGCGGGTCGAGCAGCTCGTTAGAGTTTAACGAGCCGCACTTTATCGCTATTCCATCAGTCGTGCTGTGCCGGACAGGCGGATCGATCCGCCGCGTTCCGTGCCGATCTGGGCGCGAAGATGCGATGGGCTTCCCATGTCCTCGCCCTGAAACACTTCGATCTCGCCGCCATGCGGCCAGCCGATATCGCGCAGATAGGCAGCAAAGGCCGCCGTTGAAGCGCCTGTTGCCGGGTCTTCATAGACACCGCCCGCAGCAAAGGGATTGCGGCTGTGGAAGCGCTGTGGCGTTTCCGAATGGATGAGCAGGATGGTCGTCCAGCCCTGCCGTTTCATCATCACGCGGCCACGCGCCAGATCATAATGCATCGAGGCAAGCTTTTCGCGTGAGCGCAGCGGCAACAGGATATGGTCTGCGCCCGCATGGATCAGCGCAGGCGGAATGCCCGGCGCAAGATCATCCTTGTCGTAGTTGAACAGCGAGAGTGCCTGCTCCACCTCGACTTCGGCGGCGGCACGGTTGCGCGTCGGCGGCGATTGCAGGCTGGCGGCGAACAGCTCGCCTTCCTTGCGACCGTCAACGCTGATGGTGCTGCCATTGAGCTTCAGATTGAAATGTCCGTCGCCCATGCGCATGGCCAGCGCTGCACCGAGCGCAATGGTGGCATGGCCGCAGAACGGAACTTCCATTTCAGGCGCGAAATAACGTACGCGCCAGCTTTCGCCATCCGGCATGGCGAAAGCCGTTTCAGAAAAGCCAACCTCCTTGGCGATTTTCTGCATTTCCTCTGGAGAGGGAAGGCGGTCCGCAATCAGCACGCCTGCTGGGTTGCCGCCCTGATTGCCTTGCGAGAAGGCTGCGATGCGCAAGACGTCCACTGAATTGTCCTTCGCCATATTCGATTCTCTCCCACCCACTCTCTATAGAAGGCGCGAATTGAGTCGGGTCAATGGCGTAGGTTAGAAGGTGCTGTCTTATCTGTAGATGACGGAATCAATCCCGCATTTCTGCGGCCCAAGGCGGGTTTGCGCCTGCGCGGGAAACAGTGACGGCGGCAGCCCGAACGCCAAGCGCAACGGCGGAATGAATCTGGTCTTCGTTCAGATTCTCGATTGAACCCTTGTTGAGCAAGCCCTGATTGTGCAGGCTGACGAGAATGCCCGCATTGACGGTATCGCCCGCGCCGACCGTGTCCACGACATCAACCTTGACGCCCGGCACACGCACCGTTGCACCGGCCGTATAGGCATCGGCGCCATGAGCGCCCTTGGTGATGACGATCAACTTTGGACCAAGCTTCAGCCATTCGGCGGCGATTTCATCATGACTGCCATGTTCGCCAAACCAGTTGAGATCTTCGTCCGACAGCTTCACGATATCGGCCAGCGCGATCATGCGCTTCATGCGGGCCAGATGCTTCTCGCGGTCGGTGATGAAACCGGCACGGATATTGGGATCGAGGAACATGACGCGCTTTGGCGCTTCACGGGTCATCAGCGTTTCATAGACGCTGCCACACGGCTCGGAAATCAGGCTGATGCAGCCAAACAGCATGGCGTCGATGCTGTCATCCACGAAAGGCATATCGCTTTCGGAAAGCATGCGGCCAGCCGTGTTCTCATCGTAGAAAGCGTAGCGCGCCTGACCGTCCACAAGGCGGACGAAGGCAAGTGTCGTGGGGCGATCCGAAATGGCGGCAAAGGAATAATCCACATTCGAGCGGGCCAGCGTGTCACGCAGCACTTCGCCGAAGAAATCTGATGAAATGCCGGAGAAGAAGCCCGTCGGCACGCCAAGCCGCCCAAGCGCTATGGCCGAGTTGAAAACCGAACCGCCCGCAAAAGGCACGAAGGCCGTTTCGCCGGTCGCGGTTTCGCGTGGCAGCATGTCGATCAGGGCTTCACCGCAACAAAGGATCATGGCTCGGTCTACTGTTAAATTGGATTTTAAATCGATTAAAGCGAACTAAACAAAAAGCGCGGTGTTTTTCAACAGCCGCGCTTTGTATTTTTGTCAGACGTGCTGGCCGCCATTGATGTGTATTTCCGATCCTGTGACATAGGACGAAGCCTCGGTGCACAGGAAGTAGATGGTTTCTGCGACTTCCGAGGTTTTGCCGAGGCGGCGCATGGGCAATTGTTCGACCAGCTTTTCTGTGCCCGGCGACAGGATCGCTGTGTCGATTTCGCCCGGCGCAATGGCGTTGACGCGGATACCATAGGGGCCGAAATCCGAAGCCATTTCGCGGGTCAGCGAGGAAAGCGCTGCTTTCGACGTGGCATAGGCGGTGCCCGCAAAGGGGTGAACGCGGCTACCAGCAATCGAGGTCACGTTGACGACCGAACCCTGTGCTGCTTCAAGTTCCTTGAACAGGCCACGCGCCAGCATGATAGGCGCCATGAAATTGACCTGAAACACGTCGCGCCAGACGGCCATCGGTGTTTCGATCGAGTTCAGGCGGCGTCCAGCCTCGGCTTTCGGCGAAATGCCCGCATTGTTGACGAGCGCATGCAGCTTGCTGCCATTGGCTTCCAGCCGGCGGCGGATTTCGGCGATCGCCTTGCCGACATCTTCCTGATCGGCCAGATCGACCTTGATGTGGTCTTCCGGGCCAGCGGGCCATGGGCAGTTATCGGAGAAATCCTGCCGCGAGCAGGTAATCACGCGCCAGCCTGCACGTGAAAAACGCTTGACGGTCGCATGGCCGATACCACGGCTTGCGCCAGTCAGAACCAGCGTCTTGCGCTCTTCGTCAACCTTCGGGCCTTCGGACTGGGACGCGTCTGTTTTGGTCATTTGGGTCATGGGAAAACCTCGCTCTCAAATCTTGAATAGACCATGCCGCTCAAGATTTCGAGGGGAATCAGAGCATTTCCAGCAAAAGTGCGTAGCGGTTTTGCGTCGGATAATGCGTCAAAATAAATAGATAGAGCGGTTCCACGATCCGGTTCTAACCGGAACCGCTCTAACAACTGCGTGAGGAAGGTGCTTCACTTGATCGCGACCGGGGGAGCGGATTGTCATCCGCTCCCCCGGTTCTCGCCAATCCTTACTGCGAATTGCCCATGATGATATCGAGCAGCGTGGTCGAGCCGCCCTGACGTCGCTGCGGTTGTTGGGCAGGCTGCTGCATCGGCTCGCCGCCGACATCGCCGGGCGGCATCGGGCGATAGGTGTCATCATAACCGCCGGATGCATTGCCCTGTGGACCGGGTGCATTCACAGGATACGGGGCCTCTTGCGGCGACGCCTGCTGAATGTCGCCGCGCATGGTGGTCTCAGGCGCGGGCGGCCAGTAGCCATCGTCGCCGTTTGCGGCCATTGGCTGATCGCCGTAACCGCCTTGCGGCATCATGTTGGGATCGTAAGGCGCATTCGGGTCCATACCGTCGCTGCCGCCGGGAACGACATTCTGGATGTCGTAATGGCCGGGCAGTTCTGCAATGGGCACGCCTTTGTGCGCTACCTGCATGAAGCTCTTCCAGGCGGCAACCGGTAAGGTCGAACCGAAGACGCGCTTCATGCCCTTGCCGTCGTCATTGCCGAACCAGACGCCAGTGGTCAGATTGTACGTGTAGCCGACGAACCATGCGTCGCGGAAATTCTGGCTGGTGCCGGTTTTGCCCGCTGCGGGCCAGCCGCCAAAGGCTGCCTTGCGCGCCGTGCCGTCCTCGACGGTCCGCCGCAACATGGCGTTCATCATGCCGACATTGCGCTCATCGATGACGCGGGGACCGACGGCGTCGTCTTTTTGATAAAGCACCTTGCCGTCGGCATCCGTCACCTTGGTGATGAAATAGACCGGCGCGCGATAGCCGCCATTGGCAAAGGGCACATAGGCATCGGCCAGTTCCAGAAGCGTCACTTCCGAGGTGCCAAGCGCTAGCGAGGCATTCGGGTCAAGCTTCGACTGCACGCCGAGGCGATGCGCCGTATCGACCACGGTTTGTGGGCCGACTTCCATCACGAGCTGGGCAGAAACGGAGTTGAGCGAGTGCGACAGCGCGGTCGCCAGTGTCACTTCACCCATATATTTGCCGTTGTCGTTGCTGGGCGTCCATTTGCCGATCCGCACCGGCGCATCGTTGCGCACCGAATCCGGTGTGCGGCCCTGTTCCAGCGCCGAAAGATAGACGAACGGCTTGAAGGAAGATGCAGGCTGGCGGCGGGCATCCGTCACGCGGTCAAACTGGCTGGCGGCATAATCCACGCCACCGACCATGGCGCGCACTGCGCCGGTGCCGTCGATGGAAACGAGAGCGCCCTGGCTGACATTCATCTTCTTCCCGTTCTGGGAAATCTGATCCTTGATCGCTTCTTCACCGGCTGATTGCAGATTGAGATCGATTGTCGTTTCAACCGTGATATCGGTCTTTGCCTCGCCGATCAGCGCCGGCAATGCGGACACGACCTTGTCGGCGACATAGTTTTCCGAGCCCTGCCAGAAGGACGGCGCGCGCGTCGGCGGCTCGCTTTCGGCTATGGCTACCTGCTGGTCGTCGATCATGCCTTCCTCGCGCATCGCGCCCAGCACCAGCTTGGCGCGGGCGGCGGCGGCTTCGGGATCGCGGGCGGGCGACAGGCGGGATGGCGCTTTCAGAAGACCAGCCAGCGTGGCTGCTTCCATCAGGTTCACATCCTTGGCCGACTTGCTGAAATAACGCCGGGAGGCAGCATCGACGCCATAAGCGCCCGAACCGAGATAGACCCGGTTCAGATACATCTCCAGAATCTGGTCCTTGGTGTATTTATGCTCAAGCCACAAAGCGAGCATCACTTCCTGAACCTTGCGCTCCAGCGTGCGGTCAGGCGAGAGGAACAGGTTCTTGGCCAGCTGCTGGGTGAGCGTGGAGCCGCCCTGAACAGCGCGGCCCGAAACGGCATTGGTGACAATGGCGCGGGCAAGGCCGATGGGGTCGATGCCGAAATGCGAGTAAAAGCGCCGGTCTTCAATGGCCACAACGGCCTTGGGAATGAAGGCGGACATTTCGTGCAGGCCTATTGCTTCGCCGCCGGTGGTGCCGCGATTGGCAATCAGTTTTCCACTCACATCGACAATGCGCACATTCGGCGGCCTGTCGGGGATTTCCCAATCTGTCGTCGGCGGCATCTTGGCGGCGAAATAGACGAGCACACCGGCAAGGCCGATGCCGCCCCACAGGCCAAGGACGAAGCACCAGTAAATCGCACGGCGCAGAAAGCCGAAGAAGCCGCGCGGCTTCACCTTGCCGCGGCGTGCTGCACGCGGTTCACGATCCCGGGACGGTGTCCGTTTGCGTTGCTGCGAGCGCGCCATACGCTCCTCCTCATCGACATGGAAATCGTCCTCGTCAGTCCTTTTCTGTTCGTTGCCGAAAGAAGGGTCGATGCGTCCGTTCCTGTCGTCTCGCGATGCCATATTCTGCCTAAGTCGCCCACCTGCGCGCCGGTTCGTCATGCATGCGAACCGGTCATTTTCCAAAAATATTTCTGCATTGCCGTTACGTCGTCGGCGAATGCGAACAAGGGTCTACCCGGTGCAGGGTAAATGCGGCGGTTTAAAGGGACGTAAATCGCCTGTTAATAAAAAGCCCGCCATGAGGCGGGCTTTATCAAATTGTCGACGAATTATTCGCCGCGCGGCTTCTTGCTGTAGCCGCCTTCGGATTTCCGTGGGCCTTTCTTGAAGCCGTCGCCGCGAGGCTTGTCACCCCAGGACTTCTCGCCACGCGGCTTGTCGCCCCACGATTTTTCACCATAAGGCTTTTCACCACGCGGTTTGTCGCCCCAAGGCTTGTCTCCGCGCGGCTTGTCGCCCCACGACTTTTCGCCATAAGACTTTTCACCACGCGGCTTGAAGCTCTTGCTTTCGCGGCGTCCGGCATCTTCGCCAGCACCGGCAACCGCAGGGCGGATCACCAGACCCTTTTCGCCCGTGCCGCGCTCGGCAACAGACTGACGGAATTCTTCGGCCTTCGATGCGGCGATTTCAAAACGGGTTTCGCCGTCGAGAATCTTGATCGAACCGACATCGCGCTTCGATACGTCGCCTGCCTTGCAGATCAGCGGCAGCAGCCACTTCGGGTCGGCGCGGTGCTTGCGACCGGCAGAAACCGAGAACCAGACGCCGTCGAAATGCGCATTGCGGTCGAAGCGTTCGCCCGGCTCGCCGCGTTCTCCGCGATCAAAACGGTCGTTACGCTCGAAACGATCGCCACGGTCAGAACGCTCGCGCGGCTTCTTGCCGCCAACCGGATGAACTGGCGCGTCCGACACTTCTTCCGGTGCAGGCGCCAGCGACAATTCGCGATTGAGATAGGCGACAGCCAGCTGTTCCGGCGTGTAACGCTCCAGGAGCGCCTTCAGCACGTCCTGATGTTCTTCCTCGACCGGCTGGCCGAAGGCCTCGGAATTGAGAATGCGTTCGTTGTTCTTGGCCTGAACGGCGGCAATGCTTGGTGCGGGAATGGTCTGCGCATCAAGCTTTGCCATATGCAGAAGGCGCTCTGCAGAACGGCGGCGCGAGAACGGCACCACCAGCACGCAGGTGCCTTTGCGACCGGCGCGGCCGGTACGGCCCGAACGGTGCAGCATGGTTTCAGGATTGTTGGGCAGATCGGCATGGACAACCAGATCGAGATTCGGCAGATCGATACCGCGTGCGGCAACGTCGGTCGCCACGCAAACGCGGGCGCGGCCGTCGCGCATGGCCTGAAGCGCGTTGTTGCGCTCGGCCTGGCTCAGTTCGCCCGACAGGGCCACCACGGCAAAGCCGCGATTGGAAAGGCGGCTTGCCATATGCTTCACTGCTTCACGGGTCGAGCAGAAGATGATCGAGTTTTGTGAATCATAATAAAGCAGCGTGTTGATGATCGCGTGGTCGCGCTCATGCGGCGGAACCGGCATGGCGACATAATCGATATCGGCGTGCTGACTGGTTTCGCTCTGTACGGTGAGGCGCAGCGCATTGTTCTGGAAACGCTTGGCCAGCTGGGCGATGGGCTTCGGCACGGTTGCCGAGAACATCAGCGTGCGGCGGTCTTCCGGCGCTTCACCGAGGATGAATTCGAGGTCTTCGCGGAAGCCCATATCGAGCATTTCGTCGGCTTCGTCGAGCACGACGACGCGCAGCTGCGACATGTCCAGCGCGGAGCGGGTGATATGGTCGCGCAGGCGGCCCGGCGTACCAACGACGATATGGCTGCCGCGTTCAAGCGCGCGGCGCTCGGTGCGGATATCCATGCCGCCAACGCAGGATGCGATGCGCGCGCCGGTATCGGCATAAAGCCATTCCAGTTCGCGGCGCACCTGAAGCGCCAGTTCGCGCGTTGGCGCGATGATCATGGCAAGCGGTGCACCTGGTTCGCCGAAGCGAAGCTCGTCTTCCAGAATGGTGTTGGCCATGGAGAGGCCGAAGGCAACGGTCTTGCCGGAGCCGGTCTGGGCGGAAACGAGAAGGTCGGAATCGAGGGTTTCAGGCGCCAGCACGGCGTTCTGAACGGCGGTGAGGGTGTTATAACCGCGAGCGGCAAGAGCTCCGGACAGTGCCGGAGCGATGGTTTCGGGCAGAGACATGGACAACTTTCACAAAAGCTTCACAAGTCGCAAACCCATTGGCCGTAAACCTAACGTTCACGGCTCCCCTGGCGACCACCGAAGCAACAGAATTGCCGCTTCCCTATAGGGTTAAGATCGTCAGGTCAACCGGGCGAGGCCTTAATGGGCCTCATCCCAGTTATGCGCTGCACGCGCATCAACATGCAGCGGAACCGTCAGAGACACTGCCGGAAGGGCCGCATTCTCCATGATATGGCGCACCAGCGGAATGGTTTTTTCCACTTCATTTTCAGGCACTTCGAAGATCAATTCATCGTGCACCTGCAGCAACATGCGGGCAGCAAGTTTTTCGTTTTCAAGCGCATCTTCCATGCGAATCATGGCGCGGCGGATAATATCTGCCGCCGAACCCTGAATAGGCGCATTGATGGCGGCGCGCTCGTTGAAGGCGCGGACCTGCGGATTGGAGGCGCGAATATCGGGATAATGGGCGCGGCGTCCGAAAATGGTTTCGACGTAGCCATGTTCACGCGCGAAAGCCTTGGTGGCTTCCATATAATCCTTGATGCCGGGGAACCGCTCGAAATAGGTGCGGATATATTGCCCGGCTTCCTCACGCGGGATGGAAAGCTGGTTGGCGAGGCCGAAGGCGGAAATGCCGTAGATGATGCCGAAATTGATCGCCTTGGCGCGGCGACGCACTTCCGATGGCATGCCTTCCACTGGCACGCCGAACATTTCCGATGCGGTCATGGCATGAATATCGACGCCATCGGCGAAAGCCTGCTTCAATTGCGCAATATCGGCCACATGGGCCAGCACACGCAGTTCGATCTGGCTGTAATCGGCGGAAATCAGCTTGTTGCCCGGTTCCGCGATGAAGGCCGTCCGGATCTTGCGTCCCTCGGCGGTGCGCACCGGAATGTTCTGCAGGTTCGGCTCCGATGACGAGAGGCGACCCGTCGAGGTGGACGCCATTGCATAGGACGTGTGGACGCGCTTGGTTTGCGGATGGATAAAGCCGGGCAGCGCATCCGTATAGGTGGATTTCAGCTTGGTGAGCTGACGCCAGTCGACGATCCTGCGCGGCAGCGGATGGCCTTCGGCGGCCAGATCTTCGAGCACCTGCGCCGAGGTGGACCATTGGCCGGTCTTGGTTTTGGAAGCGCCAGGCAGGCCCATCTTGCCGAACAGGATATCGCCAAGCTGCTTGGGCGAGCCGATGGTGAATTTCTCACCGGCCAGTTCGTAGATTTCGTCTTCGTAACCGGCGGCAGCCTGTGCCAGATCGCCGGACAGGCGCGACAGAACCTGACGGTCCACGGAAATGCCGCGCTCTTCCATGCGGGCCAGCACATCAACCAACGGGCGTTCAAGCCGTTCATAGACCGACATGAGACCTTCCGCCGCCAGACGCGGTTTCAGGACTTGCCACAGGCGCAGCGTTACATCCGCATCTTCGGCTGCGTAAGCCGTCGCACGGTCGATATCGACCATATCGAAAGTCACTGCGTTTTTGCCGCTGCCCGCAACATCCTTGTAGGCGATTGGCGTATGGCCGAGCCAACGCTCCGAAAGCGGGTCCATGCCATGGCCGCCCGTGCCAGCGTCGAGCACATAGGAAATCAGCATCGTGTCGTCGAAGGACACGGTGTTGACGCCGTGACGGCGCATGACCAGCCAGTCATATTTCATGTTCTGCGCGATTTTGAGAACGGAAGCATCCTCAAGAACGGCTTTCAGCGCTTCAAGCGCCTGATCGAGCGGTATCTGCCCTTCGACCATACCGCCGCCGAGCAGATCGCCCTGACCGGATTTGTGCTGAAGCGGAATATAGGCGGCCTTGATCTCTTTGCTGTTCTGGGGAACGAGAGCCAGCGAGAAGCCGATCAACTCGGCCTGCATCGGATCAAGCGAATTGGTTTCCGTGTCGAAAGCCACGAGGCCGGTTTCGACAGCCTCGGCCAGCCAGAGCTTGAGCGTTGCGATATCGCGAATGCAGGTATAGGCGCTGGTGTCGATCTTCTGCGCGGTGGCTTCTGCAGCGCGCTTGTCCGCCAGCGCTTTCGGCGTGTAGCCATCGACAGCCGGGGCAGCAGCAGATGGTGCAGTGGCGTCCGTCCCGGTTGCAGCCGTGTCCGCAGCCTTGGCTGGCACATCGACATCTGGACCATGCGCATCCGCGCCCCATTCGGTTTCGACATGGGACGGTTCGACGGCCGAAGCATCCGTATCGGTCGCTTCGGCAACGCGCCGCGTCAGCGAGGTAAACTCCATGGCCTTGAGGAAGCCGATCAGCTTCGGGCCATTTTGCGGTTCGAGAACCAGAGCGTCCAGATCGACATCCAGCGGCACGTCAGTCTTGAGCGTGACCAGCTCGCGCGAAATCTTGGTCTGGTCTGCGAAGGCTATAATGTTCTCGCGGCGCTTGTTCTGCTTGATTTCCGAGGCGCGGGCCAAAAGCGTGTCGAGATCGCCGAATTCTTCCAGCAATTGCGCTGCCGTCTTGGGACCGATGCCCGGAATGCCCGGCACATTATCCGTGCTGTCGCCGGTCAGCGATTGCAGGTCGATCATCTTTTCCGGCGGCACGCCCCATTTTTCGATCACCTCCGGGATCGAAATCTGCTTGTCCTTCATGCTGTCATACATGGACACGCTTGGCGTCACGAGCTGCATGAGGTCCTTGTCGGAGGAGACGATGGTGACATCGCCGCCCGCTTGCTCGGCAAGGCGCGCATAGGTCGCGATCAGGTCGTCGGCTTCGAAACCGGCCTTTTCGACACAGGGCAGGTTGAAGGCGCGGGTCGCCTGACGGATAAGGCCGAATTGCGGAACAAGGTCTTCCGGCGGGGCCGTGCGATTGGCTTTGTATTCAGGATAAAGCTCGTTGCGGAACGTCTTCGACGAATAGTCAAAAATCACCGCGAAATGGGTCGGCACCACGCCAACATCCGTGTTGCGTGCATCTTTCAGCAGCTTCCACAACATGTTGCAGAAGCCCGATACAGCGCCCACCGGCAAGCCGTCGGTCTTGCGGGTCAGCGGGGGAAGGGCGTGATAGGCGCGGAAAATATAACCCGAGCCGTCAACGAGAAAGAGATGATCGCCTTTTTTCATGGCTTCTTTTTATCCTTCCGCACTTTCGGACGCAAAACCGTTTCGCATTTTTGCTGAATTGTTCCGGGATCAAGAGGCCCGGAACTGGAGGCCAAGAACTAAAGGAAAGCAGCCGCAAAGGGAACCTGCTCCGTGTCAGGAGAAACAATGATCCACGCGAAAGAAATCCATCACGGTAAGATAACGAGTTTGTTACAGATTTGTAATCTTCCGTGCCCTTGAATAGCCACGATTGAAAACCAAATTTTAGTCATCGACAGTTCGTCGGTCGCCGGTTTTCTGACCCGTCCCCCGTTGGATGCCGGATGCTAGCGGCAGCCTCATTCCCCTCTCCGGGCTGCCGCTTTGAGTGTAGTGATATGGCCGCTGTGGTATCCCCTCACCGCAGCGGCCAAATCATATCCGGGGCACCTTTTCCCTCATGCTTTCGGACAGTTTTTCTCAGGCGAGAAATCCCGGCTGCCATCTGGTTTGAACACTTTCGGGTTCGGATCGTAAAAGGGGCCGACGACGAGCGGTTCCGCCGGTAATATGGACTGGTCCTCACTGGAAACGACGGTGGTTGCAAGTGTCTGCAACAGGTCTCCATTCCTTGCGGTCACGCGAATGGAAACATCATAGGGCTTGTCCTTCACGATGCAGTGCAAAGGCTCGGTCTCTAGCGAAAGCTGGTCCTGATTGGGAAAGACTTTCCGGTCGACCACGACTGGCGCGCCCTGCGCGGGGTTGTCGAAGGCCGCAGTAACCGTCGCTCCTTCTTCCAGCGGGCCGATCTTGCGCAGCGTGACCAGAAAGGTTGCGCGGGCAATGCGATAATTGAAGACCACGAGCCGTCCCGAAATCTCGTAAGGTCCGGTCGTCTTTTCGCGCTGGCATGCCGCCAGCAGCGGAAAAGCGAGCGCGATTGCGACGAGCGGTTTCACATCTCTACCTCCCGATTGCGATAATAGTGGCGGCTGGCCTTGGCCCGGTTGCCGCAGACCGTCATGTCACACCAGACACGACTGCGATTGCGGCTCTGATCGAGGAAAAGCCAGCCGCAATTGGTGCAGATTTTCAGGCGATCCGCATCGGCTCCTGACTGGCACTTCGCCATCAGGCGGAGTGCTGAATGTGCGGCAGCCTTTTCCAGCGCTGCGGGCGACGTGGTCTGGCGTAGCACATCGGCTATGCATTCGAGAAGATCGGCCAGCAGCCGGTCATCAGCTTGCTCGCGAACGAATGCGCGAAAATAGCCGTCGATGGCTTCTCGCAAGGACAGAAACCGGCGCAGATTTTCCGGCTCGACCGGGACAAGCGGCAAAGGCAGGCCTTTCTCCGCGCAGAACGTTGCCGCCGCGTGCGCAAAGCTTTTCAGATTAGCCGGCTCGGCAAAACGATCCACGCTGCGCGCCGAGTCGCCGCGCAGGATGACGCTGTTGGCAATATCCAGTGCCAATGCGCCGCCGGAAAAACGATGCGGTGTCCAGGAAAAGCTCATGGCACATTATAACTGGTAAAAACCATTTTGACAGTTATAATCTTGCCAGTGTAGCGAGGGCGTATTCATGGCCTACCTCTTGCAGCAATTCGCCAATGCGGTGCCGCTGGCGGCAACCTATGCCATGCTGGCATTTGGCTATGCGCTGAGCTTCGCGGTCCTTAAGCGCGCAGATATCAGCTATGGTGCGCTGGTGGCCTTTTCGGGCCAGCTTCTTCTCATCTTCACGGCGTTTGGCTGGACCAGGCTCTGGCTGGTTCTGCCTGCCGCGATTGGCGTTGGTATAGCCGGGGCGCTGTTTTATACGCTTGCTGCCGGAGCGGTGATTGCGGGTCTCGTCATGCGACCGCTCAGTCGGGCGTCGCCCAATATGGCAATGGTGGCGGCGTTGGGCGTGGCCGTGGTGCTGATGGAAAGCGTTCGTCTCGCGGCTGGATCGCGGAACCTCTGGCTGCCGCCCTTGTTGCAGGACAAGATCACCTTCTGGGGCGAGGGGGACAAGGCGGTCGTGCTGACCACGATGCAGATCATCAATACGCTTGTCATGGCATCCATCGTGCTGATCGGCAGCTTCGCCTTGCAGCGCACCCGCTTTGGTCGCAACTGGCGAGCGGTCCGCGACGATGTGCTGGCAGCCCAGCTTTGCGGGGTCAATGCGGGGCGGGTCTTCCTTGCCGCTTATATGGGTGCGGTGCTGATTGCCGCCTTGTCCGGTATTCTGATGACGGCCTATTACGGCACGATGAGTTCCGGCGATGGGCTGCTGCTCGGCCTCAAGATATTGATGATTGGCGCCGTGGGCGGCTATTTCTCGCCGCTTGCTTCGGCAGGCGGTGCGGCCCTGCTGGCATTTGCCGAAACATTCTGGACAGCCTTTGCGCCGCTTGTCTGGCGCGAACCGGCAATATTCGCATTGCTGGTCTTTCTCCTGAGCGTCAGCCGTCGCGAAAGTCTTTCACCCTGACAAAGGCCTTCAATTTGCGGTAATCACTTGCGAATTGGGTTTCCAGCGGGAAGTGCTGGTTGTACTGTGCCGCCAGTTTACGTTTCGACTCGTCAGGAAATTTCCATGTCCCAGCAACCGTCTGCGCAATCGCTCGACAAAGTACTCAGCCACCTCGACGCCAATCTTGATAACAGCCTCGAACGCCTGTTCGAACTGCTGCGTATCAAGTCGATTTCGACAGACCCGGCCTACAAGGCCGACTGCCGCAAGGCTGCGGAATGGCTTGTGGCTGATCTGAAGACGATTGGCTTTGACGCCAGCGTGCGCGACACGCCGGGCCATCCGATGGTGGTTGCGCATCATGACGGCGCCACGCCCGATGCGCCGCATGTGCTCTTCTACGGTCACTATGATGTGCAGCCGGTCGACCCGCTCAACCTGTGGGAAAACGATCCTTTTGATCCTGCGATCAAGGATGTGGGCAACGGTCGTAAGATCCTGACCGGTCGCGGCACGTCGGATGACAAGGGCCAGTTGATGACCTTTGTGGAAGCCTGCCGCGCCTATAAGGCGATCAATGGCAATCTGCCCGTCAAGGTGACGCTGCTGTTCGAAGGCGAGGAAGAATCCGGTTCGCCGTCGCTGAAGCCGTTCCTCGATGCAAACAAGGCGGAACTGAAAGCCGATGTGGCGCTGGTCTGCGACACCTCCATGTGGGACACGGAAACGCCTGCCATCAGCGTCGGGCTGCGCGGTCTGGTTGGCGAGGAAATCGTCATCAAGGCTGCCGATCGCGATCTGCATTCGGGCTTCTTCGGAGGTGCTGCGGCCAATCCGATCCATATTCTGAGCAAGATTCTGGCCGATCTGCATGACGAAACCGGACGCATCACCGTTCCGGGCTTCTATGAAGGCGTGGAAGAAACCCCGTCGCAAATCCTGCAATCCTGGGAAGGTCTCGGTCGCACGGCGGAAAACTTCCTCGGGCCTATTGGCCTTTCGATCCCGTCCGGCGAAAAGGGCCGCAGCGTTCTGGAACTCACCTGGGCGCGCCCGACGGCGGAAGTGAACGGCATTATCGGCGGTTATACCGGCGAGGGCTTCAAGACCGTTATCGCAGCGCAAGCCTCGGCAAAGGTCTCGTTCCGTCTCGTCCACAAACAGGACCCGGTGAAGATCCGCGAAGCCTTCCGTGCTTTTGTGCAGGAACGTCTTCCGGCCGATTGTTCGGTGGAGTTCCACCCGCATGGCGGTTCGCCTGCAATCCAGCTGCCTTATGATTCACCGCTGGTTTCCAAGGCCAAGGACGCGCTGTCCGACGAATGGCCGAAGCCAGCCGTGCTGATTGCCATGGGCGGCTCGATCCCGATTGTCGGCGATTTCGACACGTTCCTTGGCATGGAATCGCTTCTCGTCGGCTTCGGTCTCGAAGATGACCGTATCCATTCGCCCAACGAAAAATACGAGCTGAACTCCTTCCACAAAGGGCAACGCTCATGGGCTCGGATTATGGCGGCTATTGCCGCCAAGTAGGGCTCGCATTATGGCGGCAACAGCCGCTAAACCGGCCCGCATTACGGCGGCAACTGCCGCGAAACAAGGACAACTGAATGACCATCCGTTTTCATAAAAACGATCTGCCGAACCTCGATCATTATCAGGTGGATGCGGTCGCCATTGATACCGAGACGCTGGGGCTGAACCCGCATCGCGACCGGCTCTGCGTGGTGCAGATTTCACCCGGTGACGGCACGGCAGACGTAATCCAGATCGAAGCGGGTCAAAAGAAGGCACCCAATCTGGTCAAGCTTCTGAAGGATCGCTCGATCACCAAGATCTTCCATTTCGGCCGGTTCGATCTGGCGGTGCTGGCCCATGCCTTCGGCACCATGCCGCAGCCGGTCTTCTGCACCAAGATCGCATCGAAACTCACCCGCACCTATACGGACCGTCACGGTCTCAAGGAACTGTGCAACGAGCTTCTGGATGTTTCGATCTCCAAGCAGCAGCAGTCATCCGATTGGGCCGCGGAAATTCTCTCGCAGGCGCAACTCGAATATGCCGCTTCCGACGTGCTTTACCTGCATCGCCTGAAGGCTGTTCTGGAACAGCGTCTTGAGCGTGATGGCCGCGCGAAACAGGCTGAAGCCTGCTTCAAATTCCTGCCGACCCGTTCGGAACTCGATCTGATGGGCTGGCCGGAAGACGATATTTTCGCGCATAGCTAGGGCTTGGTGCGAATATTGCGTCCCCATCAAACGGCGGCTGTGGCCGCCGTTTTCTTTTGCGATGCCTGATCAATGTAGGCCCATGCGGGGCGGCGGAACAGAAACTGTCCATAGCCGGTCCATTGAATAAGCCCATAAAGAATGACTGGCCCGACCACGCCGGATGCGGTGGTCAAAAGTGATACGGTGCCGATATCGATGAAGCCGAATTTCAGCAGCACTGTGCGCGCAATGGCCATCGGCAGGAAGAAGGCCAGATAGATCACAATCGAATGCGCGCCGAGCCAGCTCAAGGCGCGATGCAGCCAGTTTCGCGCAGGCAGCAGGCTTAAGATCGAAGAGATCGAAATGATCGCCAGCGCGCCGACCAGTCCCAGCAGAAGCGAAATAATGGGCAGATCGCTGACAGCGCCGCGCCCGTTCAAAAGATCGCTGGCGGGCGCGATCAGCGACGAGAGGCTTTCCGGCACCGGCATGAAGACAAGCTTGTATTCAACAAGGCCCCAGACGAGCAGCCCGGCAATGCCGACGAGCGGGCGCTGGCGCAGCCAGTCGGCGATCTTGAAGATGGCCGGTGCGAAGGCATAGCCGGCGAAGAAATAAACAAAACGCGAGCAGAACTCGTCGATCATCACCCAGCCCGTATGCACAGGCAGGATTTCCAGCACGGCCAGCACTGTAAAGGTCACCCCCACCGGCACACGCTTCAAAAGTCGCGTCGCAACAAAGAAGACGGGGAGGATATAGATGAACCAGAGCGTCCCGAACGGCTCAAGGAACGCCATGAGATAGGCTTGCACAACGCCCGAAACACCAGCTTCGCTGGCAATGCCTGGTGCCTTGAAGGCAAATTGTATGGTGAGCCACAGAATGTAGAAATAGAGGAAATGCACGACCTTGCGGTCGAGATAACGCCGCCATGGCCGGTCGATGACGAGGCTGAGAAACAGCCCGGAAATCATGAAGAAATCCGGCATGCGGAACGGTTTGGCGAAGGCGACCACATAATGCATCCAGCCTTCAGCGCCAGCTGCCTTTTCAACGCCCAATGTCGAATGCATCATGACGACGAAGATAATGCAGATGCCCTTGGCAATATCGACCCAGTCGATCCGTTCGCTGCTGCCCGCTATCCGCATATCAGTCTCCCGCCCCATTAAGCCCGACTTTCTATAGCTTGATTGGATCGGGATTAATATAGCGTGCAGGTCTTGCGGCATTTTTGGCAGTTAGTGCCCGATTTTTAACTATAAGAAGCGGTTTCACGGCTTCGTGTACGGCATTTTGCAGATTCTTCTTGCTGTGGCCCCGCTGCTACAGACTTTTATGAGCAATCGCTTATATTAAGGGCAAGCTTGGTTCAGTAAATTTCCTTCAGGAGGTTCATCATGAAGCTCAAAGCGCTTCTTCTCGCATCCACTGTCGCCCTCGTTGCTGCCACTGGCGCAAAGGCTGCTGACGCGGTTATCGAACAAGAGCCAGCACCTGTTGTCGTTGCTCCGACATTCACCTGGAACGGTGCTTACATCGGTGGCCAGGTTGGCTACGGCTGGGGCAAGGCCGACTTCAGTGGTGACGTTTTCACCAATGACAGCGTGAAGCCGGATGGCTTCCTCGGCGGTCTTTATGCCGGTTACAACTTCGATCTGGGCAACAATGTTGTGCTCGGTATCGACGGTGACATCACCTATAACGACCTGTCGAAGGGCATCCGCGTTTATGACGGCGACCTCGAAGTTGGTTCGTTTGAAAACAAGCTGCGCTGGTCGGGTGCCGTTCGTGCCCGCGCTGGTTACGCCTTTGACCGCTTCCTGCCTTACATCGCTGGCGGTGTGGCATTCGGCGACGTCAAGAACAGCGGCACGATCGACGGTATCGGCTTCTCTGAAAGCAAGACGCTCACCGGCTGGACCGTTGGCGGCGGTGTAGACTATGCCGCAACTGACAATCTGATCGTTCGTCTTGAATACCGCTACACCGACTACGGCGACAAAAACATCGACTTCGGTGGCCTCAGCGTCAAGAACGACTTCAAGACCAACGAAGTTCGTCTGGGCGTTGCCTACAAGTTCTGATCCAGCGTTAAAGGATTGCATGAGAAAGGCCCCGCACATGCGGGGCCTTTCTTTTTGCCGCTGCTAATCCGCCGGTTCCCAAACAGCAGACAAATAAAAAGGCCTCTGCGAACAGAGGCCTTTTTTGTAACGGTGCAGAACTGGATCAGACGTCCAGATTGGCGACGCTCAGCGCGTTTTCCTGAATGAACTCGCGGCGCGGTTCCACTTCGTCGCCCATCAGGCGCGAGAAGAGCGAGTCCGCGTCGGTCGCATCTGTAACCTTGACCTGCAGGAGCGAACGCACATTCGGGTCCAGCGTGGTTTCCCAAAGCTGCTCGGCGTTCATTTCGCCCAAGCCTTTGTAACGCTGTAGCGTCAGACCCTTGCGGCCGGTCGCGAAAATGGCATCGAGCAGCGCCATCGGACCGGACAGCGTGTCCGACTTGTCCTTGCGACGCAGCACAGGCGGCTCGCCGAAAGTCTCGGCAATACGGCCCGCCACGCGGTCGATCTGGCGGGCATCGGCAGAGCCGAGCAGCGCCATGTCGAGAATGGCAACGTCCTTGACGCCGCGCACCATGCGCTCGAAACGGTAGCCACCGTCTTCCATGACATGGCCGGTCCAGCCGCGCTCGGTCTCTTCCGAAATCATGTCGAGGCGCGTTGCAACCGTATCGGCGGAGCGCTGTGCCGTTGCATTGTCCTTCGATGCGTCCGGGTTGAGCAGACCGGCAATTGCCGCCTGTTCCACGACGCGGCGGTCATAGCGCGTATGCAGGCCATGCAGAAGCTGGCGCAGCGTGCGCGCATCGTCGACGACGGCGCGCAGATCCGGACCGGCGCGCACTTCGCCGCTCGCCATTTCAAGGGCCGCTTCTTCCAGACCGGTCTCGATGAGGAAGTCTTCGAAGGCGGCTTCGTTCTTGATGTATTGCGAGGACTTGCCACGCGATACCTTATAAAGCGGCGGCTGCGCGATATAGATATGGCCGCGCTCGATCAGTTCCGGCATCTGACGGAAGAAGAAGGTGAGTAGCAGCGTGCGAATATGCGCACCGTCGACGTCAGCATCGGTCATGATGATGATCTTGTGGTAGCGCAGCTTATCGGCGTTGAAGCCGTGCGTCTCATCCTTGCCGATCGACGTGCCGAGCGCCGTGATCAGCGTGCCCACCTGATCGGAAGACAGCATGCGGTCGAAGCGAACGCGTTCCACGTTCAGGATCTTGCCGCGCAGCGGCAGGATCGCCTGGTTCTGGCGCGAACGGCCGCTTTTCGCGGAGCCGCCTGCCGAGTCACCTTCGACGATGAAGATTTCAGACTTGGCCGGATCGCGTTCCTGACAATCGGCAAGCTTGCCCGGCAGCGAGGTCACGCTGAGCGTGCTCTTGCGGGTGATGTCGCGGGCCTTGCGTGCAGCTTCGCGGGCGGCGGCGGCCTGAATGACCTTCTCGACCACGGCCTTGCCCTGCGCCGGGTGCTCTTCAAGCCAGATCGACAGCGCTTCGTTGACGAGGCTTTCGACCACCGGGCGCACTTCCGACGAAACCAGCTTGTCCTTGGTCTGCGACGAAAACTTCGGATCCGGCACCTTGACGGAAAGCACGGCGGTCAGGCCTTCACGGCAATCGTCGCCGGTCAGCTGAACCTTTTCCTTCTTGGTCATGCCCGACGCATCCGCATAGCCCGTGACCTGACGGGTCAGGGCGCCGCGGAAACCGGCCAGATGGGTGCCGCCATCGCGCTGCGGAATGTTGTTGGTGAAGCACAGCACCTTTTCGTGGTAGGAATCGTTCCACCACATGGCGACTTCCACCGTCATGCCGTCTTTTTCGCTGCGGATATAAACCGGCTCGTCGATCAGCGGCTTCTTGTTCTGGTCGATATATTTCACGAATTCGACCAGGCCGCCGTCATAATGCAGCTCATGTTCCTTGGCGTCCGCGTGACGGTTGTCCGTCAGCTTGATGCGCACACCGGAATTGAGGAAGGCCAGTTCGCGCAGGCGACGTTCCAGCGTGTCATAGTCGAATTCGACCATGCTGAAGGTTTCCGTCGAGGGCAGGAAGGTCACGGAAGTGCCGGTCTCGCCATCGGCCACGTCGCCCGTCACCGCCAGCGGCGCATCGGCAACGCCGTGGGTAAAGCTCATCTCGTGAACTTTGCCATAGCGGCGGATCTTCAGCTTCAGCCAGACCGAAAGCGCATTGACCACCGAAACGCCCACGCCGTGCAAACCGCCGGAAACCTTGTAGGAATTCTGGTCGAACTTGCCGCCCGCATGGAGCTGGGTCATGATGACTTCGGCAGCCGAAACGCCTTCTTCCTTGTGGATGTCGGTCGGAATGCCGCGACCATTATCGGTCACGGTGCAGGAGCCGTCGGCATTGAGCGTCACGGTGACAAGCGTGGCATGGCCTGCCAGCGCTTCGTCGATGGCGTTGTCCACGACTTCATAAACCATGTGATGCAGGCCGGAGCCGTCATCCGTGTCACCGATATACATGCCCGGACGCTTGCGAACGGCATCCAGACCTTTCAGAACACGAATGGAATCCGCGCCATATTCGGCGGGGGCTTCGGAATTCATCTCGGGCGTCTCGCTCATGAAAATCTTTCGAAAACGTGCTGCGACTGCAGCCTTGAAGCCTGCTGCAATTGCAGCATCAAAAATACTGTCGAATCACACGACAAACATGGCTTTAATATAGGCGCTAACGGCATATTTTCCAAATTTTCGAGGTAAATTTACCGGGGATTCCGGTCGTTTGAGCGCATCTCCACCGCATATGACGAAACTGGCTGCGGATCGGCTTCTGGAAGCGCCACAATTGGCCCTTATATGTCATGAAGCAGGGTATTGGGCGGGTGTTCGAAACCCGATAGTGCGAGGAGCGCCTGATGGAAACAGCGACGATGATACCGGAAGCGCTCAAGCCCTTCGTGCCGCCAGCGCCACGCCCGCGCGAAAAGCCGGTCGGGCGCTTCGAGATGATGCGTGTCGTCTACAAAAACCCGCTCGAGCTATGGGGCGAGCCATCCTACAATGAACGGTGGATTTCCGTTAGCTGGTTTGGCCTCAAGACCATCATCGCCAACGACCCTGGATTGATCCGCCATGTGCTGGTGGATAATGCCGCCAATTATCCGATGTCCGCCATCCGCCAGCGCGTTCTGCGTCCGCTGCTGCGCGACGGTCTCCTGACGGCTGAGGGGCAGGTGTGGAAGCGCTCGCGCAAAGCCATGGCGCCGGTCTTCACGCCGCGTCATATCGGCGGTTTTGCGGAAGCCATGCGCGACCGTTCGCGCCTGTTCGTAGAGCGCTACAAGACCAGCGGCATGATCACCGATATCGCCCATGACATGACGCTCCTGACCTACGACATTCTGGCCGAAACGCTGTTTTCCGGCGAGATCGCGGGCGATCCCAATGACTTCGCGCGTCAGATCGACAAGCTGTTCGAAACCATGGGCCGCGTCGATCCCTTTGACTTGCTTGGACTGCCCGACTGGTTGCCACGTCTCACGCGTTTGCGCGGCCAGCAGTCGCTGGGCTTTTTCCGGGCGCTTGTCTCCGACACGATTGCCATGCGCAAGGCGCGTATGGATAAGGGCGAGGCGGTGCCGAGCGACTTCCTGACGCTGCTTCTGCGCGCCGAAGGCCCTGAGGGCTTGAGCCGTTCCGAGATCGAAGACAACATCATCACCTTCATTGGCGCTGGCCACGAAACGACAGCGCGGGCGCTTGGCTGGACGCTTTATCTGCTCGCCAAGGCCCCCGAAGAACGCGAGCGTGTCGAGGCGGAAATCGACACTTTTCTCGAAAAGGGTGGGCGCGATCTACCGCCGCATGAGTGGCTGGCCAGCCTGCCTTTCACGCGTGCGGCTTTCGAAGAGGCGATGCGCCTTTATCCGCCTGCGCCATCGATCAATCGAGAGGCGGCGGAAAATGATCGCTATGGCGATCTGGAAATACCGAAGGGCGCGACTGTTCTGGTCATGCCGTGGGTGATCCATCGTCACCGGCTCTATTGGGATCAGCCAGATGCTTTCATGCCGCAGCGCTTCTGGTCGGAAAACCGCGAACGGCTCGACCGTTTCCAATATCTGCCGTTCGGCGCTGGCGCACGTGTCTGCATCGGGGCCAGCTTTGCCTTGCAGGAAGCGGTGATTGCGCTGGCGACCCTGCTCGAGGGTCACCGCTTCGACGTGCTGGAGACAACAAAGCCGTGGCCGGTGCAAAAGCTCACCACGCAGCCGCAGGGCGGTCTGCCGATGAAGGTGATGAAGCGATAGCAAAAAGCCCGACCAAGTCGGGCTTTCGTTGCTGTTAGAGGCGCGCCGCATGCCAGCGAAGATGGTCGTCCATGAATGTCGAAATGAAGAAATAGGAATGATCGTAGCCCTCGCGCATATTGAGCGTGAGCGGAATGCCAGCCTTCTTGCAGGCTTCTTCCAGCAGCCACGGGCGCAGCCCGTCATTCAGGAAACCGTCCGCGGTGCCCTGATCAACGAGAAACGCCGGAAACTTGTAGCCGTCCTCAATCAGCAGTGACGCGTCATAGGGACGCCATGCGCGCTCTTCGGCCCCGAGATATTTTTCCAGTGCTGGCTTCGACCATCCGGCGGTCGACGGTTGCACGATAGGCGCGAAAGCCGAGGCCGATTTGAACCGGTCGGGATTTTTCAGCGCAATCGTCAGCGCGCCATGACCGCCCATGGAATGGCCGGTAATGGCCTGCCGCGCCATATCGAGCGGAAATTCAGCGGCAACCAGTTCGGTCAGTTCCTGCGTGATATAGCTGTACATCTGGTAATTCTTGGCGAAAGGCTCCTGCGTCGCGTCGACGTAAAAGCCTGCGCCCTTGCCAAACTGCCAGTTATCCGACTCATCCTGAACGTCATCACCGCGCGGGCTCGTATCGGGGCAAATAACGGCAATTCCAAGTTCTGCGGCCAATTGCCGATATTCGCCTTTGTCCATCACGTTTTGATGTGTGCAGGTCAGTCCGGACAGATACCAGAGCACCGGCACCGGTCCGTTTGCAGCCTGTGGCGGCAGGAAGACGGCAAAGGTCATGTCGCACTGGGTGGTTTCGCTTTTGTGCCGATAGACGCCTTGCGTTCCGCCAAAGCACTTCGCAGTCGAAATCGTTTCCAGGGTCGTTGTCATAAGAATTCCAGTTCCTGATTTGGCGCAGATTGGGCAACATCAGCTGCCGAGCGCTACGGCGGCATTGACCGCTGCCGCGACGAGAATGGTGTTGAAGAAATAGGATACCACGCTGTGCATCAGCGTCAGCCGCCGCATGGTGGTGGTGGTGACGCTCGTATCCGATGTTTGCGCGGTCATGCCGATGACATAGGCGTAATAGGCGAAGTCCCAACCCGATGGTTCCGGCGTGCCGGGAAAGTCGAAGCCGCCGCGATAGCGGCTGGCGTGGCTGCTGTCATCGCCGGCCGGATCACGGGGCTGCCAATAGGCATGGGCGTAGTGAATGGCCGTCAGCATGTGTATGGTTGCCCAGCCGAGCGGCACCGACGCAAGTGTGGTCACCAGCGTGAAACTGTCGGCCTGCGGGTGCCTGTTGACCACGATGAACAGCGACACAACCGCCACGATGACAGTTGCGAAAGTCACCAGAAAGATGATCCATGCCGGTTCATCGGTGCTGGCCGCGTGCTTTTTGAGAAATGCCGCCGTGAGCTTCGGCATGACCGTCAAAGTGAGTGCCAGATAAAGCACGAAGAATGTGTTTGCGCCGATGACTGGCGCAAGCGGGCTTTTCAGAAGCCAGGAGACGATAAAGGCTGCCGCGCCGCCGATAGCCGCGAGATAGAAGGACATATGGCGGCGCAGCAGGAACATTAGTTGCTCTTTCTTTGCGGTTGCAGCCGCATGTCTACATGCGGGATGCCGTCTTCCAGATATTCGTCCGAAATGGCTTCGAAACCAAACGAGCCGTAGAATTTCTGCAAATGGCTCTGGCCGCCCAGCTCGATGGCGGTGCCGGGAAAGCGTTCTTCCGAAAAAGCAATTGCTTCCTGCATCAGCCTTCGGCCGAGCTGGTAGCCCCGGTAATCCGGGGCCACGACCACACGTCCGATCTTGGCGGGTTTGCCTTCGCTTTCCGGCGGCAGAACCCGCAATGCGGCTGCGAGTTCGTCGCCGTCAAGAATGCGCAGGTGGAAAGCGCCAATGTCCTTGCCGTCGATTTCCGGATAGGGGCATTTCTGCTCCACCACGAAAATATCCACGCGCAATTTCAGCAGCGCATAAAGTGCGCGCGGGGTAAAATCATCCAGCTCGTCCCAGCGGGATATCAGCGTCTTTTCGCTCATCAGTAAACAATCACCGAACGGATCGACTTGCCTTCATGCATCAGGTCGAAAGCCGTGTTGATTTCATCCAGCGGCATGGTGTGGGTGATCAGATCGTCAATGTTGATCTTGCCGTCCATGTACCAGTCGACAATCTTCGGTACGTCGGTGCGACCGCGCGCGCCACCGAAGGCGGTGCCTTTCCAGACGCGGCCCGTGACCAGCTGGAACGGACGCGTGGCGATTTCCTTGCCTGCTTCGGCAACGCCGATGATGATGGATTCACCCCAGCCGCGATGGCAGCATTCCAGCGCCTGACGCATGACATCGGTGTTGCCGGTTGCGTCGAAGGAATAGTCCGCGCCGCCATCGGTCAGGTCCTGAATGGCCTGAACCACCTTGTCATTGCCCACTTCGCGCGGGTTGACGAAGTCGGTCATGCCAAACTTCTTCGCCATTTCGACCTTGGACGGGTTGATATCCACGCCGATAATCTTGTCAGCGCCGACCATGCGTGCGCCCTGAATGACATTGAGGCCGATGCCGCCGAGGCCGAACACCACGACATTCGAACCCGGACGAACCTTTGCCGTGTAGATCACTGCGCCGATGCCGGTGGTGACGCCGCAGCCGATATAGCAGATCTTGTCGAATGGCGCGTCTTCACGCACCTTGGCGACCGCGATTTCCGGCAGAACGGTGAAGTTCGAGAAGGTCGAGCAGCCCATATAATGGAACACTTCGCCGCCATCGCAGGAGAAGCGCGTGGTCTTGTCGGGCATCAGGCCCTGGCCCTGAGTCGCGCGGATCGAGGTGCAGAGGTTCGAGCGCTGCGACAGGCAGGTTTTGCACTGGCGGCATTCCGGCGTGTAAAGCGGGATCACATGGTCGCCCGGCTTGACGGAGGTCACGCCCGCGCCGACTTCGCGCACGATGCCCGCACCTTCATGGCCGAGAATGGCCGGGAACTTGCCTTCGGAATCAAGACCCGACAGCGTATAGGCGTCAGTGTGGCAGACGCCGGTTGCCATGATTTCGACCAGCACTTCGCCAGCCCGCGGTCCGCCAATTTCGACGGTTTCGATGGTGAGAGGCTTCTTTGCCTCCCAGGCAACGGCTGCACGTGATTTCATGACGATGTTCCCTTCCAGTTGAACAGTAGAGCATTTCCAGCAAAAGTGCGAAACGGCTTTTGCTTAGGGAAATACGTAAAAACAAATACTTGGCGCTCTATTTCAGATAGGTGCGCAAAATTTGCATGATTTGATCGATCTCGGCATCCGGGTCTGTTGCGACATCCCGCACGATGGTCTCACGCGCTTGCCCGAATGTCTCGCGGAAGTGACTTTCCAGAACTTCCGCCATCAAGCCATTGGCCGCGCCGCGCAAAGCTGCGATCTGCTGCAGCAGCGCCGCACATTCCGTGCCCGCTTCCACGGCGCGTTCGAGCGCTTCCGCCTGTCCACGGATGCGGCGAAGGCGCGTCAGCGCACGCTTTTTGTCTTCCGGTGAATGCGGCATGAAACCTCTCGATCTTGCGGGAAACTATATACTATGGGGGAGTATGTCAATTGCTCCTGAATTGGCTTTTGCAAGAATGGTTTTCTCTGCAATTGGCACGGCCCGGATTTTTAAGCCTCAAGCCTGAGATGCAGCAGCGGATAAGGGCGTCCCTGATCATCGGTTTCCGAGCGACCTGTCTCGACAAAGCCCAGATGGCGATAAAAGCCCACGCCTTGCGTGTTCTGCTCGTTCACATCAACGGTCAGCGCGCCGCGTTGTTTGGCGTGCGCAATCATATGCTTGCCAATGCCTTTGCCGCGCTGGTCGGGCGAAATGAACAAACTGTCGATATTGTTGTCGGTCATTCCCATGAAACCGACAGGTTTGCCGTCGTTTTCAATGACATCGACTTCCACATTCGGCAGATATTGCTCGCCGACCAGCTTTTCGAGTTCATTGAAATCGTCGGGGCTCAGAAAGTCATGCGTGGCGCGCACGCTGGCGCGCCAGATTTCGGTGAGGGCCGGGGCATCAGCCGGAATGGATTTTCGGATATGGATCATCTCTGTTCCTTGTGTGATAAGCACTGAACTGACGCATTATCTTACGGAAATTCATTTGACGAGCCTGCCCGATCTTCCCGTTACACGCATTCTACCGCAATTGGATGAGGCGATGAACGCCCATGCAAGCGCGGTGCTTGTTGCGCCGCCGGGCGCGGGCAAGACAACGCTGGTGCCGATCCATATGTTGAATGCGGCCTGGCGCGGCGATGGCATGATCGTGCTTCTGGAGCCGAGGCGTCTTGCCGCGCGTGCTGCCGCGCGCCGCATGGCGCAGCTTCTGGGCGAAGAGCCGGGCGAAACGGTTGGTTACCGGATGCGTCTGGAAAGCAAGGTGTCGAGCAGGACGAAAATCCTCGTCGTCACCGAAGGTGTCTTTGCGCGGATGATCCTTGACGATCCCGACCTCAAGGGCGTGGCGGCAGTGCTGTTCGACGAGTTTCACGAGCGCAGCCTCGATGCGGATTTCGGGCTGGCGCTGGCGCTTGATGTGCAGGCGGTCTTGCGCGACGATCTGAAAATTCTGGTCATGTCCGCAACGCTCGACGGTGCGCGTGTCGCAGCCCTTCTGGGCGATGCGCCGGTGGTCGAAAGCGAGGGCCGGGCTTTCCCCGTCGATATTCGTTATCGGGAACGAAAAGCCGACGAGCGCGTGGAAGACGCCATGGCCCGCAGCATCCGCGATGCGCTGGCCGACGAGACAGGCAGTATTCTGGCTTTCCTGCCGGGGCAGGGCGAGATCGAGCGCACGGTGCGCCTTCTGGAAGATCGTGTGCCAGCTCATGTGATGCTTGCGCCGCTTTATGGCGCGATGGAAGGTCGCGATCAAGACGCGGCGATCAAGCCCGCACCGGAAGGCAAGCGCAAGGTGGTTCTGGCGACCTCGATTGCCGAAACCTCCATTACGATTGACGGCGTGCGCGTGGTGATCGACAGCGGGCTTGCCCGTCTGCCGAAATATGAACCGGCCACCGGCCTGACGCGGCTGGAAACCGTGCGCACATCCCGTGCCAGTGCCGATCAGCGGGCGGGTCGCGCCGGGCGAACAGAACCGGGTATTGCTATTCGTCTCTGGCATCAGGGGCAGACGGCATCACTGCCAGCCTTTTCGCCGCCCGAGATTCTGGAGGCGGATCTGTCTGGCCTCGTGCTCGACAGTGCCGCATGGGGCGTGACCGATCCGGCAACGCTGAACTTTCTTGACGCACCGCCGAAACCGGCGCTGAACGAAGCCCGCACCTTGTTGCGGCGGCTCGGTGCTCTGGACGAGGCCGGGCGTCTGACCCCCGACGGCGAAGCCATGCGTCAGCTCGCCTTGCCCGCACGTCTTGCCCATATGGTGGCCGAGGCGGGCAAACGCGGCGAAGCCTCAAAGGCTGCCGAACTGGCTGTGCTTTTGACGGAGCGTGGGCTTGGTGGCAACGAAACCGATCTCGACACGCGTTTTTCGCGCTTTCGCAATGATCGTTCTGACCGCGCCCAAAGGGCCAAGGGGCTGGCAAAGCGTCTTGCGGCCAATGTGCCCAATCAGGGTACGCCCGCAGGATCAGGGATCGGTCGTATGCTGATCGACGCCTATCCCGACCGGATCGCCAGAGCGCGTGGCCAGACCGGGCAGTTTCTGCTGGCCAATGGTCGCGGCGGAGAGGTGGATAGCGCGATAAGCCTCAGCCGTGCTCCCTGGCTGGTCGTGGCGGATATGTCAGGCAAGGCAGGACGCGCGCGGGTTCTTTCGGCTGCCGAAGTATCGGAGGCGGAAATCCGGTCTGCCCTTGGCGACCGGATCGAGAGTGGGCGACAGGTTGTCTACGATCCTGAAAAGAACGCGCTCAGGGCGCGAGAAGCCGTGCGCATCGGTGCGATAGCCCTTTCGGAAAAGCCGTTGGCCGCACCATCGGGAAGTGCAGCCGATGAGGGCGTGATTGCCGCCGTGCGCGAGCATGGGCTTGGTATTCTGCCCTGGGGCAAGGAAGCCGATATTCTGCGCCGCCGTCTTGGCTGGCTTTATCGCGGGCTTGGCGATCCATGGCCATCCATGGAAGACGAGCATTTGCTGGAGACATTGGAAGACTGGCTGCTGCCCTTCCTGACCGGCGAAGCGCAGATTGACCGCATTCCGGGTCATGTGTTGAAAAATGGCCTGATGAGCCTTGTGCCCTTCGATCTCCAGCGCAGCGTGGATCAACTCGCGCCGACGCATTTCACCGTGCCGACCGGCTCGCATATTCCGATCCGCTACGATGCCGAAGAGCCTGTAATCGCGGTCCGCGTGCAGGAACTGTTCGGTCTGGGCCAGCATCCGTCCATCGCCAATGGCAAGGTGCCATTGTTGCTGGAACTCCTGTCGCCAGCCCATCGTCCGATCCAGATCACCCGCGATCTGCCTGGTTTCTGGAAAGGATCATGGGCCGATGTCCGGTCCGACATGCGTGGGCGCTATCCCAAACATGTCTGGCCGGAAGATCCGGCCAATGCGGAAGCAACACGCCGGGCAAAGCCGCGCGGGACGTAGAGCATTTCCAGCAAAACATGCATTAACCACCTGCGACCGGATAACGCAGTTCCGCTTGCATTCCTGTCTCCGCTTGCCCCATAAGGGGCAGGATAGAGGGACATCAAACTATGCACGCAGAATTCGAGAATCGCGCTTCCAATCTTTCGCGTCGTCCGCGATTGACCACGCTGGTTCGCGTGCGCTGGCTAGCCATCGCCGGGCAGACGGCAGCCGTCATGCTGGTGGCGCTTTATCTGCAATTTCCGTTTGCAGTCGGTATTTGTTTTGCACTGATTGCCTGCTCGGCCTGGCTCAATCTCTATCTGGCCTTTCGCTTCCCGACCAATCATCGGCTGAACCCGGAAGCGGCAAGCCTCGTGCTGGCCTTCGATATTCTGCAACTGGCGGGCCTGCTTTATCTCACCGGCGGGCTGCAAAACCCCTTCGTCATACTGATGATCGTGCCGGTCATCATTTCGGCCACTTCGCTTTCGGCCCGGCACACGCTGGCGCTGGCTCTGCTGGTCGTGGCCTGCACATCGGTGCTTTCCATCCGGCATGAACCGCTGCCCTGGTATCCGGGCGAAGAGTTGAACCTGCCTTTCCTGTTTGTGATCGGCATCTGGTGCGCCATCACATCGGCGCTGGGCTTTACCGGCGTCTATGCCTATCGCATTGCAGAAGAAGCCCGCCAGCTGGGCGATGCTTTGAGCGCTGCGGAACTCATTCTCCAACGCGAACAGCATCTGACTGCTCTCGATGGCCTCGCTGCTGCTGCCGCCCATGAGCTAGGAACACCGCTTGCCACCATTGCGCTGGTGGTGAAGGAAATGCAGCGTTCCTATGCCAAAAATCCGGTCGATACGGGGCTTGGGGAAGATATTGCGCTGTTGCATTCGCAAACCCAGCGCTGCCGCGAAATCCTGCAAAGACTGACCAGCCTCTCCTCGGAAAACGAGGAGCACATGTCGCGCTTGCCACTCTCTTCGCTGATTGAGGAGGTGATTGCACCGCACCGCAATTTCGGTGTGGTCATTGATGTGCAGAAAGTGGAAGGGCCAAAGCCGGAGCCGGTCACGCGGCGCAATCCCGGTCTGCTGTATGGTCTCGGCAATCTGGTGGAAAACGCGGTCGATTTTGCACGCGGCAATGTCAGCGTGACCTGGGGTTGGACGGATAATCAGGTCAGCGTCACCATTCAGGACGATGGCGAAGGCTTCAAGCCGGAAATCCTTGACCGTATTGGCGAGCCCTATATGACCAGCCGCGACAATACCCGCAATGGCGGGGGGCTTGGTCTCGGGCTGTTCATTGCAAAAACCTTGCTGGAGCGTTCCGGTGCACAGATTGCGTTCCGTAATCGAAGCAATCCGGGGCAGGGGGCCGAAGTCAAAGTGGTTTGGGCGCGTTCAACCTTCACGAGGGTATGAGCCAAAACCTGTTTTCAAATTTGTTTTTGCTCAACTTCTTGTGTTGTCTTTTAGAATTATTAATCAAATACAATGATTTATAGTCTCGCGCAAAATTCGGTGCCGTAGAAATTGCTTCAACGATTCAATGGCTATTTGACTTTTTGACGCAGGGGTATCAATAAGGGATCAAAAATACAGGCAGGAAGCACCCGATGGACGACTTGAAGCAGGAAGACAGCGAAGCCATAGGCAACGACCCCACCCTTCTTCTGGTTGATGACGACAAACCTTTCTTGCAACGCCTGGCCCGCGCTATGGAAAGCCGGGGCTTTCAGGTGACCACAGCGGAATCGGTTGAAGAAGGTATCGCCGCTGCCAAGGCAGCAGCACCCGCTTATGCCGTGGTGGATATGCGGCTGGGAGATGGCAACGGTCTCGACGTCATCGAAGCCATTCGCCTGCGCCGTTCCGATACGCGCGCCATCGTCCTCACCGGTTACGGCAATATCGCGACCGCCGTGAATGCGGTGAAGCTCGGCGCCATTGATTATCTGTCGAAGCCAGCCGATGCCGATGAAGTCTTCGCCGCTCTGACCCGCCGTCCGGGCGAGAAGGTCGCGCCGCCGGAAAACCCGATGTCCGCCGATCGTGTCCGCTGGGAGCATATCCAGCGCGTCTACGAAATGTGCGAGCGCAATGTTTCCGAAACCGCACGCCGCCTCAACATGCATCGCCGCACCTTGCAGCGCATTCTCGCCAAGCGCGCCCCGCGCTGAGCGTGACGGGAAGCAATCCGGCTTTTGGCGGCTTGTACTGAAAGTTTAGTAGTTTCTTAACTTAGTGAAAAATCCAGTAAAGCCAGATGGTTTTGCTGGATTTTTTTATTTACTGAGAGTTTTGAGGTATTTTCACTATATTATGCGCCATTCCTAGGGAATTGATCTAAAGTTGAATATAAAAATCTATAATAATAAGGCAACTAGAGCACATCCCGAAAAGTGTGAAACGGTTTTCGGATAAGATGTGCTACAAAAACAAACAGTTAGAGCGGTTCTGAAATCGCTCTAAGGCTATTCGGAGGAGAATACTGCGCTTTTAGAGCCGCAGGCCTAATTCTCTTGCGCCCGAATGCGCTATCTAACATTCAAGGCAACACATGACTGCTCATATTGATGCATCTTCAAGCGCGGCTGCTCGCCGGCGTGCGCTTATCGCCAGTTTGACTGGCAGTTCTATCGAATGGTTCGATTATTTTCTCTACGGCACCGCAGCCGCACTTGTTTTCAACAAGCTGTTCTTTCCTAATTTCGACCCCGTCGTCGGGTTGATGCTGTCTTATCTGTCGTTTTCGCTGACCTTCTTCATCCGTCCGCTCGGCGGCGTGATTTTCGCGCATATCGGTGACCGCATCGGTCGCAAGAAGACGCTGGTCATCACGCTGTCGCTGATGGGCGGCGCCACGGTTCTGATTGGCTTACTGCCGACCTATGAACATATTGGCGTCTGGGCTCCCATTCTGCTGATCCTGCTGCGCATGGTGCAGGGGCTTGGCATTGGCGGCGAGTGGGGCGGCGCTTTGCTTCTCGCTTATGAATATGCGCCTGCCAACCGCAAGGGCTTCTTCGGCAGCGTTCCGCAGGTCGGTGTGACCATCGGCATGTTGCTGGCCACGCTTTCGGTTAGCCTGATGGTGACCTTGCCGGATGAATCCTTCATGGCATGGGGTTGGCGTGTTCCCTTCGTGCTGAGCGCCGGTCTGGTTTTCCTCGGTCTGTGGATCCGTAACGGTCTCGACGAAACGCCGGAATTCAAGCAGGCGAAGGAAAGCGGCAATGTCGCCAAGATGCCGCTGGTTGAAACGCTCCAGAACCATTGGCGCGAAGTGCTGATCGCCGCTGGCCTGAAGGTCGTGGAAACCGCACCGTTCTATATCTTCTCCACTTTCGTGGTCAGCTATGCGGTGAGCACGCTCGGCTTCGACAAGAGCGCCGCGCTGAATGCCGTGATGATCGGTGCTCTGGTCGCTTCGGTTCTGATCCCGACTATGGGTCTCGTTTCCGACTATGTGGGTCGCAAGACGGTCTATGTCGTTGGTTGCGTGCTGCTTGGTCTGTTCATCATTCCCTATTTCATGCTGCTCGACACAAAGACCGTCTGGGGCCTGACCCTGGCAACGGTCATCAGCTTCGGTGTTCTCTGGTCGCCGATCACTGCCGTTCTGGGCACGCTGTCGTCGGAAATCTTTGCCACCAAGGTGCGTTATACCGGCATCACGCTTGGCTATCAGCTGGGTGCTGCTTTGGCGGGCGGTACCGCTCCGCTGATCGCCACATGGCTGCTCGCCAAATATGAAGGCAGCTGGCATGCGGTGGCGGCCTATCTGCTGGTGACGGTGCTGATTTCGCTTATCGCAATCATCGCGATCAGCCGCAGCCGTTCGCGTCAGTAACAGGAAAAAACAAACATTTGAGAGCGGGGAAACCACATCGGTTTCCCCGCTTTTGTTTGATTAGAGCGCATCTTCTCCGAAAACCGTTTCACACTTTTCGGGATGCGCTTTAAAAATCACCGCCCGGCATGTCCAATCCGGAAAGCTCCGCATAGGTCAGGCGCGCCGCGCCTGCGCGGGCAAAGCGAAGCATCAGCGCCTTGCGTGTAGCGCCTGCCAGCTTGTGTTCGGGCGCATCACGTAGGATTTCTGCGCCATAGCCGTCCGAGAGAATGAAGCCGCATTCCTCCGGAAATATCTCGCGCGGTACCGCCGGGTGGGTAGCGAAAAACAGCCGGTCGCAATAGTCGCGATATTCCGGCCATTTGCGGTCGGCCTTCCAGTCCTCGATCGATGATTTGATCTCGACAATCCAGATTTCACCCTTGCGGCTGACCGCGATGAGGTCGGCACGGCGGCCTGATGCAAGCGGCAGTTCCGGCAAGGTCGCAAGCCCCATATCCAGAAAAAGGCGCTGCACACCACGGCGTACAAGCATGGCGTTGTCCGATTGCCGTCCGTCGGACAAGGGATGGGTCTGGTTGGGAATCACGATTGGCATGGCCGCATTTTGCGTGCGGTTGCAGGGCGAAACAACTGAAAACACGCGATTCTTTGTGGTGTTTTTCGAGTATTCGCGGGTGAAACAAGGCCAAAGAAGGCAAAAAAATGGCCTAATAAAGAACTTTTCAATTTACGGTTAACGCACAGTTAACAATACTGCCGCATCTTCAAGCATGAATGGGCGATTCGCTCCTTTTGACGGCACATTTGATTCTACCTTGGGGGAATGCATGAATTCTCGCGTCCTTAAGCTGACGACGGCACTTTTTCTCGCAGGCGCACTTGCTGGCTGCTCTACTGTCGGCGGAACGTTCTACACGGCCTCTTACTCGTCGGTCACCGATGCTGGCTATGTTGTTCCTGCTATTCCGAGCGAAAAGATACCATCGCAGTATCGTCGCCAGATCGTGAAGTATCAGACCGATGAGGCCCCTGGCACGATCATCGTCGATACCCCGGAAAAGTTCCTCTATTATGTTATGCCGGACGGCAAGGCGATGCGTTACGGCATCGGCGTCGGACGCGAAGGCTTCGGCTGGTCGGGCACGGCCCGCGTTGCCATGAAGCGCGAGTGGCCGACCTGGACGCCGCCATCCGAAATGATCAAGCGTCAGCCGGAACTGGCAAAGTTCCGCAATGGCATGGATCCGGGTCTCAAGAACCCGCTCGGCGCACGTGCGCTCTATCTGTTCAACAAGGGTGGCGATACCGGTTATCGTCTTCACGGAACGCCTGAATGGTGGACCATCGGCAAGGCCATGTCGTCGGGCTGCATCCGTCTGATGAATCAGGACATCATCGATCTCTATGATCGCGCCGAACAGGGCGCAAAGGTGATCGTGAAGCAGTAAATGATACAATATCGGCGATACACGACATTAAAGTGGTGATCGTGTATCGCCGAAGTTTTAATAATAAATTTTCTCTTTTAGAGTAATTCAAGTAATCTTTCTGCATAAATCAGAAAGATATTTGAAATGGAATGTATGAATTCTAGGTATACACTTGGAAGATTTTCAATATCTATATCTGAGCAATATAATGGTATATGAATCATAGGCTCCCCTTTTATTTAATAAAATAAATTTAATATTTTTTTCGATACTGCAATCGCCATAGCTTGCTACATGATAAGTGCCATAATATAACTTATACTTAATATATGATGGATCCTCATCCACTACACGTTGATAATGACCACACCGGCCTTTCCATAAAAAACGCCGGACTGATGATCCGGCGTCTTTTCTGAATTATCAGTTTTGAGATCGATCAGATCTGCTCAACCTGCTGGACTTCCGGCACGAAGTGGCGGAGCAGGTTCTGGATGCCGTGCTTCAGCGTCGCGGTCGACGACGGGCAGCCGGAGCATGCGCCCTTCATGTTGAGGAACACGGTGCCGTTTTCGAAGCCACGGAAGGTGATGTCGCCGCCATCTTGCGCAACGGCAGGGCGAACGCGGGTTTCAATCAGTTCCTTGATGGTTTCGACGATCTCGGTATCGGCTTCATCGAAGAATTCTTCATCACCATGCGCGGCGGCGGCATCTGCATTGGCATTGCCAGCCATTGCCGAAGCGCCCGACATGAAATGTTCCATGATCGTGCCGAGGATCGCAGGCTTCAGGTGCTGCCATTCACCATCGTCCTTGGTGACTGTGATGAAGTCATAGCCGAAGAAAACGCCGGTGACACCAGGAACGGCGAACAGCTTGGCCGCCAGCGGCGACGTGTTGCCTGCGGTTGCAGCATCGCGGAAATCGGCGGTGCCTTCCGGCATGACCACCTTGCCGGGCAGAAACTTCAGGGTCGCCGGATTGGGCGTGGTTTCAGTCTGGATGAACATGCCAGTTCTCCGCTTTCAATTTTGGAACTGTTCTAATAATCGCGAAACCGCGCGGAAACAAGGGCTGTCGCTCTCAGGCGCGTTTCAGTTGCTATCAATATAGGGTGATTGCACGACGGTTGCAAACTCGTCAGGCCGTGGCGAAAGAGTGATTTTTCGAGCACCGGAGCGCGGGCAATTGCTCTTTGCAGCCCGGCATCACGAAGAATGGAACTGTTGTGTCAGGTCACCGCATCAATGTCGTCATCGGTCAACCCTGCGGGAACCACGGTGACGGGGATGGGAAACTGCGCGCGGCCAGCGAGCGATTGAACAAGAGGGCCGGGGCCTTCCTTGCCGGAACCGGCAGCAAGAACCAGAATAGCGATATCCTGATCCTCCTCGATCAAGCTGAGCAGCTCTTCGGCTGTCTGGCCTTCACGGATGCTCAGTTCGGGTTCGATGCCCTGATCTTCGCGCACAACAGCGGCGAATTTTTCCAACGCGGACCGTGCTCGATCCTGCGCTTCGGACCGCATGATTTCGCCGACGCCCAAAATTTGCTGGAAATCGGAGTCATCGATAACGAATAGCAGAATAAGCGAGCCGCTCGTGTTTTTGGCACGGCGTGCGGCATAGGCGACTGCGCGCCCGCATTCGGGCGTTTCGTCGATGACGGCTAGAAATTTGCGTCGGTGACCGGATTCCCGGCTCAGTCGTTTGGATACCATGGGCGCAATTTGCCATCAGGATTGGCCGCCCGCAAGCCAGCATTGTTTGCTGTGACCGCAAACGACAGGCGTTTTTTCTAAGCGCATCCCGAAAAGTGTGAAACGGTTTTCGGATAAGATGTGCGTCAAAGCACAAATGAAGATTAGGGCGACCGCAAAAAAGCGGTCGCCCTAATTGCCGGAATTGAAAATCAGTTCTGCAACCAGCCGATGATGTCGCGCACATCGCGCATGGTCTTCTCGGCAAGAACGCCTGCGCGCTCGCCGCCATCACGCAGAACGCTGTCGATATGGGCCGGATCGGCCACCAAACGGCGCATTTCATGGGTGATCGGCGAAAGCTTGGTCACAGCCAGTTCGGCCAATGCCGCCTTGAATTCCGAGAACTGGCGTCCGCCGAATTCGCCGAGGATATCTTCCTTCGACTGCGAAGCGAGAGCTGCATAGATGCCGACCAGATTGTCCGCTTCCGGGCGACCGGACAGACCGTCCAGTTCCGACGGCAGGCCATCAGAATCGGTCTTGGCCTTGCGGATCTTCTTGGTAATCGTGTCTTCGTCATCGATCAGATTGATGCGTGACAGGTCAGACGGATCAGATTTCGACATTTTCTTGGTGCCGTCGCGCAGCGACATGATGCGCATGGCCGGACCCGAAATCATCGGCTCGGTCAGCGGGAAGAAGCCCGAAACCTTCTCGTCGCCCACCTGCATATCCACGCCGATACCAAGCGATGCGATACGGTCGGAATAGTCGTTGTTGAACTTCTGCGCGATATCGCGTGTGAGTTCGAGGTGTTGCTTCTGGTCTTCGCCAACCGGCACGGCGGTGGCGCGATAAAGCAGAATGTCGGCAGCCATCAGGCTCGGATAGGCAAAGAGGCCAAGCGAAGCATTTTCGCGGTCCTTGCCGGCCTTGTCCTTGAACTGCGTCATGCGGCTCATCCAGCCGATGCGCGCAATACAGTTGAACACCCAGGCGAGTTCCGCATGCTGCATGACGCGGCTCTGGTTGAAGACGATGCTCTTCTTCGGATCGATGCCCGAAGCCAGAAACGCCGCCGTCACTTCACGGGTGGATTGCAGCAGTTCAGCCGGGTCGGGCGACACGGTCAGCGCGTGCATGTCCACGACGCAATAAATGCATTCTTCGGTCTTCTGGACCTCTACCCACCGCTTGATCGCCCCCAGATAATTGCCGAGGTGAAGATTTCCGGTCGGTTGGACGCCGGAGAAGATAAGCGGTTTGAACGTGCTCATGATAAAATCCTGATGTTGGCCTTCGCCGGTGGAGAGCGAAGGAATTTTTGAACGCAGGTCTTTTCGCAGAGGCACAATCGCCTTTCAAGGACAATTATGCGTCACTTTCAGGCTCCTTCTTGACCGCCCCCCGTTTGACATTGCGACGGATCATGCCGGTATTTGCGCCGCCAAGACCGAAGGCGAGGCCGAAATAGACGATCATCGCGGCAAGCACCATGGCGCAGACCGTACCGGCCCGAACCGCAAAGGGAGCGGCGGAAGAAAGCTCATAGGCGAAATGGCCGATGGCATAATGAATGCCGAATGCCATCACGCCCGCCGCGATCAACAGGCGCGGAATGCGGGTGAGAAGTGGAATATCCTGCCCCCAATGGCCGCGCTTCACCAGCGTTGCAAACAGCAGAACGGCATTGACCCAGCCAGCCACGATTTCTGCCGTGGCGATGCCGGTCGGGCCGAGGCGCGGGAACAGTGTGACGGCAAGCGACACGTTCACAGCAACGGAAATGGCCGCGAAGATCATCGGCGTGCGCGTATCCTCGCGGGCGAAGAAGCCCGGAATGAACGCCTTGATCAGCACGAAAGCGGGCAGGCCGAGACCGTAAATCGCCAGAATGTTGGAAACCACAATTGTGGAATCCGGGCTGAATTTGCCGCGTTCGAACAAAAGCCGCACGATGGGTTCCGACATGACGAGAAGCGCTGCTGCTGCGGGAAGCGTAAGAAACAGCGTGAACTCGACCGAGCGGTTTTGCAGGTTCGAGGCTTCCTTCATGTGGCCGCCCCGCAAGGCGCGCGACAGTTCCGGCAACAACACGGTGGCAACCGCAATGCCCACCACGCCCAGCGGCAGCTGATAGATGCGGTCGGCATAGACCAGCGAGGAAACAGCGCCTTCCATGCCGGAAGCGATATTGGTGTTGATGAGAAGGTTGATCTGCGTGATGCCGCCGGTGATCGCGGCAGGCAGGGCCAGCACCAGCAGTCGCTTGACGTTGGACGTCAGGCGCGGGCGGCGGAAGCCGATCTTGATGCCCGCATTGCGCACGGCGAGCCAGACGATGGCAAGCTGCACCAGACCTGCCGCCATCACGCCCCAGGACAGGCCATAGCCGACCGCCAGCGCGTCATAGCCGCGCCACCAGGCAAGCGCCAGCACGCCGATCAGGATGATGTTGAGGAAGACTGGTGCAATCGCCGCCGCAAAATAGCGGTGGAGCGAATTGAGCATGCCGCCCATCATGGCCGCCAGTGACATGCAGGCGAGATAGGGGAACATGATGGTGGCGAGCCGCACCGTATTGTCGAACTTGACCGGATCGTCCATGAAGCCCGGCGCAATGACGGTGCGCACGATAAAGGGCATCGAAAGTTCCATCACGATGGTGATGAACAGCAGCACCGTGAACAACACGCCGAACACTTCTTCGGAGAAGCGGCGGGCGCCGTCCATGCCGTTCTTTTCGATTTCCTTGGCGAAAAGCGGCACGAAAGCGGAGTTGAATGCGCCTTCGGCAAACAATCTCCGGAACGTGTTCGGAAAGCGGAATGCTGCGTTGAAGGCATCGGCCACCGGGCCGGTGCCGAGCGCTGCCGCCATGAACATCTCGCGTGTGAAGCCGAATATGCGGCTCATCAGCGTGCCGGATGCCACCGTGGCGAACTTTTTGACCAGACTCATGCTTTTGAGAAACCTAACTTATGCTGCAGCCTGCGACGAGCGGCCATTGGCCTTGCTGCCGTTTTCGCCGCTGAGCAGTGCAAGAACCTTGCGCCGGATATTGCCCTGGCGGGTGGCGTTGGAAATCTTGTGACCCACGAGGTCCGTTACATAAAAACTGTCGATGACCTTTTCACCGAAGGTCGTGATATGCGCCGAAGCAATATCCAGAGACAGGTCAGAAATAAGGCCGGTCAGTTCCGACAACAGGCCGGGACGGTCCAGACCTTCCACTTCGATGACCGAGAACTTGTTCGACAGCGTGTTATTTATCTCGACACGCGGCTCCACGGTGAACGCCTTGGCGTTCTTTTTCGGCTTGGTGCGCTTGGCCAGCACATCGGGCAGATGCGCTTTGCCGGAAAGTACGTCTTCGATCACCTTGCCCACGCGTTCGGCGCGGCGGCGTTCATCTTCGTCGAGATCGAATTCGCGGCTGATGAGGATCGTATCGAGCGCGCGTCCGTCACCGGTGGTGAAGATTTGTGCGTCGACAATGTTGCCGCCTGCGGCAGCACAAGCGCCGGTGATGATCGACAAGAGGCGCGGATGATCGGGCGCCAGAACGGTGATTTCCGTCACGGCCTCGAAGCTCTGCGGCTTGGCCATGGTGGCAAGCGCGCGACCTTCCCGGTCGGCTTCGCGGATGAAATGCGCATGGCGCACCTGATCGTCGAGGCTGACGGTGAGAAAATAGTTGATGTAATGCAGGCCAAGATAGGCGTCGCGCTCGGCGGCTGGCCAGTCGGCAAGCTTTTCTGCCAGTGCTTCACGGGCCTGCCGGTCGCGGTCGGCGCGCGAAAGCTCGGAGAAGCCGCCGGTCAGCACCAGTTCGGTTTCATAGAAAAGCGTGCGCAGAAGCTGGCCCTTCCAGCCGTTCCAGACGCCGGGGCCAACCGCCTTGATATCGCAAACGGTCAGGATCAGCAGCAGCTTCAGCCGTTCCATTGTCTGCACCGTATCGCCAAAGTCGATGATGGTCTTGCGGTCGTTGAGATCGCGCGACTGGGCCACCATGCTCATGGTCAGATGTTCGCGCACCAGCCATTCCACCGTCTCCGTCTCGGAAGGGGTGAGGCCGAAGCGGGGGCAAAGCCTGCGGGCTATGCGCGCCCCGGCAATCGAATGATCTTCCGGGCGTCCCTTGGCGATATCGTGCAGGAGAAGCGCCACATAGAGCAGGTTGCGGTCACGCTTGATCGTCGTGATCAGATGGTTGGAAAGCGGATGCTCGTTTTCCAGCTCGCCATGTTCGATTTCCGACAGAACGGCAATGCAGCGCAGCAGATGCTCGTCCACCGTATAGTGGTGATACATGTTGAACTGCATCATGGCGACGATCTTGCCGAAATCCGGAATGAACTTACCGAGCACGCCGGATTCGTTCATGCGGCGCAGGATCAGTTCGGGATTGCGCGGCGATGTCAGAACGTCGAGGAAAAGCTTGTTGGCTTCGGGGTTCTCGCGCAGATCGCCATTGATGAGTTTCAGCGAGCGGGTGAGCTGCTGCATCGCTTCCGGGTGAAATTCCAGTCCGTGCTTGTCGGCCAGCTGGAAGATGCGGATGATATTGACCGGGTCTTCCGAAAATACGTCGGGGTGCGCCGTGTTGATGCGATGATTTTCGGAGACGAAATAGCCATCCGTCGAAAGCTTGCGCTTGCGGCGCGAAAAGGTGAGGAAAATGCGGTTGAAGCCCGGCACATGCTTGGCCTGCTGTTCCTCAAGTGCGGCGCAGATGATGCGGGTCAGGTCGCCCACATCCTTCGCCACGAGGAAGTAGTGCTTCATGAAGCGTTCGACATGGTTCTGGCCGGGATGCGCGGTATAGCCGAGGCGCTGGGCGATTTCCGGCTGAATGTCGAAGGAAAGGCGCTCTTCCGCTTTCAGCGTCGCAAAATGCATGTGGCAGCGCACGGCCCAGAGAAAATCTTCCGCCTTGTTGAAGATGCGCAATTCGGCACGCGACAGCACACCGAGCTTGACCAGCTCTTCCTTGGTTTTGACACGGTAGAAATATTTGGCGATCCAGAACAACGTATGCAGGTCGCGCTGGCCGCCTTTGCCTTCCTTGACATTCGGCTCTACCAGATAGCGCGTCTCGCCCGCCTTGCGGTGGCGTTCGTCGCGCTCGGCAAGCTTGGCCTGGATGAATTCCGGCCCGGTATCCTTGACGATTTCATCGTCGAAGCGGGTGACGAGCGCGGTGAACAGATCCTTGTTGCCGGTGAGAAAACGCGCATCAAGAATGGCGGTGCGGATCGTCATGTCTTCGCGCGACAGGCGGATGCATTCATCGATATTGCGCGTGGAGTGGCCGACTTTCAGCCCCATGTCCCACAGCATGTAGAGCATATATTCGACGACCTGCTCACCCCATGGGGTCTGCTTGTAGGGCAGCAGGAACAGGAGATCGATATCGGAACCCGGCGCCAGTCCATTGCGTCCATAACCGCCGACCGCGACGATGGCCATGTTTTCCGCCTTGGACGGATTGACCATCGGATAGACCTTGGTGGTCGCAAACTCGAACAGCACCTCGATCAGCGTGTCCATGAGATAGGAGAGGCGTCGCGCGCAGAGCGTGCCGCCGCCGTCCTTCATCAACAGGCCTTCCGCATTGGCACGGCCGCGCACCAGCGCATCTTTCAGCGCCTGCAACACCACCTTGCGCACCGGAAGGCTCGTGTAACTTTCGTCGGTCGAATCCGCCAGCTCGTTGAGCTTGCGACGGAGCGTATCGGGATTGACGATCTCTTCCAGCTTCAGGTCGTGTGCGCTCATGCGGCTTGCAGGTCCGGCTTTTCGGGAAAGGAATTGCGGTGACGGCGATAACGTATAACCGCTTTTAAACTGGATGAATATGCAAAAGCAAAGGCCGGGTTTCCCCGGCCTTCTCATGCATCATTTCTAATATTTAGTTCGTCGCATTATAGGCGGCGATGGCCGCCATATTGACGATATCGGAATCCTTGGCTCCGATGCTGACGATCTGTGCTGGCTTATCGAGACCGACCAGCAGCGGGCCGATAATGGTCGCGCCGCCCAGTTCCTGCAGCATATTGGCAGCAATGGATGCCGAGTGATTGTCCGGGGTCACGATGACATTGGCCGGGCCCGACAGGCGGATGAACGGATATTGTTCCATCAGCTTCGGGTTCAGCGCCACATCTGCGCTCATCTCACCGTCGAATTCGAAATCGACATGACGGGTATGGAGAATGCGCACTGCTTCCTGAATACGGGCAGAGGTTTCGCCGCCCATATGGCCGAAGGTCGAGAAGGCGGTGAGTGCAACGCGCGGAACATAGCCCATGCGGCGCGCCATGCCTGCGGCTTCCACCGCAATATCGGCAAGCTCGTCTGCTGTTGGCTTCTCGTGCACGGCGGTATCCGCGATGAACACGGTGCGACCACGGCAGAGCGCGATGGAAACACCAACCACGCGATGGCCCGGCTTTGAATCGACAACGCGGCGCACATCGTCGAGGCCGGTAGCATAATTGCGGGTCACGCCCGTCACCATACCATCGGCATCGCCCAGCGCCACCATGCAGGCCGCAAAATGATTGCGGTCATTGTTGATGAGGCGATGGCAATCGCGGGTCAGATAGCCCTTGCGCTGCAATTTCTCATAGAGATAGTCGGCATAGGCCGAATTGCGGCTGGAAAGGCGCGCATTAATGATCTCGATGCCGGGGCGCTCGATATCCATACCGGCGGCTTTTGCGGTTTCCTTGATGCGCTCGTCGCGACCGACGAGAATGGCTGTGCCCAGCCCCTGGTTCACATAGGAAACGGCGGCGCGCATGACCTGCTCTTCTTCACCTTCGGCAAAGACGATGCGCTTTGGCTGGCGGCGCACGCGCTCGTAAATGCCGCGCAGCGTCGAGGCGATCGGGTCGCGACGCGCCGACAATTCGCGCTTGTAACCTTCGATGTCGGTGATGATGTGACCGGCAACGCCGGTTTCAATCGCGGCCTTGGCAACGGCTGCGGAAACCGAGGCGAGCAGACGCGGATCGAATGGCACCGGAATGATGTAGCTCGGGCCGAAGCGCGGACGGCTGCCCTGATAGGCGGCGACCACATCGTCCGGCACATCTTCGCGGGCAAGTTCGGCCAGCGCATTGACGGCGGCGATCTTCATCGCATCGTTGATCGTCGTGGCACGCACATCGAGAGCGCCGCGGAAAATATAGGGGAAGCCAAGCACATTGTTGACCTGGTTCGGATAGTCCGAGCGGCCGGTGGCGACGATGGCGTCATCGCGAATGCGCGCGACTTCTTCCGGGGTGATTTCCGGGTCGGGATTGGCCATCGCGAAGATGATCGGGTTTGGCGCCATGGCGCGCACCATTTCTTCGGTCAGGGCGCCCTTGGCGGAGAGGCCGAAGAACACATCGGCATCCTTCAGGGCGTCAGTCAGCGAACGACGGTCGGTCTTCACGGCATGCGCCGATTTCCACTGGTTCATGCCTTCTTCACGACCCTGATAAACGACGCCCTTGGTGTCGCACAGGATGATGTTTTCCGGCGCAAAGCCCATGGCCTTGATCAGTTCGATACAGGCGATGCCCGCCGAACCCGCGCCATTGCAGACGAGCTTGGTCGTCTTCATGTCGCGTCCGGTCAGATGCAGCGAATTGATCAGACCGGCGGCGGCGATGATCGCGGTGCCATGCTGGTCGTCGTGGAAAACCGGAATGTCCATCAGCTCGCGCAGGCGCTGCTCGATGATGAAGCAGTCGGGCGCCTTGATGTCTTCCAGATTGATGCCGCCGAAGGACGGGCCGAGATAGCGCACGGCGTTGATGAAGGCGTCGATATCGGTGGTGTCGACTTCAAGGTCGATGGAATCGACGTCGGCAAAGCGCTTGAACAGAACGGCCTTGCCTTCCATGACCGGCTTCGACGCCAGTGCGCCGAGATTGCCGAGGCCGAGAATGGCAGTGCCGTTGGAAATGACGGCGACGAGATTGCCCTTGGCCGTATAGTCATAGGCGCGCGCGGCATCTTCCGCGATGGCTTTCACCGGCACGGCGACGCCCGGCGAATAGGCCAGCGACAGGTCGCGCTGCGTGGTCATGGGCTTGGTGGGGTTGATTTCCAGCTTGCCGGGACGGCCCTGCGCGTGAAAGTCGAGCGCTTCTTTCTCACTGGCTGTGGGTGTGCGTTCTGGCGTGTTGCCCTTCGGCGTCGAGACTGGCATGTTCCCTCCGGAATCTTGTGCGGTCGCATTCGATAGCGCCAGTCTGGAAATGTGTAAACAGCGCTTTTGGGAATAGTTATTCATTCAAAAACGAATGAATGCATCATTGAAAGCAATCCCAGGAAAAGTGTGAAACGGTTTTCCGTCCGGGATTGCGAAGAAATAAAGTAACTTTGAGTGCGTGAAACGCGCAATAAAAGAAGCATTTCCAGCAAAAGTGCAAAGCGGCTTTGCGTAGGATAATGCGTAACAATAGAAGGTTTTATGGCATGGACGTGCGGGGCGAAAACGATAAGCCGGAAGCGGAAGAAAATACCGCGCAGGAAACGGTTGTTCGCCTCACACCCATGATGGAGCAGTATATCGAGATCAAGGCGGCGAATGTTGATTCGCTCCTGTTCTATCGCATGGGCGATTTCTACGAACTGTTCTTCGACGATGCTGTGGAGGCATCCGCCGCGCTCGGCATCACACTCACCAAGCGCGGCAAACATCTGGGTGAAGACATTCCCATGTGCGGTGTCCCGGTCCATGCCGCCGATGATTATCTGCAAAAGCTCATCTCCAAGGGCTATCGCGTCGCCGTCTGCGAACAGGTCGAAGATCCGGCGGAAGCAAAGAAGCGCGGTTCGAAATCCGTGGTGCGCCGCGACGTCATCCGTCTGGTTACACCCGGCACGCTGACCGAGGAAAAGCTGCTCGATCCCTCTGAGGCCAATTTCCTGATGGCGCTTGGTCGCACCAAGGGAGACGGGGCGCTGGCACTGGCCTGGATCGACATTTCGACGGGCACATTCCGCGTTGCTGAAACGACAGAAGAACGGCTTTTTGCCGATATCATGCGCGTTGATCCGCGCGAGCTGGTGGTGGCCGATACGGCGTTTCACGATCCTGAACTGCGCCCGTCTTTCGATCTGATCGGCAAGGCAGTGTCGCCGCAGCCCGCAACCCTGTTCGATAGCGCTGCTGCGCAGACGCGTATCCAGCGTTATTACGATGTGGCGACATTGGACGGTTTCGGCCAGTTCAGCCGCTCGGAATTGTCGGCCATTTCCGGCGCCATCGCCTATATCGAAAAGACGCAGATTGCCGAACGCCCGCCGCTGATGCGGCCGGAGCGCGAGCATGAAGGCGGTACGATCTTCATCGATCCGGCAACGCGCGCCAGTCTGGAACTGGTTCGCACCATGTCGGGCAACCGCGATGGCGGCTTGCTCAAGGCGGTGGACCGCACTGTCACCGGGGGTGGCGCGCGGCTTCTGGCCGAGCGCTTGACCGCGCCGCTAACCGATCCCAAGGCAATTGCGATGCGGCTTGATTCCGTGTCGTTCTTTCTCAGCGAGCAGTCGCTTTGCGATGCGCTGCGACGCGAGCTGAAAGGTGTGCCGGATATGCCGCGCGCGCTGTCGCGCCTGGCGGTGGGGCGTGGCGGTCCGCGTGATCTGGGTGCTTTGCAGCGCGGCTTTGAGGCGGCGGGCACGCTGGCCTCTTTGCTGGAAGGTTCGCTTCTGCCGGAAGAGTTGGGCGCGGCGCGGGATGCGCTTGAAGCCATGCCTGCGGCTTTCGCGGCGCATGTCGACCGGGCGCTGGCCGACGAGCTGCCGCTATTGAAGCGTGACGGCGGTTTCGTGCGCGAGGGCTACAATACGGAACTCGACGAAATGCGCGCCTTGCGCGACCAGTCCCGCCGTGTGATCGCTGGCTTGCAGGCCGACTATATCGAGGAAACCGGTATCAAGTCGCTGAAGATCAAGCATAACAATGTGCTTGGCTATTTCATCGAAGTGACGGCAAATAATTCCGGCGCGATGACCGATACGGATGCCGCCAAGGGCCGCTTCATCCATCGCCAGACCATGGCCAATGCCATGCGCTTCACGACCACGGAACTCGCCGCGCTTGAAAGCAAGATCGCCAATGCCGCCGACCGTGCTCTGTCGATTGAACTGGCGATCTTCGAAGAGCTGACGGCTGAAGCCGTTTCCCATGCCGACAGCATTCGCGCAGCCGCAGCCGCCCTTTCGGTATTCGATGTTTCGGCAGCGCTTGCCGTGCTTGCGGACGAGCAGGGCTATTGCCGCCCACTGGTCGATGACAGCCTGTCCTTCAATATTGTGGCCGGTCGTCATCCGGTGGTGGAACAGGCGCTGCGCCGTCAGGCAGCCAATCCCTTCGTCGCCAATGATTGCGATCTTTCACCGCAAAAGGACGGCGGCAATGGCGCAATCTGGCTGCTGACCGGCCCGAATATGGGCGGTAAGTCGACCTTCCTGCGCCAGAACGCGCTGATTGCGATCCTCGCCCAGATGGGCTCATTCGTGCCTGCGGGTGCGGCACAGATCGGCGTGGTGGACCGGTTGTTCAGCCGCGTTGGCGCTTCTGACGATCTGGCGCGCGGGCGCTCGACCTTTATGGTCGAAATGGTGGAGACGGCGGCGATCCTCAATCAGGCTGGCGAGCGTTCGCTGGTCATTCTCGACGAGATCGGTCGTGGCACCGCGACGTTCGACGGCTTGTCCATTGCCTGGGCTGCCGTTGAATATCTGCATGAAAAGAACCGCTGCCGCGCTTTATTTGCCACGCATTTCCACGAAATGACGGCGCTGTCGGAAAAGCTGGAGCGGCTTTCCAATGTCACCATGCGGGTCAAGGAATGGGACAATGATGTCGTCTTCCTGCATGAAGTGGCCAAGGGCGCTGCCGACCGGTCCTATGGTGTGCAGGTGGCGCGGCTGGCCGGTCTGCCGGAAGCAGTCGTCAACCGTGCGCGCGATGTGCTGCACCAGCTTGAAGCTGGTGAAACATCCGGCAAGGCCGACAAGCTGATTGATGATCTGCCGCTGTTTTCCGTTGTGCTACAGCAGGAAAAGCCGAAGCCGCAGGCATCGGCAAAGGACAGCGAACTGGCAAAGGCTGTGGCAGGCATCAGCCCTGACGAACTGACGCCCCGTGAAGCGCTCGACCTGATCTACAAGCTGAAGGAACTGGCCGGAAAGGCGTGAGATTTCTAAATGGTTTCCCCTCATCCTGATGAGGCCCGTAGGGCCGTCTCGAAGGGCGAGGGGAATATCTACAGACTACACGAAGCGGTTTGCTTCAGCGCCGTAATAGGTGATGTAGCGGCTGGAGATGCGCTCGATCGGCAGAATGATGAACACATCGGTCGTGCCGAATGCTTCATCGATCACCGCGCCGTCGCCGATCATCGCGCCGAGGCGCAGATAACCCTTGACCAGCGGTGGCATGGAGAACAGCGCAACCTTGTTGTTGATCGCTTCCTTCGGCATCAGGTCCATTGGCTGATAGCGATGCGGCAGTGCGCGCACATCCCAGTCCGGCGTGGCGCGGCAGTTCTGGTGCAGGAACGACAGGCCAAGCGCGTGGGCGGCAGGAACCGGCCCATGGAACGAGGCGCAGCCGAACATCACGTCAATCGAATGGCGACGGCAATAGGCCCATGCACCCTGCCACAGCAGTTCGACTGTGCGCTTCGAACGGTATTCCGCCTTCACGCAGGAGCGGCCAAGCTCGAGCAGGTTGAGATTGGGGCGGGACAGCGCTAAGCGCTGCACGTCATATTCATCCGCCGAATAGAAACCGAGCGCCTTGTCGGCCTGATCGCTGCGCATCAGCCGGTAGGTGCCGACGATCTGCTTGTGTTCAGGGACCGGCAGGGCGGTATCATAAACGAGAAGGTGATCGCAGATCGTGTCGAAACGGTCGGCATCGCGAAGCTCCACGGCCTCGATGGATTCCTTGCGCGCGCCCATTTCTTCGAAGAACACGCGGAAACGAAGTTCCTGCGCGGCTTCAATGGCTTCACGGGAGTTTGCAAGTCGCACTTCGAGCGAGCCGATACGTCCGAGAACGATCGGGTCATCACCGGTTGCGAATAGCGCCTGTTGTGCTTCTAAGCCTGACATGACCGTATCATCAATGATTTGCTGGCCCATTCCAAGCAGTACTGTCATGATGATTCGCTCCTGATTTGTCTATTCACGTATTCCTGAACCTTTTCTCACTGATTAAGCAGTGAAATCGGCCTTCTCATTCGTAGGACGGCGGCGCAGATGAACTGCAGCTTGCCGTGGTACTAGAGAGCGAGTGCTACGTGAGGATGACAGAAGCGTGTCACCAATGTGTCATTTCGGATAGGTGCCGCTTATCCCCTTCAAATGGCTTTAAAATTACGATCTTCACGTTATGCGAAAGCCCGATAACGATCAAGTTATCCACGCCCGGCAACAAATTGGGCGTCATATTAGCTTATCAACGGGCAGCGCGTTCGCGCCGCCAGCCGAGAAATTCTTCCAGAATGATCAGTGCAGCACCGATGGTGATAAAGGTGTCGGCTAAATTGAAGACGGCGAAAGACCATGTCGGCAGGTGGAACAGGATATAATCCACCACATAGCCGTGCATCACGCGGTCGATCAGATTGCCGACCGCGCCGCCGATCACCAGTGCAAAACCATAGCGGGCGAAGACGCGGTCCTGCGCATTGGTCCACCAGAGATAGAGCACGAAGACGATGACCGCAGCGGTAATCGCCACCAGACCCCAGTCGTGCAGCCCGGCGAGCATCGAGAAGGCGATGCCTTCATTATGCGTGCGAAACAGTGCGAGAAACGGCAGCAGGTCGATCTGCTGGGCGTAATCCATGCGGGTTTCAACCAGATGCTTGATGCCCTGATCAATCAGAACCGTGAGAATGACGACGAGAAGCGAAGACAGAACCGCGTGACGCTTCATCATTATCCCCTTGCGTCCAGGGTGAGCGCCTCACGGCGGATTTCATAGAGCATGACACCGGTGGCGATTGCCAGATTGAGCGAGTCGGCGCGGCCCGCCTGCGGAATGCGTGCAAGCTTGTCACACGCATTGGCGAGATTGTCCGGCAGACCCTGCTGCTCATTGCCCATCATCAGCACGACCGGCTTGTTGGCATAGGGAATCGTGCGGTAATCGACAGCGCCCTTCAGATGCGTGCCGACGATCAGACCGGAAAAACCCTTGCGCCAGTTGAGGAAGTCGTTTTCCGTCGTCTTGTAGAGCGGTACGGAAAAGACCGAGCCCATGGTGGCGCGCACGGTTTCGAGCGAATAGGGGTCCGTGGTGTCGCCGATCAGGATGACGCCCTTCGCACCAACTGCATCGGCGGTGCGGATGACCGTGCCGAGATTGCCCGGATCGCGCACGCGGTCGAGCGCGATATAGACGTCGTTATGCTTCGGCTTGAGGCTTGCCAGCGACTGGTATTGCTGTTCGAAAACACCAACCACCACCTGCGGATTATCGCGGCGGGTGATCGCGGCGATCACCTTTTCGGTCACTTCCAGCACCAGTCCGCCCTTGGCGAAGGTGCGGGCGGCAACCTGCTCGACCATTTTGTTGCCCTTGCCGGACTTGGCGAAAACCAGCGTCTTGATGCGCCAGTCCTGCTCCAGCGCGTCGATGACGAGCTTTAGCCCTTCGGCCAGAAATACGCCTTGCTGGTCACGGAATTTCTTCAATGCCAGCGAGCGCAGATCCTTCACGATCGGGTTGGTCAGGCTGGTGACTTCCTTCACCTGCCCGACTTTGGAGTGTCCCGATGCATGATCACCGCGCGAACCGCTGTTTCTGGAAAAATCGTCGTTACGGCTCATTTGGCTACCCAGCGGCTGAACATGGATGTTGAAAGCGCGCGTCCAGCAGAACGCTCACGCAGGATAAGCTCGCCCGATTCGACCGTGCCGCCAAGGCCGATGAACCGGTCGCGCATCAGTTCGTGAATGGCGAAAAAGGAAGCGCGGATCGAATAGGCGGTCAGGATCACGGCAAGCGGCTTCGGTGTCAGGATCGAGCGGCACGTATCGACCATTGCAGGCAGGTGCTCGAACAGTTGCCAGACTTCGCCGCTCGGGCCGCGTCCGTAAGCGGGCGGGTCGAGCAGGATGATGTCGTAGAAACTGCCGCGCCGTTCTTCGCGCGCCACGAATTTCATCGCGTCTTCGCAGATCCAGCGGATCGGCTTATCCGACAGTCCCGCCATTTCCTGATTTTCGCGCGCCCAGATAATGGCTTTCTTGGAGGCGTCGACATGGGTGACTTCCGCACCGGCGCGGGCGGCAACCAGCGAGGCAACGCCCGTATAGCCGAACAGGTTCAGCACCTTCACGCTACGCCCGGATTTTACCCCGTCGCGAATGAGGCCGTCCATGTAAGACCAGTGCGCGGCCTGTTCTGGAAACACACCGACATGGCGGAACGAGGTGAAGCGACCGTGAAAGGAGATACCGTCATGCTGCATCGGCCATGTTTCGCCGAGCGGCACTTTGGGAAACGCCCAGCGTCCAATGCCTTCTTCATCCGTATTGCCGGTGAAGACCGCGTCGACCTGATCCCATTCCTTCTGCGGCAGGCTTGGCAGCCAGATCGCCTGACCTTCCGGGCGAACGATGCGGTAAGGACCGTATTGCTCAAGCTTCAGTCCGTTGCCGCTGTCGAGCAGCGCATAATCGGCGGATGGTTCGGTTTCGAGGATGACCGGCAATTTTTCGCCCGGGCGAGGGCCGGTATAGGGCTTGATTTCGCGCAGCGGCGCGACAACCCGTTCGCGTTCTTCAGTGGCTACGGGCTTGGGTGCGGCCTTGGCAAATTGCGGGCGCGGCTTCTTGAAAGCCGAACCTTTACCCGGATTGGCAGAATCGAACTTGTTCTCATGACGCGGCGCATCATGCTTCGCGCGTTCGAAACCGCGATCCAGTTTGCCGCCCGACGGCTTTTTGCCTTTTCCCTTTGGCGCTTTCACCCGAAACTCCAATCACAATGATTGCGGTCTAGGTAGGATAAACAAGGCCGGTGTGGAAGGGGGAAACGACGTTCTTTCGCGTGCGCAGGCCTTTTCAAGGCCGTAAAACCCGGAAGTTCTGCTTCCGGGCCTGAGAAAAGCGGGCGTTTCAGGAGTTCGCGACCGATGTGTTGCGCCTTTCGGCGGCTTCGGCGCGTTCGAGAAGACGGGTCGCTTCCAGCTTGCGATCACGCGCTCTGCGGCGATGCTTGCCCTGCGTTAGCCAGGTGACCAGCGAACCGATCACCACGCCGATCAGCAACGCGCCAAACAGCCAGATGAACAGTGGCGCGCTGTAGGACAGCGCTGGATTACCCGGATTGAACGGATCGACCGTCAGAATCGTGGTGGCACGATTGGCAACCGACAGCGCGATCAGAATGACCGCGAGCGGGACCAGAATGACGATTGCGACGATACGTTTTGCCAGCATGATCTTCTATCAGACGGCGCCGTTGAGACGGTCGCGCAGTTCCTTGCCGGTCTTGAAGAAGGGAACCCACTTTTCTTCCACGTCCACCGTTTCGCCGGTGCGTGGGTTGCGGCCGCTGCGGGCCGGACGGTTCTTGACCGAGAAAGCGCCAAAGCCACGCAGCTCGACGCGGTTACCGTCCGCGAGGGCATTGGTGATCTCGTCGAAAACCGCGCCGACGATGTTTTCGACATCGCGCTGAAAGAGATGCGGATTGCGGCTGGCGATAATCTGAACGAGTTCCGATTTGATCACGGCTTTAAACCCCTGTTTCCTGTTCTTGTACTGTCAGGCCTGACGCCAGACATTGTTAGGTCGCTGAATTTACGTCAATTTACGTCTGGCTTTCCATCAACGTGCCAAACCGAGAGAAGTCCGTCAAGAAAGATGCGATCCTTTGCTATCTCCTTGAGCATACTATCGGCTTCCTGAGGCACACCGATGAGCCGCGCACCGGCATGAATGAGGAGATCGCGCAGCGAAAATCCTGTTTCACTGTTGACCGGCTTCCATTCAAGACGAGGCAATTTGGTGGAAACGCCCTTGGTGCCGAGCCAGGCAACCGCTTCGTCTTCGCCGCCAAGCCCGTCGATGAGTTTCTTTTCCAGCGCCTGACGGCCTGTGAAAACCGCTCCATTGGCCAATGCAAGCGCCTGTTCATGCGTGAAGGAGCGGCGCTTTTCCACAATGTCCACAAACCATGCATAGGAATCCATGATCATATTGCGGATCATGCCTTTTGCTTCTTCGCTGGCCGGGCTGAAATAATTGGGTTCCGCCTTCAGCGGCGCGGACTTGATGGTTTCGACCTTCACGCCGATCGTATCGAGAAGCTTGGAAAGGTCGGGATACTGGAACAGCACGCCGATGGAGCCGACGATGGATGTCTGCCGCGCCACGATATGGTCGGAAGCGCTGGCGATCATATAACCGGCAGACGCCGCCAGCGTGCCGACCTGCGTGACGACTGGCTTCTTTTCGGCGATTTTACGGACGGCTTCATAAATGGCTTCGCCGCCGACGGTGGTGCCACCGGGCGAATCGAGAACCAGAATCACGCCCTTGACCGCATCGTTCTTGGCAATCCTGTCGAGGCGCTTCAGAAGCTCCTCATTCTCGAAGATGGTGCCTTCGATGCGCACCTTGGCGATGTGCGGCTGGGAGAAATTCGTGCCGCGCATCGACCATGAGGCGAACCCGACGACAAGAAGGGCGAGCAGAAGCAGAAATGCCACGCGCCAAACGGTCAGCTTGCGGCGCAGCTTTCGTCTTTCGATCAGTGCTTCGGCGTCCTGGGCCATTCTGTCCATCCATTCGTCTTTATAAATGCGACCAGCCTCGATGGGCGGTCATGAAAATCCATGTCGATCTTTGTGCCTTCAATTAAGTCAGGCGGCAAGACGCTTCAATCTTGTTACGCATTTCAAAGAGATAGTGCTGCACAACTGCATTGTCATGACATTCGTGTGCGAGATTCTGTCTCTAACCAGAAACAAGGTGTTCAATTGCAAGTTACGCATGCGCGTGTCGCGCTGTAACGCAGGGCCTTTTTGTGGTATCAAAGAGTTGATTAGCATTCTACCTAATTGGTGGCTGTGCTGATTGCGATGAATTATCAATGAGATAGCAAGGCTTGTCTATGTTTTTTGGACAGGTGCGATATTTTGCGCCGCCATCACGCTATTGAGCATCCGCGCAAATTATCCCAAATAAACCATATTGAAGTGAAAGAGCGCCTATTGATTGCAGGTAGTGAGCCTCTACATCGAGCGCATTCTGATCTTTGACTGGAAATTCTTGAATTGACTACAGTGGATTATCTGAAGGACGTCATGACTACCGACACCACTAACAGCCCTGTTGCGCAGACCGCAGCCCCTTCCGGGCGCGGCAAGGGCGGCGTGCGTTTTGGTGCGTCCCAGAAAGCCGAGTCGCTTTTTCATGCTGCGCAGCGCCATTCGGTTCGCGTGCGAGTGCTGAAAACCGCCCTGCCGGTTGCCGCCATCGCGCTTGCAGCCGTTTTCTCCTGGTATACGTTTCTCGCCACGCCCGCCACGCCGATCAAGGTCGAGATGAATACGGGCGGCGAAAATGGCAAGCTCGTCATGTCGAGCCCGCATTTGAACGGCTATAATAAGGACAACAAGCCTTATTCGATGACGGCTTCCAGAGCGACGCAGGAAGCTAATAATAGCGGTGTCATCACGCTTGAAGGTATTCAGGCCGAATTGCCGGTGGGCGACCGGGGCGTGGCCAAAGTCGAGGCTGCATCCGGCATTTACGATAATGCGAATGGTCGTTTGCAACTTGATAAGGACTTTATCGTAACCACGAATGAAGGTTTGCGTGCTGTGATGCACTCGGCGGATGTCAATCTGAAGAGCGGACAGATCACAACCGACAAGCCGGTCGATATTCGCAACGGAAATACGCATATTCTGGCCGACAGCATGCAGGTCAAGGACAATGGCAAGGTTCTGATTTTTGAGAACCGCGTTCAGATGACCGTTGACGGCAGCGTGATTTCGGGAAACAAGGCGCCCTGACCGGGCGCTGGATAAGGGCATATCAAGCGTTCAACCGTACTTTTTGGTATGGCGCGGATTTGTTTTTGTACGCATTTTGTGAAGCCTAATGTTCCCATTTGGCGGCAAAGTGCTTAATGTTGCATCTGGACGCAGGTTGTTCAAAGCTTAAGCGCCTGCATTCGGGGGACTGAAGATTTATGGAACGTGAGACGGGCAAGATGATCAAGGGCACTATGGCTCGCACGATGCGGGCAGGATTCGCAGTTCTGGCGCTTGGCATCGTTGCCGCTCCTTTTGCCGCTTCGGCGCAGGAAGCCGCAGGCGGCGCAGTGAACGGGCTCAAGCTTTCCAACAGCAAGGCACCGGTCAAGATCGACGCCGACAAGCTGGAAATGCGCGACAAGGAAGGCGTTGCGGTTTTCACCGGCAATGTTTCCGTTGCGCAGGGCGATGCCCTGCTGAAGGCAGGTCTGATGACCGTCTATTACAACAAGGCTGCCAAAGACGATAAGGGCGAAGCCCCGAAAGAACCGGCAAGTGCGGGTGTTGGTGGTCTCGATTCGTCGAGCATCGATCACATCGACATTTCCGGCAAGGTTTACCTGAAGTCCGGCACGCAGGTCGCAACGGGCGATACCGGCCGTTACGACGCGAAGAATCAGATCATGATTCTCGAAGGCTCGAAGGTCGTTCTGACCGACGGTGACAATGTCGTCACCGGCTGCAAGCTGACGGCGCATCTCGATACTGGCCGCGCCAATGTCGAAAGCTGCAAGAGCGGTGCGAACAGCAAGGGTCGCGTGTCGATCATCATGGCGCCGAAGGATCAACAGCAGGGCGGTGCCGCGCCCAAGCAGAACTGACCGGGGCGTCACGCGTGGGATTGTTCTGGAACAAGAAAGCCGGTGAACCGCAGGCGGTTGCCGAGAGTGCCGACTCTTCGGGCGGTGCGCATGGCGTCATGCCAGCACAGCCGGGCAAGACGGCGCGCCTGAAGGGCACGCTGGTCGCGCGCGGTCTCTGCAAGAGCTATCGCGGTCGTCAGGTCGTCAATGGTGTGTCGTTCGGCGTGCGCGCTGGCGAAGCGGTTGGCATCCTCGGTCCCAACGGTGCCGGCAAGACAACCTGTTTCTACATGGTGACAGGTCTGGTTCCAGCCGATGCCGGTTCCATCGAGATTGACGGTTTCGACGTCACATCCATGCCGATGTATCGTCGCTCGCGTCTAGGCATTGGCTATCTGCCGCAGGAAGCGTCCATTTTCCGTGGACTTTCGGTCGAGAACAATATCAAGGCCGTGCTTGAAGTGGTCGAAAAGGACCGCAAGAAGCGCGCTTCCGAACTCGACGCACTGCTGGAAGAATTCCACATTGCGCATCTGCGCAAGGCGCCCGCCATCTCGCTTTCGGGCGGTGAGCGGCGTCGTCTGGAAATTGCCCGCGCGCTTGCGTCGCGCCCGAATTTCATGCTGCTCGATGAGCCCTTCGCGGGCGTTGATCCCATTGCGGTTTCGGATATTCAGCAGCTCGTGCGTCATCTGACCAGTCGCGGCATCGGTGTTCTGATCACCGACCACAATGTGCGTGAAACGCTCGGTCTGATCGACCGCGCCTATATCATCCACGCCGGTCAGGTGCTGACCCATGGTCGCCCGGCCGAGATTGTCGCCAATCCGGATGTGCGCCGCCTCTATCTCGGTGATCAGTTCACGCTCTGATTATTCCTGAGTGAAAAACCCATTTGACCCGCAAGCTTCGGCTTCCGGGTCTATTTGAGCTGGCTAACATAAAAGCCGCTCCAAAAAATGCATCAATCTTGCGACTATTTTCCCCTTTTGTCCCAAAACTGCACATTCTGAATTGACAAGCAAGGATCATACCAGTTTTGATCAGGGAGAAACTCCGGTCATCAAGGCCGGGTGAAATAGCGGCTCAGGGTTTTGGTCGACCAGTCGTTCGCAGGGGGAATAACGCGTCGTATGGCTCTGTCGCCCAAGCTAGATTTCCGTCAGTCACAATCGCTGGTGATGACACCCCAGCTGATGCAGTCGATAAAACTGCTTCAGATGACGCATCTTGAGCTTGAGCATTTTCTCGATCTGGAAATTGAAAAGAATCCGCTGCTGGACAGAATAGAGGCAGCGAATGATGATTTCGCAGGCGCTGACGTTGCCCGTGACGATGATCGCTCTTCTGCAAGCGGCGACCCGACGGACGACCGCCAGTCGGATGAGGACGGCCTTTTTGATGAGGGGCAGGCGGACTGGTTCAAGACCGACGCGCCGGATGCTGCTGAAAATCTCTCCACCACTTTCGACAGTTCGCTGGAAAACATTTTTCCCGACGATCCGGGCCGTTATGACGAGATCAATCCCGACCTCGCCGCCCAGTGGAAATCGTCGACGCTCGACGCCTATAGCAGTGGCAGCGGTGGCGGATATGACCTTGATCAGGTGACGGCGAGCCGGGTCTCGCTGGCTGACTTTGTGGGCGAGCAGATCGCCCTGACCTTTTCGCAGACCTCTGACCGTTTCATCGCCATGGCTCTCGCCGATGCGCTGGACGAGAGCGGCTATCTGCGCGTGGACATTATCGGGCTGGCGCAAAATCTGGGCGTGGAGACCGCGCAGGTGGAGCGCGTTCTGGCCGTGATGCAAAGCTTTGATCCGCCTGGCATTTTTGCACGCGATCTGCGCGAATGCCTTGCGATCCAGCTGCGCCTGAAGGACCGTTTCGATCCGGCCATGGCGGCACTGGTCGATAATCTCGATCTGCTGGCGCGGCGCGATTTCGCCACGCTGAAAAAGCTCTGTGGTGTCGATCAGGCCGACATTCTCGACATGCTGTCCGAGATCCGCACACTGGATCCGAAGCCCGGCGCCTTGTTCGAAGTTGCGGTGGCCGACGCCATCGTGCCCGATGCGGTCGTCACGCCCTCGCGTGACGGTGGCTGGGCCATCGAGCTTAACCCGGCGGCCATGCCGAGGCTTATCGTCAATAATGAATATTATGCCGAGGTGAGCGCTTCGGTGAAGGCTGAGGAAAAGACATTTCTGGCCGATTGCATGCAGACGGCGAGCTGGCTGGTGCGCAGCCTGGATCAGCGCGCGCGAACGATTTTAAAGGTGACACAGGAAATCGTGCGCCAGCAGGACGGGTTTCTGCGCCACGGCGTCACGCATCTCAAGCCGCTGAACTTGCGCATGGTGGCCGATGCGGTGGGCATGCATGAATCCACCATCAGCCGCGTGACGGCGAACAAGTTCATGGAAACGCCACGCGGCGTGTTCGAATTGCGTTATTTCTTCACCGCTTCCATCGCCTCGTCGGAGGGCGGAGACGCCCATTCTTCCGAAAGTGTTCGGCATCGTATTCGCCAGATGATCGACGCTGAAAAGCCAGATGATGTCCTGTCTGACGATGCAATTGTTGATGCATTGAAGAAAGACGGTGTGGATATTGCGCGAAGAACTGTCGCAAAATATCGGGAATCGATGAATATTGCTTCATCGGTTCAGCGCAGGCGTGAGAAGAAAGCCAAGCTTTCTGTTTCTTAGAACACATCCCGGAACGCGAAACTGTTTTCGGACGAGATGCGTGTCAAAACAACTGTTTAAACCACCGGTTACCCGGTGGTCCGGAATAGACGATTGTACCTCCAGAGCGATTTTTGACCGGTTCAAACCCAAGAGAATGCTCTGAAATTTTGAACTTGAAGCACCGTTCGATCAGAAAAAATCGATCATGATCGCAAGAACCGGCAGCGCTTCGAGTTGGCCAACTGGCAGGAGGACCAATTGACAAGCGCCGTTTCAATCAATAGAAGCCCGGCTCGCGCTGCAACGCTTGCCCGAAAAAGCTGGAATAGTCCGGTTTTGCGGGCTTTTGCGAATGTGGCACAAAATATGCATCGGCTTTTTCTGAAAGAGTTAGCGGATGTCCGAGTGCTTAAAGGAAAGGCAGTTTAGCAGAAACGGCAACGATCACGCGTTTGGGGCGTTGCATAAGACAAGGAAGTTTCAAGGTGCCGTTTGACCGGTTTTTGATCGGAAAAGCGTGGATTTTGAAGGTGTTTCGGGGTTTCGACCGGCAAGCCGGATCAAGTCTGAAAAACCCGTAGGATGAATGCCATCTTTGATGACGGTTCGCTTTGCGCTTCGCTTGCCTTGTGATTAGACTAAGCCCTGTGGTGTAACGCAAATGAGGTGTGCCAAATGACTCTGCGTGTATCTGGAAAGCATATGGACGTCGGTGAAGCTTTCACAACCCGGATCGTAGATCGGGTGAATGAAACGGTCGGCAAATATTTCGATCATGGCTTTTCCGGGCAGGTAACGGTCTCGAAGTCCGGCTCACGGTTCAGTGCGGATTGTACATTGCACCTCGACAGTGGTGCGACGCTACAAAGCACTGGTGATGCGCAGGATCCGCAGCTGGCTTTTGATGCGGCAGCGGACAAGATTGAAACCCGCCTTCGGCGCTATAAGCGCCGTCTGAAGTCGCGTACGGCTACCCAGCCAAATGCGATCTATGACGACGTGGCATATCGTGTTATGGCACCGCTGCCGGAGGAAGAGGAGGAGCTTCCGGCTGATTATGCGCCTACCATTGTGGCGGAAACGTCTGTCGCCCTGCGCACCATGTCGGTGGCTTCGGCGGTGGTCGAGCTTGATCTGATTGAAAATCCGGTTCTGGTTTTCCGGAACGCGGGCAATGATGAAGTAAACATCGTCTACCGTCGAGCGGACGGCAATATCGGCTGGGTTGACCCATCGACGGTTACCCGCCAGGCCGCGCCTCGCGTCTGACGGCAAACCCGAAGCGCACGTTATGCGTAACCGCTGTGAAGGGCGGGCCCATTCGTGGGTAGTTGCGTGCGCTTCCTAAAACCGGGCCGAAAACGGCCTGATTGAAGAAGGAACGGAGAGAATGGATCTTAGTGATCTGATTCAGCCGGGGGCGATTATCCCCGCGCTGAAAGCCAGCTCCAAAAAGCAGCTTTTGCAGATTTTGTCTGAAAAGGCTGCGGAACTGACCGGTCTCCCTGAGCGTGAAGTTTTCGAAACAATTCTCCAGCGTGAACGCCTCGGTTCGACCGGGGTGGGCAGCGGTGTGGCTATCCCGCACGGTAAGCTGGCGAATATCGGCAAGATTGCCGGCATCTTCGCGCGCCTTGAAACGCCGGTTGATTTCGAGGCGCTGGATGATCAGCCTGTCGATCTCGTTTTCCTGCTGTTGGCCCCGGAAAATGCCGGGGCTGATCATCTGAAAGCCTTGTCGCGCATTGCGCGTATGCTCCGCGATCCGGATATGGTCGCCAAGCTGCGAGGCACACATGATGCACAGGCGCTTTATTCATTTCTGACAGCCCAGCCGGCCTCCAACGCCGCCTGAGCCTAAAAGCGCCGGATTTGTTCGTACCGGCGCTTTGAAATCGATTTTTGTGAAGCCGTCACTCGTTCAGAGTGGCGGCTTTTGCTATTTCCGCTATGCCGCATAGTATTATTAGGCTCGCTTAAAATATGGATTATGCGATGAATAGAACTCGTGTAGAAGGATTTTGTAAAACTCATAAAGATGGAAAATAAATTGAAGAAATATTTTTCAGCATTGATTGCTGCGATAGTATTTTCCGGTCCCGCATTGGCTGCTGAAAATAAAATTGAGTGTGTTGAGCGTGTTGGAAAAGAGTGTATCGCGAAGCACGGGAGTGATTTTCTGGGGTTCAATGCAGATTATCATGAATGCTTAGCGAAAAAATTGCCACTTTGCCCGGAATTTGGCAAGTAATTCATAATTTAATTATACTGAGGATATCAAATTCAAAAAAGTAATTTTTGCATTGATTGCTTTGGGGGCTGTCACCAATGTTGCATGGGCTGACAGAAGCGTGGTGTGTACCGAGCGGGCAAAAATAGAATGCGATACTCTGCCAGAGCTCGTCAAAGCTAGCGTTGATGCCTGTCGCAATCATCAATACAAAATGTGCATGGCGGAGAAGTTTCAGCCTAATCCCGTAAAGTAAATGCCATTGCGGTAATAAAAATTCTGCATTGAGAATTAATATCGTGTCACATTCAGTAGATTAATATTTTAAGTGATCAACACCATGTTCGGTATCTTTTCCAAGACAGAGTGCTCGTTGGACTGATGTCTTTATTGGTAATATGGAAATCAGTTTTTATATCATTATTTTAGATTGGTTTGAGGCAGCGAAAATTGAATAAATACATTTTCACCTTAATCGCTATTTTTACAGCTTTTAACGTCGCACTCGCCGATGGAAATGTGAATGATAAAGAGGAGGTCTGCAGAAAATACGCTTTGAGTCATTGCGTTGGACCGCTAAAGCCTATTTCTGACAAGCATTCATGTATTGAAGATAGATTCAAAGAATGTATGAATAAATAATATATACTTGATTTCTGAATTGCTCCTCTTTTTGCTTCCGTTTTTGCCCGGGCGAATACCAAGGCTTAATAAGAAAGCAATCCAGGACGGGAATGGAGCTGGGGTTTATTCGACATATAAAGCGCTTTAAGAGCGCCGAGGAGCTTTACTCGAAGCAGTAAAGACCAGCATGCAACTCTTACGCCAGCCACACAATAGTGGCGATAGCGGCTCTGCATAGCGTGGAGCCGCTATCGTTGCATATTCAGCAGGGCTGCCATTTTAGTTGAGCAGCACCGTGCGTAATTCGTGTTCATGTGCGCCTTGCAGCGCAGTAGCGCGGACATCGGAGAGCACAATCGGCTCGCCGCTTGCGCCAAAGAGAGCCCAGAGTTCAAGACCAGGCTCGATTGGTGGGAGGGCAGGGAAGCTGCGTGCCAGATCGTCGGAGCGGATCTTGCGTACGTAGGCAATTTCACCTTCGCCCAGATGAGCGAATTCATTTTCGGTGAGAACCTGTCTGTTCATGGTCTTAGCCTCCATTTGAGCGGCACACCATTCACGGCTATGCCGCACCAGAGCTTCACGATAGTTATCATAGCCTTAATGACTGAACGAAACCTGAACGTTTTTCAGTCTTTCACAGCTATGTTGATTTTCTTGATCAGCCGTTCCGGTTCCGGTCGGTCGAGATCGACAGCGAGAAGACCGTTTTTCAACTCGCAACCCAGCACCCGCATGCCATCGGCCAGCACGAACACACGCTGAAACTGACGGGCCGCGATGCCGCGGTGCAGATATTCGCGTTCGGTGTCGTCGGTCTGTCGCCCGCGGATGACAAGCTGGTTGTCTTCCGTCATGACGTCGAGATCTTCGCTGGAGAAACCTGCCACGGCAAGCGTAATGCGCAAGCGCTCAGAGCCTGTTTCACCGCGTAGGCGTTCGATATTATAGGGCGGGTAGCCATCGCCGGATTTGGCAATCCGTTCGAGTGTCTTTTCCATCGTGTCGAATCCGAGCAAGAGAGGGCTCGAAAACGGAGTCATTCTTGTCATTGCATCAGTCCTTGATGAGAAGCGACCGTTATGAAGAGAACCCGTTCGGCGTATCTCTCCGCTAACTGATATGGCTTGTGAAAAGCCCGACTTCAAGGGCCAATGCCGGAATCCCCCTTTGTCATATCGTAAAACGACGATGGGGCAGGGCGATACCCGCCACTGTTGCGGGGCGGATAGTGTCAAACTTAGCATATATTGAAACGCGCTCTACCGTCGTGCCTCGGCCAAGGCTGCGCGAAAGGCGGTGGCGAAGTTTTCGCGGTCGTCGGGGTTCAGAAAACTGCCGATGGCGACGTGCTTGTCGCGGCTTTCAACGCTCATATCCGTAATGCCGATATCCGGCTTTCGCGCCACGCGAAAGCGCGTCCAGAAGGGGTTGAACTGATGCGCCGTCATTTTGCCGGAAGGGGCATATTGGCGGATATGCAGGGCTGCGCGCGAAACGGAAATCTCTTCACGCGCCCGGGCAGAGCGGTAATTCCAGCGAAATGCCAGATAGATCAACAGCACATCGAGACCGAAAAAGCCGAAGATTGGCCATGCGCCAATGGACCAGAACAAAATTCCGACAAACAACCAGCAGCCGATAAGTGCCGCCATCAGGACGGTGAAGCCCGTGCGCCCCAGCGAGCGATAGGGCGTCAGCAAGGCTTCAAAAATAGGGGTCTCGAACCTGTCCGGTTCCGCGCCGTCTGGATGGTGCATTGAAGTCTGAACCCTTGATCTGAAAGCCGCCTGCGTCAAGCTGCGGGTTGTCTTCCAGGAACAGACCTCAGTATAGAGACAGAATGCAAAAGGCCAAAATCAAATCGCCCGTGACAGTTTCCGTCGCCGCAAGCAGCCCGGCAGCGAGCCCCGCCGTTCGTCGCCCGCGCCGCGTGGCCGGTACGCTTTATACGGCTGACGAGATTCACGAAATCTTCCGCCGGTTCTCCGTGCAGCGCCCGGAACCGAAGGGCGAACTGGAGCATGTGAACGCCTTCACCTTGCTGGTGGCGGTGGTGCTATCCGCTCAGGCGACGGATGCGGGCGTCAACAAGGCGACGCGCGGTCTGTTTGCCGTCGCTGACACGCCGCAGAAAATGCTGGCGCTGGGTGAGGAAAAGGTCGGCAATTATATTCGTACCATCGGCCTTTGGCGCAACAAGGCGAAGAATGTCATCCTGCTTTCGGAAGCGCTGATCCGCGACCATGGCGGTGAGGTGCCGGGCGACCGCGACGCGCTGGTCAAACTGCCGGGCGTCGGACGCAAGACGGCCAATGTCGTGCTCAACATGTCGTTCGGCCAGCCGACCATGGCAGTGGACACGCATATATTGCGCATCGGCAACCGGATCGGTCTGGCGCCGGGCAAGACGCCGGATGCGGTCGAGGCCATATTGGTGCGGGTCATTCCGGCGGAATATATGCTGCACGCCCATCACTGGCTGATCCTGCACGGGCGCTATACCTGCAAGGCGCGCAAGCCCGAATGCGAGCATTGTGTCATCGCCGATATCTGCAAATCGCCGGACAAGACCTGCGATGTGCCTGCCGCGCTGATTCCGCTTCCGCCTCAGGCGTAAGTTTTGACAGGCTTGGCGGCCTCGCGCTGCGAAATGGCTTTGTGCAGATGCACCATGAGTGCTGCCGCGAAAAGCGGGGTCAGAAGATTGACCAGCGGAATGGCCATGAAACCGGCAATCAGCAAGCCCGCCAGAAAGACCGTCACGCCATAATGGGAGCGCAGCGCCTTGGCTTCCGCTTCGGTGCGATAGCGCATGGCGGCAAATTCGAAAAACTCGCGCCCGAGCAGATAGGCGTTGATGACGAAAAAGGCGATCAGGTTGATGCCCGGCACAAAGAGCAGGGCGAGAGCCAGAAGATTGCCAAGGATCACCACGCCGAGGAATTTCAGTGAAACCACGATGGAGCGTCCAAGCGGCAGGGCGTCGCCCGCCGGGTCGTTTGGATAATCCGTGCGCTCGACCACTTCGGCAACATCATCAAGGAACAGACCTGCCACAAGCGCCGTGACGGGCGCGATCATCAGCGCCAGAACAAGCGCCAGCCCAAGCCCCGCCGCAATGGCGGCGACGATACCCAGCCAGCCTGCCCAGGCGGGCATGCCGGGCAGCAATTGCTCCATCCACGGCCAGGCATAGATAAAAAAGATTTGACGAATACTGGCCCAGAGACCGGCCAGCAGCAAAAGCGTCAAACCCAGCGTTTTCCAGAAAACCGAGCGAAACTCCGGCGTCAGCAGACGATTCAGGGCTTTCAGGGCGGCGTCTATGATCATTCTTTTTCCGTTTTGAGCCTGTTTTGGCTGTGGACGAAATGAAAATAGGTATGGCCATCGGGCCGCGCAAGCCAGACTACCCACATACCGGGATCGTGGCGGGGTAGCCAAAGAGGGAGCAAAAGGTTAAACCCGCACCCGAATATCTATCCCACCGTATCACGTTCAGGATAGATAGCTGGCGCCAAAGCCTCCTCCTGCCCGAACGGAAGCAGGCTGGAGAATTGAAAAAAGGGGAGCTTCTCGAGCTCATGGCCACATTCGACGTTCTTTGCATCGGCAATGCCATTGTCGATATTCTCTCGCGTACGGACGACTCTTTCCTCGAAGCCAACGGTATCGTCAAAGGTGCAATGAACCTGATCGATGCCGATCGCGCAGAATTGCTCTATAGCCGGATCGCAGGTCCGGCGACGGAAATGTCCGGCGGCAGCGCGGGCAACACAGCGGCAGGCGTTGCCAGCCTCGGCGGACGTTCCGCCTATTTCGGCAAGGTGGCGACTGACCATCTTGGACGTGTTTTCGCGCATGATATCCGCGCGCAGGGCGTGGCCTTTGATACGCGTCCACTGGAAAAGGGTTCGCCAACCGCCCGCTCGATGATTTTCGTGACGCCGGATGGCGAACGCTCGATGAATACTTTCCTCGGCGCCTGCGTCGAGCTTGGACCGGAAGACGTCGAGACCTCCAAGGTCGCCGATGCCAAGGTCACCTATTTCGAAGGCTATCTGTGGGATCCGCCCCGCGCCAAGGAAGCCATCGTGATGGCTTCGAAGATCGCGCATGAGGCAGGTCATGAAGTGGCCATGACGCTCTCCGATCCGTTCTGTGTCGACCGCTATCGCGAAGAGTTCCGCGACCTGATGCGCCAGCGCACGGTCGATATCGTTTTTGCTAATGAAGACGAAGCCAAGTCGCTCTACCAGACCAAATCGCTCGAAACGGCGATTGCCTCGATGCGCATGGATTGCAAGCTGTCGATCATCACGCGCTCGGAAAAGGGCGCAGTCATTGTGACGCCTGATCAGACGCTGACCGTTCCGGCCATCGAGATCGACGAACTGGTCGACACGACCGGCGCGGGCGATCTTTATGCAGCAGGTTTCCTCTATGGTTATACCAAGGACCGCTCGCTGGAAGATTGCGCACGGCTCGGCTCGCTTGCCGCCGGTCTCATCATCCAGCAGATGGGCCCGCGTCCGCTGCTCAGCCTTCAGGCCGCTGCAAGTCAGGCTGGCCTGATATAATCACTACTCGGACCGAATGATCCGGTCGCGCTGGAGTTCTTCTTCTGTGCGGCCGGGACGGCTTTTATAAACCGGCAGATTCCAGCCGAAATAAAGCGCTCCGCCGCGCACGGTAAAACTGGTCAGCGCCGCGACCACTGCCGAAAAGAACGGATCGACGCCAAGGCGCGCCAGCCCGACATAGAGGCAGGCTCCCGCCAGCGCCGCCGTGATATAGATTTCCCGCCGCATGATCACCGATGGCTCTCCGGCCACCATATCGCGCAGGATGCCGCCCAGCGTGGCAGTGAAAATGCCGGTGACGATGGCCACCGGTGCGCTGACGCCGAGAGCAAGCCCCTTGGCCGCACCCATGACCGTATAGGCCGACATGCCGATGGCATCGAGCCAGAGCAGCACGCGATAGCGTGATTCCACCATATGGGCGGTAAAATAGACCGCGAAGGCGGCCAGTGTGCCCGCCAGCAGGTAGATCGGCTCCTGAACCCAGAAAACCGGTGTGCTCAGGATGAGATCGCGCAGCGTTCCGCCGCCGATGCCGGTGATATTGGCAAGAAAGATGAAGCCGACAATGTCGAGCTGTCGCCGCGAGGCGGCAAGCGCGCCAGTTGCCGCGAAGACGAAAACACCCGCAAAGTTCAGAAACTGTACGACGGTCACGCGGCTTCCCCCAGCAAGATATGTGACGCGATTTTCTATTGCTCTGCGCGCCTTGGCAATATGGCTGTATGAGCGCAGGTCAGCAGATACAAAAAAGCGGCGGATGGACCGCCGCTTTTTCTGTCATCTCATTCGCTCAGCGTATCAGCTGTCGCCTTCCGCGCCACCGGTCTCGGCAGCAGCTTTCGGGCCGCCCTTGGATACGCCGACCATGGCCGGGCGCAGGACGCGGTCACCAATGGCGTAACCAGCCTGCACAACCTGCACGACGGTGTTGTTCGGCAGATCCGGGTTCGGCACTTCGAACATGGCCTGATGGAAGTTCGGATCGAACTTCTGGCCTTCCGGCTCAAGCTTGGTGACGCCGTGGCGTTCCAGAGCCTGCAACATGGCGCGTTCGGTCATTTCCACGCCTTCGGCCAGAGACTTCAGGCTGGCGTCGGCTTCCAGCATCTCGGGCGGAATGGTGTCGATGGCGCGGCGCAGATTGTCGGAAACCGACAGCATGTCGCGGGCAAAATTGGTCACCGCATAGGTGCGGGCATCCTGCACGTCGCGCTGGGTGCGCTTGCGCAGGTTTTCCATTTCGGCAGCAACGCGCAGAACCTGATCCTTGAGTTCCTTGTTATCGGCTTCGAGCGCGAGAATCCGGTTTGCGGTTTCATCAGCCGCATTGTCCGCTTCGTCTTCCGCAACTTCGGCGCTGGCTTCGGCCTTGCGCGCTTTCAGGAAATCGGCGGCAGCCCGGTTCAGCGCCTCACGATCCCGTGGATTGTTGATGTCGCGCTGCTCAAGATCGGGGTTCTGGGTTTTGTTCTTTTCGTCAGACATAATGCTTCTTCCGTCTTGAATATCGTCTGGGGCGGATATCGAGTTTCATGCCATTAAAATCAAGGCTTAATTTCTGGTGACCCGGTAAGATTGACACTTCACCGCAGAAGTCTAGACACGATCTGGGCCGTATAGTCCACCATCGGAACGATACGCGCATAATTGAGACGGGTCGGGCCGATGACGCCGAGCGCCCCGATGACCCGCTGTTCGCTGTCGCGATAGGGTGCAACCACCAGCGACGAGCCGGACAGCGAAAACAGCTTGTTTTCCGAGCCGATGAAAATGCGCACACCCGAACCCGTTTCGGCCAGATCCAGAAGCTGGACCATGCCGTCCTTGGTTTCCAGATCGTCGAAGAGATGGCGCAGACGCTCGATATCTTCCTGCGCGTGAATGTTCTCCAGAAGATTGGCGCGGCCGCGCACAATCAGCCGCGACGGCTGGTCAGAGCCGGTGCCGCCCCACACGGCGAGGCCCTGTTCGACAAGTTCCTGCGAAAGCTGGTCCAGTTCCTGGCGGGTTTCCTCCATCAGCACCTTCAGCTCGGCCTTGGCTTCGGAAAGTGTGTGGCCGTGAATATGGGCGTTGAGGAAATTCGAGGCTTCCACCAGTTGCGATGCGCTGATGCCGACCGGCAGATTGATGACGCGGTTTTCCACATCGCCATTCTGCATCACCAGCACGGCAAGTGCACGGGTCGGCTCCAGCCGCACGAATTCGATATGCTTGAGCGCGCCTTCCGTCTTGGTGGCAAGCACGAGACCCGCGCCACGCGACAGGCCGGACAGGACCTGACTTGCCTCGGTCAGCACGCTTTCCACCGAATTGCTGTTGCCGGCGGCGCGCACCTGCGCCTCGATGGACGAGCGTTCGCCCGGCGGCAGATCGCCGACTTCCATAAAGGCGTCGACGAAAAACCGCAGGCCGATCTGCGTCGGCAGACGGCCCGCCGACACATGCGGCGCATAGATCAGGCCCAGATGCTCCAGATCACTCATCACATTGCGAATGGTGGCAGGCGAGAGCGAATGCGGCAGCAGGCGGGACAGATTGCGCGAACCGACCGGGTCGCCGTCGTTGAGATAGCTCTCGACGACCAGCCGGAAAATTTCGCGCGACCGCTGGTCGAGCGAATTCAGAAGCTGATGTTCAGGCGATTTCATCATGATAGAGCGGCGAACCTGTTGATTGCTTACCCTAAATATAAGGTTGCGGCGCGAAGCGTCAAAGGCTTTAGCTCCAGACTGGCATTCCTCTCAACACTTCTCGACATGTCTTTGGGCTGGCGAAGCGCAAAATTCCTTTCTATTTGCGCCCGGGGGGCCTAAAAAGCCGCACGGAAAACTTTGAATCCCCAAAAACTCGATCAAGGAAATTGATATATGCGTCCATCCAAGCGTGCTGCCGACGAAATGCGCGCCGTCTCTTTCGAGCGCGGCATCTCCAAACATGCGGAAGGCTCCTGCCTAGTCAAATTTGGCGACACGCATGTTCTGTGCACGGCAAGCCTTGAGGAAAAGGTTCCGGGCTGGATGCGCAACACCGGCAAGGGCTGGGTCACGGCGGAATACGGCATGCTGCCGCGTTCGACCGGCGACCGCATGCGCCGCGAAGCCGCCACTGGCAAGCAGGGCGGACGCACGCAGGAAATCCAGCGTCTGATCGGACGATCCTTGCGCGCTGTCGTGGACATGCAGGCGCTGGGCGAAGTGCAGATCACGGTTGACTGCGATGTCATTCAGGCCGATGGCGGCACGCGCACTGCAGCCATCACCGGCGGCTGGGTGGCCTTGCATGAATGCCTGCGCTGGATGGAAGCGCGCCAGATGGTGCGGGTCGAGAAGGTGCTGAAGGATCATGTCGCCGCCATTTCCTGCGGCATCTATGAAGGCGCTCCTGTTCTCGATCTGGACTATGCGGAAGATTCCGTCGCCCAGACCGACAGCAATTTCGTCATGACCGGCGCGGGCGGCATTGTTGAAATTCAGGGCACCGCCGAAGGCGCGCCTTTCTCGGAAGAAGAGTTCCTGAACCTGATGAAGCTGGCGCGCAGCGGTGTCGATCGTCTTGTGTCCCTGCAAAAGATGGCCGTGGCTTAAGAGCCTGAATCAAAAAAAGGTATTTGCAGCCGCACAGGACGACTTTTGGAACAGGCTCTGCTAGGACAGGGTCTGCTCCATCTGAATGAGGAGACCTGATCCATGCGCGCTGCACGTATTCTTGAAACGGCACTCTATGTCCGCGACGTCGCCGAGGCGGTAGAATTCTATCGCAACACGATGGGGCTGGAACCGGTGGGCCAACTCAGCGAGCGCAATGCTTTCTTCCGCTGTGGTGAGGGCATTTTGCTGCTCTTCAAGGCGGAAGAAACCTTGAAGCCGCCTTTGTCCGGCAATCTGCCTGTGCCGCCGCATGGCACAACGGGGCCGGGTCATGTATGTTTTGCTGCAAGCCGCGCGGAGATCGAGGGCTGGCGGAAACATCTGGAAAAGCATGGCGTTGCCATTGAGGCCGATTTCGATTGGCCCAATGGCGCACATTCGATTTATTTCCGCGATCCATCCGGCAATTCGCTGGAGATTGCCGAACCCAAACTATGGAATTGAAAATGAGAACGCTGGAAAAGGGCAAGCTGATTGTCGCCTCGCACAATGCAGGCAAGCTGAAGGAATTCGACGGGCTGATCGGTCCGTTCGGCTTCGATGTCAGCTCTGTTGCAGCACTTGGCTTGCCGGAGCCGGACGAGACCGGCACCACGTTTGAGGAAAACGCCTATATCAAGGCGCTTGCTGCGGCTGAAGCTACCGGACTGCCCGCATTGTCCGACGATTCCGGCCTGATGGTCGATGCGCTGGACGGCGAGCCGGGCGTCTACACGGCCGACTGGGCCGAAACCGAAGACGGCACGCGTGATTTCAATATGGCGATGCGTAAGGTCGAAGATCTTTTGCAGGAAAAAGGTGCCACGACCGCGGACAAGCGCGGCGCGCGTTTCGTCTCCGTCATCTGCCTTGCATGGCCGGATGGCGAAGCGGAATATTTCCGCGGCGAAGTGGAAGGCGTGCTGATCTGGCCGCCACGCGGCACGACCGGCTTCGGCTATGATCCGGTGTTCCTGCCAGCGGGCCACGAAAAGACCTTTGGCGAAATGACTGCCGATGAGAAGCACGGCTGGAAGCCGGGCGACGCTGAGGCCCTGTCGCACCGCGCCCGCGCCTTCAAGCTTTTTGCCGAAAAGGCGCTCAACGTGGAGCCGGCTTCCGCGAAATGAACAAGCTGTTTCCCTCTTCACCGGCGTTAGTGGACGGCGTGAGCACGATTCCCATCGCGCGTGCGAATGGGGAAACTGCGTTCGGCGTTTATGTGCATTGGCCGTTCTGTCTGGCCAAATGCCCTTATTGCGACTTTAACAGCCATGTCCGTCACAAGCCGGTGGATCAGGCGCGGTTTTCCGAAGCGTTCCGGCGCGAGATGGAAACGCTGCGCGAGCGCACGGGCCCGCGCACGGTCACCAGTATTTTTCTGGGTGGCGGCACGCCATCGCTGATGCAGCCCGAAACGGTGGGCGCTCTGCTCGATAATATTGCGTCGCATTGGTCTGTCGCACCTGACATCGAAGTGACGCTGGAAGCCAATCCGACCAGTGTGGAAGCCGACCGTTTTCGCGGCTATCGCGCGGCAGGCGTCAATCGCGTGTCGCTCGGCATTCAGGCGCTCAACGATCCCGATTTGCGCCGTCTCGGCCGCATGCATTCGGTCGAGGAAGCCAAGGCGGCCATTCGTCTGGCGCGCGAGATTTTCCCGCGCCTGTCCTTCGATCTGATCTATGCGCGCCCGAACCAGAGCATCGAGGCATGGCGCGAAGAGCTGAAGGAAGCCATCGGACTTGCTGCCGATCATCTCTCGCTCTACCAGCTGACCATCGAGGAAGGCACACAGTTCTACAATCTCTGGAAGGCCGGAAAGCTGACCACGCCGGAGCCGGACCACGCCGCAGCGCTTTATGAAGAAACGCAAAGGGTGACGGCAGAGCATGGTCTCCCGGCCTATGAGATTTCCAATCATGCGGTGCCGGGGCGCGAGTCGCAGCACAATCTCGTCTATTGGCGCTATGGGCAATATGTCGGCATCGGCCCCGGTGCGCATGGGCGTTTCGTGGAAAACGACGTTCGCACCGTCACGATTACCGAAAAGCATCCGGAAACCTGGCTCGACAAGGTTGATCGGCGCGGCCACGGCATTATCGAGGAAGAATATCTTGATGGCGGGCAGGAGGGCGACGAGTTCCTGATGATGGGGCTTCGTCTGCGCGAAGGCATCGATCTGGATCGCTACAAGCGGCTGTCGGGTCATGATGTTGACCAGAAGCGTCTGGCGAAACTGATCACCGAGGGCATGATCGAGCCGATGGGCGGCAGCATCATTCGCGCAACGCCGGACGGTGCGCTGGTGCTGGATGCGCTGGTCGCGGATCTCGCGGCATGAGGTATAAGCAATGACTGAAGATATGGGCGCCCAGAATATTGACGATGGACGGCGCGATTATGTGGTGGGCGGCACTGCCATGCGCGCCCGTCCATTGGAGCCAGCACTTTATATCGTGTCGACGCCGATCGGTAATCTTGGCGACATGACGCTGCGCGGCATCGAAACGCTCGCCGCAGCTGATGTTCTGGCCTGTGAGGATACACGTGTGACCCGCGTTCTCCTCGACCGTTACGGCATTTCCCGCCGTCCGATCAGCTATCATGAGCACAATGCGGCAGAAGCTGGTGAAAAGCTGATTGCTGCGCTGTCTGCGGGCAAAAGCGTTGCGCTGGTGTCCGATGCGGGCACGCCGCTCGTCTCCGATCCGGGCTTTCGTCTGGTTGGAGAAGCACGCGAAGCGGGTATTCGCGTCGTCCCCATTCCGGGTGCCTCCGCGGTTCTGGCCGCACTTGCCGCTTCTGGCCTGCCGACTGACGCCTTCATGTTCTGCGGCTTTCTTCCATCCAAGCACGGGCAAAAGCAGACGAAGCTCGAAAGCCTCAAGGGCATCGACGCAACGCTGGTGTTTTATGAATCGCCAAACCGGACAGCGGCGACGCTGGCCGAAATGGCTGAAGTGTTCGGGCCGGATCGTATGGGCGCGCTTTGCCGCGAACTGACCAAAGCCTATGAGACCATTCGCACCGCGCCGCTGGGTGAGCTTGCAGCAGAGTTTGATGGCGAAGATCGCATTCGCGGTGAAGTGGTTCTGCTGGTTGGTCCGCCGACGGGCAACACCATTCCGCAAAGCGAGGAAGATATCGACAAGCTGCTTCTGTCGCTTGCCGCCGAGCTGCCGCCATCAAAGGCTGCAGGCGAGGCAGCGCGTATGACTGGCGGGCAGAAATCGGTTCTCTATCAGCGCCTTATGCAACTGAAATCGGATCAGCGATGACAGACCTCCGCGAGAAAAAGCGCAGCGCTTTCTTTCGCGGACACAGCGCCGAACGCTTTGCGTCCGTGCTGCTTCTTTTAAAAGGCTTTCGGATCGTTGCGCAGCGCTTTCTTTCGCGGACACAGCGCCGAACGCTTTGCGTCCGTGCTGCTTCTTTTAAAAGGCTTTCGGATCGTTGCGCGGCGCTATCGAACGCGGCTCGGTGAAATCGATCTGATCGCCCGGCGGGGCAATCTTGTGCTCATTGTCGAGGTCAAGGCGCGCAGCAGCCTGGAAGCCGCGCATCTCGCCGTCACACCGCAGGCCATGCGCCGTATCGAAGCCGCAGCCGATCTCTGGCTGCAACGCCAGCCCGACCATGCCCGTCTGTCGTTGCGTTTCGATCTGATTGCCGTGCTGCCGCGCCGCTGGCCCAAACATGTTCCGGCCTTCTTCACGAGCGGCGATTATCGGTAACCGATATCTATAAGTCTATGTAAACCCTATAAAAATTGTGGGATATATTTCTGGCCTTATGGGAAATTAAAATCCCGCAATCGGCTGTTTTGAGAAAAAGTGATGCTCGCCGTGATTTTCACGCGCAAGCCCGTTTCTTATAAATCTCCCGCTCTCCATGGATAATGGCGCCATCTTTTTACCAGACGCATTTCTGTAACTGAAACCGGTATCGGCTTTCTCTGGAAATGCTCCCAAGGATCGTGCCGTGTCTCTACCGCAAAAGCGTTTACTGGCTGATTTTCCTGCCTTCTTCCGGGTGTCGGAAGAGGTGGTTGTCGTCGTTGGCGGCGGCGAGGAAGCTTTGAACAAGGCGCGCCTCGTGGCGCAGACATCCGCACGTCTTCGCATCATTGCCGAAGAAACAGAACACCATCTGGCCGATTTCATCGCGAGCCATGGTGCGGAGCATATTGCAGCACCTTTTGCGCCGGAACATGTCGAGGGCGCAAAGCTTGTTTTCGTGGCGACTGGCGATGAAGCGCAGGATCGCGCCATTGCTGCCGTGGTCAAGGCCGAGAAGGTTCCGGTCAATGTCGTTGACCGTCCAGCCCTTTGCGATTTCCTGACGCCTGCCATCGTCAACCGTGCGCCGCTGACGATTGCGATTGGTTCGGAAGGAAGCGCTCCGGTTTTGGCGCAGATGGTTCGTGCGCGCATCGATGCCGCCTTTTCGCCGCGCCTTGGCGAGCTTGCGCATTTTGCCGAAAGCTGGCGACCGCTGGTCGAGCGGGCGCTGCCCAAGGGTCTGGTGCGCCGCAGTTTTTGGCGCGGGTTCTTTTCGGGTCGCGTGGCCAGCGCCATTGAAAGTGGCGATCGCGTTGAAGCCTACAAGGCTGCGAGCGATCTGATCGAGCAACGTGACAATGCTGCCGGATATGTCTGGCTGGTCGGCGCCGGTCCGGGTGCCGAAGACCTGCTGACCCTGCGCGCCCATCGCGCTTTGATGGAAGCCGATGTGATCGTGCATGATGCGCTGGTGCCGGAAGGCGTCATTGCCATGGGCCGTCGCGACGCCGAGCGCCTTGCCGTTGGCAAGCGCAAGGGCTGCCATTCCAAAAGCCAGGAAGAGATCAACCGCCTGCTGGTTTCGCTGGGGCAGGAAGGCAAGCGCGTTGTGCGGCTGAAATCCGGCGATCCGCTGGTATTCGGACGCGCAGGTGAAGAAATGGCGGCGCTGCGTGCTGCCGGTATCGGTTTCGAAATCGTGCCCGGCATCACCTCGGCCTTTGCTGCCGCTGCCGATATGGAATTGCCGCTGACGCTGCGCGGTGTCGCTTCGTCGCTGGTGTTCACCACGGGCCATGACATGACGGGCGATGTGCTGCCGGGCTGGGCGAAGCTCGCCGTCTCGGGTGCAACAATTGCCGTCTATATGGGCTCCACGGTCGCGGCATCGGTTGCTGCGCGCCTGATTGGTGCGGGCCTGCACGAAGATACCGCCGTGGCGGTGGTGGAAAATGCGAGCCGACAGGACAAGCGCCTGTTCCACGGCACGCTGAAGGATTTGCCGGATCTGGAAAACCGCAAGGAACTTTCCGGCCCGGTCATGGTGATCATTGGCGATGCCGTCGCCGGTGCCGCAATCGACAAAGCCGAAGCGCTGGCCCTCAAGCCGGTTTCCGTCGCAGCCTAAACCCGCAGGATGCGCGGTTAACAAAAGTTTGGAGTTTGGAAATGGTCGTAAAAGTTCTCACTGCAAACCGGCTGATCGACGGGCAGGCTGTGTGGCTCGGTGCAGACGGTTCGTGGCATGAGACCATCGACGGCGCGCTGATCGCTCGCCATGCGGAAGCCGTGACGGGGCTTGAAGAGGCGGGCAAGCTTGCAGCGAAAGCCAATCTGGTCGTCGATGTGAATGTGATCGATGTCGAGGAGCGCGAAGAGGGGCTTTACCCGATCCGCCTGCGCGAGCGTATTCGCCTGTCCGGCCCGACCATCGTTACCTTCGGTGATCTGCCCCTTGATAAGCCTGCTTTGAAGCGCGCCTCGTAATATCTGTTGACGCATTTCCGGACGCAAAACCGGTTCCCACTTTCGCTGGAAATGCTCTGAACCCGGATTTAGACTATGTATCGTTATGATGAATTCGACCGCGATTTTGTTGCGGCCCGCGTTGCCCAGTTCAAGGATCAGGTCGAGCGCCGCCTGACTGGCGAGCTGACCGAAGACCAGTTCAAGCCACTGCGTCTGATGAACGGCCTCTATCTGCAATTGCACGCCTATATGCTGCGCGTGGCCATCCCCTATGGCACGCTGTCGAGCCGCCAGCTGCGCAGGCTTGGATCGATTGCACGCGACTATGATCGTGGCTTCGGCCATTTCACCACGCGCCAGAACATCCAGTATAACTGGCCCGCCCTGAAGGACGTGCCGCGCATTCTGGAAGAGCTGGCGGAAGTCGAGATGCACGCCATCCAGACCTCCGGCAATTGCATTCGCAACGTGACCGCCGATCATTTCGCAGGTGCTGCCGCCGACGAAGTGGCCGATCCGCGTCCGTTTGCAGAAATTTTGCGCCAGTGGTCGTCGCTGCATCCGGAGTTTTCCTATCTGCCGCGCAAGTTCAAGATCGCCATTGTCGGCTCGGACCATGACCGCGCTGCCATTCAGGTGCATGACATCGGCTTGCAGTTGAAGAAGAACGAGGCAGGCGATCTGGGACTGGCTGTCTATATTGGCGGCGGTCAGGGCCGCACGCCGATGGTGGCGAAGAAGATCCGCGACTTCCTGCCCCTCGAAGACATGCTGACCTATGTGACGGCCATCGTGCGCGTCTATAATCTGCATGGTCGTCGCGACAACAAGTATAAGGCGCGCATCAAGATTCTCGTCCATGAAACGGGCGTCGAAGAACTGACCCGGGAGATTGACGCCGAATGGGAAGATATTCGTTACGGCGAGCTGAAGCTGCCACAGCGCGATATCGACGCCATCGAAAGCTATTTCCGCATGCCGAACCTGCCGCAACGGCCGGAAGGCTGGGAAGTGCTGGCGGTAACCCAGAAGGCCGATGCGGAATTTGCAAGCTGGGTGGCGCGCAATGTCACGCCGCACAAGAACCCGGATTATGCGGTCGTCACCATTTCGCTGAAGCCCATCGGCGGTATTCCCGGCGATGCGAGCGCCGAGCAGATGGAGCTGGTGGCGGACATTGCCGAAACCTATTCCTTCGATGAAATCCGCGTCAGCCACGAGCAGAATCTGGTTCTGCCGCATGTGGCCAAGGCCGATCTCGCAGCCGTCTATGATTTGCTGCAATCGGATGGTCTGGTGACGCCGAATGCCGGTCTCATCACCGACATCATCGCCTGCCCGGGCCTCGATTATTGCGCCCTTGCCAATGCGCGCTCCATTCCGGTGGCGCAGCGTATTTCCGAGCGCTTCGGCGACCACCAGCGCCAGCTTGAAATCGGCGATCTCAAGATCAAGATTTCCGGCTGCATCAATGCCTGCGGCCATCACCATGTCGGCCATATCGGCATTCTGGGCGTTGAGAAGAAGGGTGAGGAACTCTATCAGATCACGCTTGGCGGTTCGGCGGATGAGCATTCGACCATTGGTGAAATCACCGGTCGCGGCTTCTCGTCGGAAGAAGTGGTGGATGCCATCGAAACGGTGGTGGACACCTATCTGTCCCTGCGTGAAGGCCCGGAGGAAACCTTCCTCGCCGCCTATCGCCGCGTTGGCATGGAGCCGTTCAAACGCGCGCTTTATGGAGAAATAAGCCGTGCAGCTTGATGCTGAAGAAAGTGCCAGCGCCGAAGCCCGCCTTCTGGAGGCCAGCCACGGTGCGTCTACCCCGCAGGAAGTGATCGCGCTTGTCACGCGCGAACTCTATGAGGGGCAGATCGCGGTCGTGTCTTCCTTCGGGGCGGAATCGGCAGTGCTTCTGCACATGATCTCGGAAATCGACCCGGCAACGCCGGTTCTGTTTCTCGATACGGGAAAGCATTTTCGGGCCACGCTCGATTATCGTCATGATCTGGTGGACCGGCTGGGTTTGACCGATGTGCAGGATATCCTGCCGCTTGAGGATAGCATCAAGGCGGACGATCCGTTCGGCGCGCTGTCGATGACCGACAAAGATCGCTGCTGCTTCATCCGCAAGGTTGAGCCGATGGCGCGCGCTGTGGCCCCTTATCGGGCCTGGATGACGGGCCGCAAGCAGTTTCAGGCATCGACGCGCGAAAGCCTGCCGGTGTTTGAATCGGTCGGCCCGCGTATTCGTATCAATCCGCTGGCGCGTTTGCAGGCAGCCGATCTCAAGGCCTATGGCGAAAAGCATGATCTGCCGCCGCATCCCCTGACCGCGCAGGGCTACCGTTCCATCGGCTGCATGCCCTGCACGCGGCCCGTGAACGACGGCGAAGATCAGCGTGCCGGACGCTGGGCGGGATCGGAAAAGACAGAATGCGGCATCCACCTGTCGGGTCTGTCCGACAGCTTGAAGAATTTGGGAGCAGGTGACCGGAAATGAGCGATATTAACGAAACCAAACTCTGGTCTGCCGATGGCTTTCGCGAAGACGATTATGTCTTTGCCGACGATCTTGACGCGGCGGGCGACGCTCCGGCTGTCATCATTCCGCTCGCCGTCTGGCTTGGACTGGACGAAGAACGCCGCCGTGCCTCCAATCGCCGGATCGGCGTTTCGGTTGCGCCGGGCGAAGCCATTGAACCGCTGCTGGATGATCTTGGCAGCCTACCGCTGATCGCCTTGCAGTTCCCGGCTTTCAATGACGGTCGCTCCTATTCCAAGGCTGAGATTTTGCGCCGCGAAGGTTTTGCTGGCGAATTGCGCGCCGTTGGCGATGTGCTGATCGATCAGGCTGCGCTGATGCTGCGCACCGGCTTCGACAGCCTTCAGGTGACGAACAAGGTTGCCCAGAGCCGTCTTGGCGAAAACCGTCTGGTCGACACGCCCGGTTACTACCAGCCGGGGCGCGGCTCCGTGCCGGAAGCAGGCGGGTTTGCCTGGCGTCGCGTGAAAGCGGGCTGAATTTCGTCCCTGAGCGTCTGCAAATTGCGTCTTTCTGCGCTTCCGGTGCTCATGTCTCTTTTTTGACGCATAGTCTTATCCGAAAAGTCTGCAACTTTTCGGGACTATGCGGGAAGTACATTGCGCTCCGGTGCTCGAAAGCCACCATTTTCGCCAGCTCAGGAACGAAATTGGGCGCGTCGTGCCGGCAATTATTTGCCATTTTTTTGGCTGTCTTGATGCGCTAGATACGCCCTGTCACTTACAGGGAGTTGAGGCGTGATCCGGCACATTGTTTTTTTCAGCGTTAAGGAAGGTCAGGATATCGAGACCGTCAGGAAAGGGCTGGAGCAGCTTGCCACCATCCCCTATTCCGATGTCTTCGAAGTTTTGCCGAATTCCAGGGTCGATCCGATGTGCGACCGCATCGATCTCGTGGTCTATGCCGAGTTCAAGGATGAAGAAGCGCTTTTCGCTTTCAAAAAGCATCCGACCTACGATGCCACGACACAACTCGTGCGCCCGATGCGCGAATTGCGCTTCTCGGCCGATGTGGTTACTGACAAGAGGTAGTTACCACTCCGCTTGCGGTCGCTCCTGAAGCGGCAGGCCGCCAAACAGGTCGGGCTCGCTGGAGATTTTGGCGCGCTCGATATTGAGAAGCTTCAGTTTGGTCGCCGTGCCGCCAGCCGCCGAAAACCCGCCGACCTTGCCATTGGACCCGAGAACCCGGTGGCAGGGCACGATGATCGGAAACGGGTTTTTGCCAAGCGCATAGCCAACCGCCTGTGACAGGCTGACATCGCCAAGCCGTCTCGCAATCGCACCATAGGTGGTGGTTTCACCGGCCTTCAATTCGAGAATGATCTCGTAAACCTGCCGGTTAAGGTCGGGCAGGGATTCGAACGCCAGCGGTGTTTGCGAAAAATCCGGCGATCCGCCGTCGAGAAGCACACGCACTTTTTCAATAGCCTGCGCCACAAAGGCTGGCACATCAGCCTGTGCTTCGGGAAACTGTTCGCCCACCCGCTCACCGAGACGGTAGCGGGTTTCCGTCTTGTCCGTATCGCCGATTTCGACACCAACGACTTTTGCGCCGCGCCAGGCAATGCCGCACGCGCCGATAGGTGTTTCAAAAATGGTGATTCCAGACGGTTCCATACGTATCAATATAGCACGGATTTTACGGCTGAACGGCGGTCAGAAACGATAACGTGTAACATTTGCAGCGAATGGCGCTGCGAAATGGTTGAAGAACGCCACGAATAATGATTGTGTGAGCGAGAAGGTCAGGATGGCGGCGTGAGAGATTCCACGCCCTTAAATGGCCAAACGGGTCGCTATAAGTTTCCGTCGCAGTTTTCGCGAGATCGGAACCGAGGAATTTAAATGGACGATTATGAGCGTTATGCCACGGGGTTAATGATCGTTTTCGGCGCGCTGATCATCGGCGGGTTGATGGCGGCAAACCTTTATCATGGCGACAAGCCGGGTTTTCTCTTCGCGCTCGGTGCGGCGGTTGTGGGCTGGTTTTCAGCTTTCGCCGTTCTTTTCGACAAGCCGCGCGTTTATGGCGTGATGATTGCGGTCGCGATCGGGCTGGTGGCGGCTTCCATCGGCGCCTATGTCACCTGAGCAGCCATAAAGATTCCAAGACAGTTTAGAGAAAAGCCCCGCATTGCGGGGCTTTCTTCGTTGGTCGCGGCCTTACAGATAAGGCGAATAGCACTGGCGGCGCGGCCCGTAATTGGGCTGGAAGGTGTTGTCATAGGCGCGATAGGACCGATAACGGTTGTAGCACCAGCGGACATGCGGATTGCCGCCGCGATAGACTGGCGCCGGGCGGTGACGATAAACCGGTCCCGGTCCCCAGTAACGCCGGTCATGCCGATAATAGGGCCGGTAGCGAGGCCGGTCATAGCGCCAATAACGGCGGTCGCCTCGATAATCGTAATATTGCACGGTCTGTACATTGGGGGCTGAGGTCTGTGCCGACGCGGTGGTCGGTGCCGCCATCAGGGAGGGCTGCGCTGCATTGGCCGTCCCGGCCGCGGCTGAAAGCCCCATGCCAAGCGACAGACATGCGGCAAACAGGGAATAACCAAACCTTTTCATAGGTCGCTCCTAATAAAAGCAAATCATCCGTGCGGAAATTTTGCGTGCCCATTGTGGCGGAGCGGTGGCTTTGAGCGGTCACGATTTCTTTCTGTCCGGCAACAGATCGGTGAAGTGGGTCCGGGTTGGTCGCATTGTCTCGAGACCTCATTCTTGGGTGCATATATCGTGCTCCAAAAGCTGATCAATAATTGACATAAAGATATGTTTATGTCATTAAGCGACCTTCTGCGATTATGCATATCAGAATACAGGCGGTACTCTTATGGCGTCTTCTCTCGACGATCTCTTCGGTGCAACGGCTGCAAAGCCGGATGGTTCGGAGGTGCTGGCCGCGCTGACGAAAGCAGCGCGCGAGCGTATTTTGATCCTCGACGGCGCGATGGGAACGCAGATTCAGGGGCTTGGCTTCCATGAAGAGCATTTTCGCGGCGAGCGTTTCGGCGCTTGCGATTGCCAGCTTCAGGGCAATAATGACCTTCTGACGCTGACCCAGCCCAAGGCTATTGAAGAAATCCACTACGCTTACGCCATTGCGGGCGCGGATATTCTCGAAACCAACACATTCTCGTCCACGACGATTGCCCAGGCCGACTACGGCATGGAAGAGCAGGTGTATGAGCTGAACCGCGACGGTGCGCGTCTTGCGCGTCGTGCGGCCCTGCGCGCCGAACAGAAAGACGGTCGTCGCCGCTTCGTTGCCGGAGCACTTGGACCGACAAACCGCACCGCCTCGCTGTCGCCGGATGTCAATAATCCAGGCTTCCGCGCGGTCACCTTTGACGATCTGCGCATCGCCTATGCCGAGCAGATCCGTGGGCTGATCGATGGTGGTTCCGACATCATCCTGATTGAAACCATCTTCGACACGCTGAATGCGAAGGCCGCCGTCTTCGCTTCGGAGCAAGTGTTCGAAGAGAAGGGCATTTTCCTGCCGGTGATGATTTCCGGCACGATCACCGATCTTTCCGGCCGCACCCTGTCCGGCCAGACGCCAACGGCATTCTGGCATTCGCTGCGTCACGCCAAGCCGTTCACCATCGGCCTCAACTGCGCGCTGGGCGCCAATGCTATGCGCGCTCATTTGGATGAATTGTCGAATATCGCCGACACATTCATCTGCGCCTATCCGAATGCCGGTCTGCCGAACGAATTTGGCCAGTATGACGAAACGCCGGAAGCGATGGCCGCCCAGATCGAGGGCTTTGCCCGCGACGGTATGGTCAATGTGGTTGGCGGCTGCTGTGGCTCGACGCCGGAACATATCCGCGCCATTGCCGAGGCCGTTGCAAAACACCCGCCGCGCAAGCCTGCCAAGGTCGCGCCGCTGATGCGTCTTTCCGGCCTTGAGCCTTTCACGCTGACCGAGGACATTCCCTTCGTCAATGTCGGTGAGCGCACCAACGTCACCGGCTCCGCCCGCTTCCGCAAGCTGATCAAGGCTGGTGACTTTGCTGCCGCCCTTGATGTGGCGCGCGATCAGGTGGCCAATGGCGCCCAGATCATCGACATCAATATGGATGAAGGCCTGATCGATTCCGAAAAGGCGATGGTCGAGTTCCTCAACCTGATCGCTGCCGAGCCGGATATCGCCCGCGTGCCGATCATGATCGACAGCTCCAAATGGGAAGTCATCGAGGCTGGCCTGAAATGCGTTCAGGGCAAGCCGGTGGTCAACTCCATCTCGATGAAGGAAGGCGAGGAAGCCTTCATTCATCACGCCAAGCTCGTGCGCGCCTATGGTGCGGCGGTCGTGGTCATGGCGTTTGATGAAACCGGACAGGCCGATACCGAAGCGCGCAAGATCGAAATCTGTACCCGTGCCTACAAGATCCTGACCGAGCAGGTCGGTTTCCCGCCGGAAGACATTATCTTCGATCCGAATATTTTCGCGGTAGCGACAGGTATCGACGAGCACAATAATTACGGTGTCGACTTCATCGAAGCGACCCGGCAGATCATGACGACCTTGCCGCATGTCCATGTCTCGGGCGGCGTGTCGAACCTGTCATTCTCGTTCCGTGGCAATGAGCCGGTGCGCGAGGCGATGCATGCCGTGTTTCTCTATCACGCCATTCAGGCGGGCATGGATATGGGCATCGTCAATGCTGGTCAGCTGGCGGTTTACGATGCCATCGATCCGGAACTGCGCGAGGCCTGCGAAGATGTGGTGCTGAACCGCCGTTCGGATGCGACCGAACGCCTGCTGGAAATTGCCGAGCGTTTCCGCGATTCCGGTTCGAAGGAAGCCAAGGCGCAGGATCTCGCCTGGCGCGAATGGCCGGTGGAAAAGCGCCTTGCCCATGCGCTGGTCAACGGTATTACAGAATATATCGAAGCCGATACGGAAGAGGCGCGCCAATCTGCCGAGCGGGCGCTTCACGTTATCGAAGGCCCGCTGATGGCTGGCATGAATGTGGTTGGCGATCTGTTCGGCGCGGGCAAGATGTTCCTGCCGCAGGTGGTCAAGTCCGCCCGCGTGATGAAGCATGCGGTGGCTGTTCTCCTGCCTTACATGGAAGAGGAAAAGCGCCTCAATGGTGGCGAAGAACGCCAGAGCGCTGGCAAGGTGCTGATGGCGACCGTGAAGGGCGACGTGCACGATATCGGCAAGAATATCGTCGGTGTCGTGCTGGCCTGCAACAATTACGAGATCATCGATCTCGGCGTCATGGTGCCTTCGCAGAAGATTCTGCAAGTCGCCCGTGACGAAAAAGTTGATGTCATTGGTCTGTCCGGCCTCATCACGCCATCGCTTGACGAAATGGCGCATGTGGCAGCTGAGATGGAACGCGAAGGTTTCGACATTCCGCTTTTGATCGGCGGGGCGACGACCAGCCGTGTCCATACGGCGGTGAAAATTCATCCGCGTTACGAGCGCGGTCAGGCGGTTTATGTCATCGATGCCAGCCGCGCGGTTGGCGTTGTGTCCAGTCTGCTTTCGCCGGAAGCCAAGGGCGATTATGTCAGTGGCGTGCGTGATGAATATGCCAAGGTCGCAGCCGCTCATGCGCGCAGCGAAGCGGAAAAGCAGCGCCTGCCGATAGCGCGTGCCCGCGCCAATGCGCACAAGCTCGACTGGGACAGCTTTGCTCCGGTGAAGCCGAGCTTTACCGGCACGAAGACTTTCGACGATTACGATCTGGCCGAAATCGCGCGCTATATCGACTGGACGCCGTTCTTCCAGACCTGGGAGATGAAAGGGCGTTATCCGGCGATTCTTGAGGACGAAAAGCAAGGTGAGGCCGCGCGCCAGCTCTGGTCCGATGCGCAGGCCATGCTCAAGAAGATCATCGACGAAAAATGGTTCACGCCGAAAGCCGTGGTCGGCTTCTGGCCAGCCAATGCGGTGGGCGACGATATCCGGCTGTTCACCGATGAAAGCCGGAAAGAGGAACTTGCGACCTTCTTCACCTTGCGCCAGCAGCTTAGCAAGCGCGATGGCCGTCCAAATGTCGCCATGTCCGACTTTGTGGCGCCGGTGGAAAGTGGAAAGCAGGATTATGTCGGCGGCTTCGTCGTTACGGCAGGCATTGGCGAGGTGGCCATTGCCGAGCGTTTCGAGCGCGCCAATGATGATTACTCCGCGATTCTGGTGAAGGCGCTGGCCGACCGTTTTGCCGAAGCCTTTGCAGAACTGATGCATGAGCGTGTGCGTCGCGAATTCTGGGCCTATGCGACGGATGAAACCTATACGCCGGAAGAACTGATCGGCGAACCTTATCAGGGTATTCGTCCGGCCCCGGGTTATCCGTCCCAGCCAGACCATACCGAAAAGACCACGCTGTTCCGTCTGCTTGATGCCACGGCTGAGACCGGTGTGGAACTGACCGAAAGCTACGCCATGTGGCCGGGCTCATCGGTTTCGGGCCTCTATATCGGCCATCCGGAAAGCTATTATTTCGGTGTCGCCAAGGTGGAGCGCGATCAGGTCGAGGATTATGCGAGCCGCAAGGGCATGAGCGTTCGCGACGTCGAGCGCTGGCTTGCGCCGATCCTCAATTATATTCCCGGCGATGTTGCCGACGAAGCTGCATAGTCGAAGCGACTGTTACAACCAAAAGAAGAGGGCCCTGCGATGCGGGGCCATTTTTTATTTTAGGCGCTTTTCCGTCGACCATAGCCAGACCTGTTTAAAACGGCTGTTTTTCAAAAGGTTCCAGCTTTTTTGAAAGCAATCTTTCTGGAGAGGCTTACAGGAAAATGCTATTTAAGGCTGTGCGTTCGAAATTTTGTGAGCGTAAAAGTTGTATTGTGCGTAAGTTATTGAAAACATTATTAGGATGGCAGCAATGAAATGGGAATTGTTATGCGATGCCATGCAGTCTGCGGATAATGCGGACAAGCTGTTTGAATATGTAAAAAAATATGCCCGCGAAATCGGCTTTGACCATGTTTCATATGTCATGTCGGTTCCGTCCTTGAATGGGGCGGTCAAATGGGTACGTCACGAGGACATGCCGAAAGGCTGGACTGAACTTTATACCGCCAAGAAATATGTCGAGGTCGACCCGCTGGTCCGGCTTGGTCTGCACAGTATCGACCCGCTGGTCTGGTCGCCGAAGCTTTTTGCCGACACGCCGCAATTATGGGCTGATCTGCAAAGCTATGGACTGAAGGTGGGCATTTCGCAGCCGTGCTGGGCTGCTCAGGGCGTGTTTGGAATGCTGACATTCCTGCGCAGCGGCCAGCCGTTGGCCGCAGCCGAGGTCACCGCACTGCGGCGTCAGTTGCAGATGGTGACCAATCTTCTGCATCTGTCGATGTTCACACTGGTCAATGTGCCGCGAATGAATTGTGCCAGTGAAGTTTGCCTGACGGCGCGTGAGCGTGAAATCCTGCGTTGGACGAGTGAAGGAAAAACTGCCGAGATTATCGGGGCGATCCTCAATATTTCTACGCGTACCGTGAATTTTCATATCAGCAACGTGCTGACCAAGCTTGTTGCCGTGAACAAGGTTCAGGCTGTCGCGAAGGCCCGCACCTTCGGCCTGCTCTGATCCACTCTAAGCCCCGCGGCGGTTTGGCCCGTTGGGTGCTTTCAAAATCTTCCTCTCATAATGAGCGCCTATCCGTCCCGCGCATCGGATGATGCCCGTGTGGCACGCAGCTTTTTGAGCAAGAATTTACCCAGTTTTTGCTCTCCAAAAGCGCTAAATATCACAATTTTAGTAGGATTTTCCGCCATTTAAGCGAAATTCCGCTTTTTGCCGGCTGCGCAAGTTTGTTCCCGCCTTGTGGCCAAGACTGCAAGTTTTTCGCGCAGGTTCATCGGAATACGCGAAAGCGTTCTTTCACTTTTGGGCTTCTTTTCACGACAATGCGGCCAACTTAGTCAGGGTACCGATTTCGCTCCGTCAGAACCGTAATCCTGCTTTCTCGTCTCTATCCGGTTTCCGGGAGTAAATGTCGTGCATCATGCATCCCTGACCAAGAACCTGACGCATCTGCAGCGTCTTGAAGCAGAAGCGATCCATATTTTTCGCGAAGTTGCAGCAACCTTTTCCAATCCGGTGATGCTCTATTCGGTGGGCAAGGATTCGTCGGTCATGATGCATCTGGCGATGAAGGCGTTTTATCCAGCACCACCGCCATTTCCCTTTCTGCATGTCGATACGACCTGGAAGTTCCGCGAAATGATCGAGTTTCGCGATGCGCAGGCGCGCGAAAAGGGCTTCGAGCTTCTGGTCCATATCAATGAAGATGGCGTGCGCGATGGCGTCGGCCCTTTCAGCCATGGTTCGAATGTCCATACCCATGTGATGAAGACGGTCGGTCTGCGGCAGGCGCTCGACAAGTACAAGTTCGATGCAGCCTTCGGCGGCGCGCGTCGCGATGAGGAAAAGTCCCGCGCCAAGGAGCGCATTTTCTCGTTCCGCAATGCGCAGCACGGCTGGGACCCGAAGAACCAGCGTCCCGAAATGTGGAAAGTCTACAATACGCGCGTGGCAGCCGGTGAATCGATCCGCGTCTTTCCGCTGTCGAACTGGACCGAACTCGACATCTGGCAGTATATCTTGCAGGAAAATATTCCCATCGTGCCGCTCTATTTTGCAGCCCGCCGCCCGGTGGTGGAGCGCGACGGCATGCTGATCATGGTCGATGATGACCGCATGAAGCTGCGGGATGGTGAAAAGGTGGAAGACCGGTTGGTGCGTTTCCGTACGCTCGGCTGCTACCCCCTGACCGGGGCGATTGAATCCAGCGCCTCAAGCCTCTCGGATATTGTCGAGGAAATGCTGATCGCCCGCACGTCGGAACGTCAGGGCCGTGCCATTGACCGCGATGAAGCGGGTTCCATGGAAAAGAAGAAGCGCGAGGGCTATTTCTGATGAACGCTGCGATAAAGCCCTTGGGCCAGCCTTCCGTAACCAGCGCAGCCGTGACCGCGTTTCTCGCCGATCAGGAACGCAAGACGCTGCTGCGTTTTCTCACCTGCGGCTCCGTCGATGACGGCAAGTCGACGCTGATCGGGCGTCTGCTCTATGACACCAAGCTGATTTTCGAAGACCAGCTTGCCGCGCTCAAGAATGACAGCCGCAAGTTCGGCACGACGGATGATGATTTCGACTTTGCGCTGCTGGTTGACGGTCTGGAAGCCGAGCGCGAGCAGGGCATCACCATCGACGTCGCCTATCGGTTCTTTTCGACGCCGCGCCGCAAGTTCATCGTCGCCGATACGCCGGGCCATGCGCAATATACGCGCAATATGGCGACGGGCGCTTCGACCGCCGATCTGGCCGTGGTGCTGATTGATGCGCGACAGGGCGTGCTGACGCAGACGCGCCGTCATTCCTTCATCGCTTCGCTGCTTGGCATTCGCCATATCGTGCTGGCGGTTAACAAGATCGACCTCGTCGACTTCTCGCAGGAAGCGTTCGACCGCATCGTTGCCGATTATATGAGCTTCGCCAAAGACCTTGGTTTTGCCAGCATCCAGCCGATCCCGCTTTCGGCGCGTTTCGGCGACAATGTCACCAGCCTGTCGCCGCGCATCGGCTGGTATCAGGGGCCGCATCTGCTCGAACATCTGGAAACTGTGCGCATCGATACGGAAGCCGCAGCCAAACCGTTCCGTTTCCCGGTGCAATATGTGAACCGGCCCAATCTGGATTTCCGCGGCTTTTCCGGCACGGTAGCCTCCGGTTCGATTGCGGCGGGCGACACGGTTGTCGTGGCCAAATCGGGCAAGCAGTCGCGCGTGAAGCGTATCGCCACTTATGACGGTGATCTGCCTCGTGCCTCGGAAGGTCAGGCTGTCACGCTGGTGCTCGAAGACGAGATTGAGGTTTCGCGCGGCAATATGTTGGTTGGCGCAGAAGCGCGACCCGACGTGGCGGATCGCTTCGCGGCCAATATTGTCTGGTTCGGCGAAGATGCCTTGCAGCCGGGACGCTCCTATCTCTTGCGCACCGAGACCGACCAGACGCCGGTGACAGTGAGTGAAATCAAATATCGGACGGATGTGAACACATTTGCACGCGAGGATGCAGCGCGTCTCGATCTCAACGAAGTCGGCTTCTGCTATCTCCAGACGGCGGACCCGATTGTGCTCGATCCTTATGCCGACAACCGCGTTACCGGCGCTTTTGTGCTGATTGACCGTGTGTCCAATGCGACGGTCGGCGCAGGCATGATCGACAGCGCGCTTCGTCAGGCGACCAATGTGCATTTGCAGGCTTTCGATCTCGACAGCAAGGCACGGGCCGCACAGAAATTCCAGAAGCCGGCGGTGCTCTGGTTTACCGGCCTTTCCGGTTCGGGCAAGTCCACCATCGCCAACCGGCTGGAACAGCGCCTTCACGCGCTCGGCAAGCACACTTATCTGCTGGATGGCGACAATGTCCGCCATGGCCTCAATAGTGATCTCGGCTTTTCCGATGCTGACCGGGCGGAAAATATCCGCCGCGTCGGCGAAGTGGCGCGGTTGATGGCGGATGCCGGGCTGATCACGCTGGTTTCGTTCATTTCTCCGTTCCGCTCCGAGCGCGACACCGTGCGTGCGCGAGTGCCGGAAGGGGAGTTCATCGAAATCTTCGTCGATACGCCGATTGAGGAATGCATTGCGCGCGACCCGAAAGGCCTCTATGCGCAAGCGCTGCGCGGTGAAATCAAGTCCTTTACGGGCATTGATTCGCCTTACGAAGCGCCGGTTTCGCCAGAATTGCGTCTCGATACGACGGGGCGCAATGTTGACGAACTGGTCGCGGAAGTAGAAAAGTATCTGGCCGAACGCGGTGTCATCGGCAGTTATGGTAGCGATTCCTGGTCGATCTGAGCGATGAACATTCCAGCCTCTCCCAAAGCAGACCCCAACGGCGCAGCCTTGCTCGCCGTTTTTGAAGAGGCCGTGCTTGAGGCTGGCCGGGTCATCATGAAGCATTATGTCGATGGCTGTGCGGTTGAGCGCAAAAAGGATGAATCGCCTGTCACCGAGGCAGACCGTGCCGCCGAGGCGATCATCCTTGCGGCATTGTCGTCGGTAGCACCCGATATCCCGGTCGTGGCGGAGGAAGAGGTGTCTGCCGGTCGTCTTCCGACCCATCTCGGACGGCGTTTTCTGCTCGTCGACCCTCTCGACGGCACGCGGGAATTTCTGCTGCGCAATGGCGATTTTACCGTCAATATCGGCCTGATTGAAGATGGTGTGCCGGTCGCGGGCATTGTCTACGCTCCGGCCCGCAATCTGCTGTTTACGGGTGCGGGCAACCGCGCCGAGGAAGCGGAAACGACTGCGGATCACAAGATAATCCGCCGCCGTGCAATCCGGGCGCGGGCGGTTGCCGAGCAACGCATTGCTGTTTGCAGCCGGTCGCATAATACGCCTGAAACCGAGCATTTCCTGCAGGCAAACCAGATTTCCGGCCATGTCTCGGTCGGCTCGTCCCTGAAGTTCTGCCTGATTGCGCGCGGTGAGGCGGACATTTATCCGCGTTTTGCGCCAACGATGGAATGGGACACGGCGGCAGGTGATGCGGTGCTGCGTGCGGCGGGCGGCATGACCGCCACCATCGACGGCAAGCCGTTTGTCTATGGACAGCGCGCCGGGCAGGGCGTGAAGGGCTTCGCCAATCCGCACTTCGTCGCTTATGGCGCAGGCTTTACGCCGGTCTTTCCAGCCGAAGTGCTCTGATCCTGTGACATTTATGAGCGGTCGCGATTGTGACCGCAAAAAAACTGCATCATGCTCTTGCGGCATCAAAAATGCAGCGTTATAAGCCGCCTCAACGGTCGCACCGTCTGGTTGCGACCAACTGGTTCGGAGTGTAGCGCAGCCTGGTAGCGCACCTCGTTCGGGACGAGGGGGTCGGAGGTTCGAATCCTCTCACTCCGACCATTCAGATGCTGGAAGCTGTTCCCGATTTTCCAGAAACCTCTTCTCTTCACGAATATGTGTTTATCGCTTTCGGTCGAAAACCGACATGCGCATGAACTCGCCGTCATATTCCGCGAGCGCAACAAGGCGTTGGCGATCGAGGATCTCGACCCGGTTTGAGCGGAAGAGGACAAGCCCTTCCTCGCGCAGATCCCGCAACATGCGATTGAGGTGGATCGGCGTCAGTCCCAACGCATCGGCCAGCTGATATTGCGTCAGGGGACAATAATAGGAATCGGGATCGTCAATGCAGCAGGCTTTGACCCGGTCCGACAATTCCAGCAGCAGATGTGCGGTCCGCACAAAGGCGCTGCGGCGACCGACATTCGTCAGATGCTCGATCAGCATGGCGCGCTGTCGCGACAAAAGCTCGATGAAGATCATTGCCAGACGTGGAACACGCCGGATCGCGCTTTCGAGAGAAGCCAGTGGAATTTCAATGACTTTCATCGGTGTGATGGCGGATATCGTATTGTAGCTATAGCCATCTGCGGTGCGAAGGCCGATGAAATCGCAACGCATCGGAAAGTCGATAATCTGCCTCTGGCCACCGGACAGATCGCGATAGACACAGCCCCAGCCAGACACGACCATATGCACGTTTCTGACGCGCTCACCCTGTTCTATGATGACGGTATCGGTGGTAAAATTGTTTTCCGTGATGACAAGAGAAGCCAAAGCACCAATCGCATGCGCATCAAGGTCCGCCAGAATCGGAGAAGATTCCAGTAAGTCGATCAGCACCCCCACCGAAGGTGCCGCAATGCCTCTGCCACTATGCATAACACTTCCGTACTAAACGAAAGATATAGTTTTATATCTTCCTACTGTTTAAGTCGCTCTTACGGACAACATAAATTTTCGAACTTGCTAACATAAATTAATGACACGATTGCTTTGAGGTAGCAATATTAGCCTATGGAATGGCGGGAATTCGTCAATATAAGTCATAAGCATCATTTAAATACCGATCTTGCGGCGGGGCAGGACCGGCGGATCACTGTGTAGGAGTTAGTAAACCTTCGTGCCGGGGAGACGCGCCGATGTTGGATGCCAGGGGTGCCAGTCTGTGGGCTGTACCGAAAGAAAGAGACAATGGAGCGGTTGGTGTCGGCGTTCTGCCGAACAGTGACCGCCATTTGCTACTCGTATGCAAAAGCAATCTGGAGCGGGAGTGCCTTTTCAACGGCCTCCTGATGAATGGGCTGAAAATGCCGGTGACGTGCTACGCCTTTGTAGAGCAGGCGAAGGCGTTCAACGGCAGTGCTGTCATTTTGCTGCATATCGGCGCCAAGCGGCTTGCCGATCCGTTCTTCTCCGAAGAAATCCGCTCCCTCGTGGAAATGTGGTCACCATCGCCGATTGTGCTTCTCGCCGAACGTGAGGAGTGGGCGCAGGTGGTGCGGGCCATGGAAATCGGCGCCAGAGGCTATATCCCCACCTCGGTCGATGTTCGTGTTTGCGTCGAGGCCATCCATCTCGCCAGCGCGGGCGGCATGTATATTCCCGCTTCCATGGCCATCAAGTCGCCGCCGCCCGATATCGATGAGGATGTGCTGGGCGAATTGCTGACCGCGCGCGAAATCGAGGTGGTGCATGCGATTCGCATTGGTCGCTCCAACAAGGTGATCGCTTTCGAACTTGGCATGAGCGAAGGCACTGTGAAGGCGCATGTCCATAATATCATGCGCAAGATCGGCGCAGCCAACCGGACCGAAGTGGCCTGCAAGCTGCACAATATGTACAACAGCACTTTGGGCGATGATTGAGCGGTTTCGTTGTCCGTCCGCGATCCCTGTATTCCCGGCTAAAGTATTTCCAGCAAAAGTGCGAAGCGGTTTTGCGTAGGATAATGCGTGAAAACAAAACAGGCTGCGAAAACGGTGCAGATAGGCATAGGCAGTTGCTTTCTCTCCGAAAACAGAGACATTACAGGCTCGCAATTCTAACAAACTCAGCGCGGGCAAAAAATGCAGCTTACCCCTCGTCACAATGCAATTCTGGACCTTGCACGCCGTCAGGGGCAGGTTCTGGTGGACGATCTGGCTGCGGCTTTTGATGTCACGCCGCAAACCGTGCGCAAGGATCTCAACGATCTGTGCCGCGCACGCCTGCTGCGCCGCATTCATGGCGGGGCGCTTTATCCCTCCGGCGTTGAGAATATGGAATATGAGGCCCGCCGCCGGATCGCCGCCAATGAAAAAGAATCGATCGGCAGGGCGGCAGCTGAAATCATCCCCGATGGCGCGTCCCTGTTCATCAATATAGGCACCACGACCGAAGCTGTCAGCCATGCCCTGATCGACCATAGCGAACTGATGGTCATCACCAACAACATCAATGTCGCCAATACGCTTCGTGTGCACACTTCCATCGAAGTGGTCATTGCTGGCGGCGTGGTCCGCTCGTCCGACGGCGGTATTGTGGGTGAGGCGGCAGTGGACTTCATTCGCCAGTTCAAGGTTGATTATGCCATCATCGGTGCTTCGGCCATGGACGAAGACGGTGCGCTGCTCGATTTCGATTTCCGCGAAGTGAAAGTCGCGCAGGCGATTATCGCCAATGCGCGCCACGTTATCCTCGTTTCCGATTCCACCAAGCTGGAACGCACTGCACCGGTGCGCATTGGCCATATTTCGCAGATCAACACCTTCATCACCGACCGCTGCTCCTCGCAGCAGCTGCGTGATCTGTGTGCAGAACATGAGGTTGAGCTGATCGAAACCCTTAATGATAGCGGGGCGGCGACCAAAGCGGGGTAGTTTCGTTTATTTTCGCTTTGCTTTCGTATTAAATAGTTTTATATTCGCTTTGGTGTTCTGAGGCGCGTCGGGTGACGCGCGTTAAAATGAATGTTCGAGCGTCTGTCTGCTGCAAACGCTCTGAAAGCCGCTTTCAAGGTTTGCCATGGCGCAGGAAAAAATATTCGACATTTTCGTTATTGGTGGCGGCATCAACGGATGCGGCATTGCACGCGACGCGATCGGGCGCGGCTTTTCTGTTTTCCTGGCGGAGATGAACGATCTGGCGAGCGGCACTTCTTCCCGCGCCACCAAGCTGATCCATGGCGGTCTGCGTTATCTGGAGCATTACGAGTTTCGTCTGGTGCGCGAGGCGCTGATGGAGCGCGAGGTTCTATGGGCCAATGCGCCGCATATGATCCATCCGATGCGCTTTGTGCTGCCCTATCATAAAGGCGGGGTGCGTCCGGCATGGCTGCTGCGGCTGGGTCTGTTTCTCTACGATCATCTGGGTGGCCGCAAGAAACTCCCGGCGACACGCACGCTGAATATGCGCACTGACCCTGCTGCTCAGCTGCTGAAGCCGCTTTTCACCAAGGCATTCGAATATTCCGATTGCTGGGTCGATGATGCCCGTTTCGTAGCGCTGACCGCGCGCGATGCATCTGACCGTGGCGCGTCCATTCGCACCCGGACCAAGGTCGTGGCCGCACGGCGCGACAGTCAGGGCTGGACAATCACGATTGAGAACGCCGACACCGGACATCAGGAAGAAATCCGCGCACGTCTGCTGGTCAATGCCGCCGGTCCGTGGGCCGATAAGGTTTTGCAGGGTGTCGAAGGTGACCGCCAGTTGCACAATGTGCGTCTGGTGCAGGGTAGCCATATCGTGGTGCGCAAGAAGTTTGCCGATCCGCGCTCTTATTTCTTCCAGAATAATGATGGTCGCATCATCTTTGCGATCCCCTATGAAGATGATTTCACCCTGATCGGAACCACCGATCAGGACTATAAGGGCGATCCCGCCAAGGTGGCGATCACTGAAGCCGAAACAGAATATCTGTGTGCTGCAGCAAGCGAATATTTCGCCGAACCTGTGCGGCGCGAAGATGTGGTCTGGACCTATTCCGGCGTGCGTCCGCTCTATGATGACGGCGCCAGCAAGGCGCAGGAAGCAACGCGCGACTATGTTCTGAAAGACGACGCGCCAGCCGGTCTCGCACCACTCATCAATGTCTTCGGCGGCAAGCTGACGACAGCGCGCAAGCTTGCCGAACATATGCTGGAAAAGATCGAGCATCATCTGGGCAAGAAGGGTGCGCCATGGACCCATGCGGCAGCACTGCCCGGTGGTGATTTCAAGGAAGTTGCTTTCGACAGCGAGTTAAAGAAAGTACAGGCGGCCTATCCATTTCTCACGCCAGTCCATGCCCGCCGCCTGTTCCGGCTCTATGGAACGCGTGTTCATGTGCTGCTCCGCAAGGCCGCATCGCTCGCTGATCTTGGTCGCCATTTCGGCGCTGATCTCTATGAAGCTGAAGTCTCCTATCTCATTGAAAATGAATGGGCTTGCACGGCGGAAGATATTCTGTGGCGTCGCACCAAGCTTGGCTTGCGCCTCAGTGCCGCAGAGGCGGAAGCATTGAATAATTTCATTCAAAACAAAGAAAAAACCTTGTCACCATTTATTGCGGGTTCCTAATAGCAATCAAATGATTGTAATTTTCAATTATTCTTCTTTATGATAGTTTACTCATGTACTTTAAGACTTTTTATACTTAAAAATTTATAAATATTACTTTTAGAATGCGGTGCGGATACTGATCGATTCCTCCCGATACAGCTCGGACTGGTGTATTTTTGTCCGGGTGGCATCAACTAGATTGGTTCCGCACCGTTTATAAAAACACACCTCTCACGAGGTGCATACCTCCTGATAAGTACTAACCTCCCAAAGACCACATTTCACGGCCCGGCGATTATTTCTGCCGGGCCGTCTTTGTTTCTTCGCTTTGACGATGCGCTTGCCAGTTGTGGGGGAACAGGCCATTATCATCAGGAACATGCCCGGCAGACCTTTATAGCGGTTCTGTTGTCCGGGAATGTTCAAGGCGAATTCAGCGGTTCCAGCCTTCCTGGGAGGAGAAAGATGGGTGCACCGCAAGAGAGAGTTCATGCGGACCGTGTTCTGTCCGAAATCCACACCGGCGGTTCTGCCCGCTCGGCGCTGGTGGCGTCATGGCAGCGTTCTGCCGAACTGCACAAGCTCGACCCTGCCGATCCGGGCACCGTGCGCACGCTTTCCGAGAGGGAGTTCCGCACCGCGCATGAGCGGGTGGAGCGGCTGGTCAGCGTGGCGCAGGCTAGTATGGATCGCCTTTACATGGCGGTCGGCGGCGTCGGCTGCTGCGTGCTTCTGGCCGACAGCGAAGGCGTGCCGGTAGAGCGCCGCGGTGCGGCAAGCGACGACGACACGTTCTATCGCTGGGGCCTGTGGACGGGCGCGGTGTGGAGCGAGGAATGCGAAGGCACCAATGGCATCGGCACCTGTATCGTTGAACAGCGTGCGCTCACCATCCATCGCGACCAGCACTTTCATTCACGCAATATCGGGCTGTCCTGCACGGTGGCGCCGATCCACGATCATCAAGGCCGTCTTATGGCTGCGCTTGACGTGTCATCCTGCCGTTCCGATCTGACGGAAGCCTTTGCGCAGCTCATCTCTGTGGCGGTGATCGATGCGGCGCGGCGGATCGAAGCAGAAAACTTCCGGCAGGCTTTTCCAAAGGCCCGCATCATGCTGGCTCCAAGCGTGGACCGCAGCGGCGGCGCTTTGATCGCCGTCGACAAGGATGATCTGGTGATTGGCGCGACACGGGCTGCGCGTCTGGCGCTTGGTCTCGATGATGTGGCGCTGGCAGGCCCGCTGCCTGCTGCCGATATTCTCGGCTGGAATGCCGATCCGCGCGAGGACATGGCGGAGTCGGAACGCGGGGTCATCCTGCGTGCGCTGGCCCGTGCGGAGGGGAATATTTCTGCCGCCGCAGTGCTTCTGGGCATCAGCCGGGCCACGCTGCACCGCAAGCTGAACCGCCTGAAGATCATTCGCCCGCATTGATCCCTTTGCAAAATCACCTGACGCAACTGTCTCAATATTGCGACACATGATCTTGCGAGCGTGAAAACACGGGATGACTCTCCCCCGCTATCGCGCGATCCTCCTTGTCGAAGCGCTGTAGGAGCAGCGTCATTTCGGGAGGAGAATACCATGAATAAGGTTGAATTCAGCCGGACGGTGAAGCCGGCTTTTGCCAAACGTTATGGAAACTTCATCGGCGGCAAATGGGTTGAACCCAAGTCTGGCCGCTATTTCGAAAATACCTCGCCGGTCAATGGTCAGGTTCTGTGCGAAGTGGCACGGTCCGACGCTGCGGATGTTGAAGCAGCGCTTGATGCCGCTCATGCCGCCAAGGATGCATGGGGCCGTACCAGCGCAGCCGAGCGCGCGCTGATCCTTAACCGCATTGCCGACCGCATCGAAGAAAATCTGCCTGCGCTCGCTGCTGCCGAAACATGGGACAATGGCAAGCCGATCCGTGAAACCACCGCTGCGGATCTTCCGCTGGCTGTCGATCACTTCCGCTATTTCGCCGGTGTCATCCGCGCGCAGGAAGGCGGCATTTCGGAAATCGACCACGACACGGTTGCCTATCACTTCCACGAGCCGCTGGGCGTTGTCGGCCAGATCATTCCGTGGAACTTCCCGATCCTGATGGCGGTTTGGAAGCTGGCTCCGGCGCTCGCCGCTGGCAATTGCGTGGTGCTGAAGCCTGCCGAACAGACCCCGGCTTCGATCCTCGTCCTGATGGAACTGATTGCCGATCTTCTGCCAGCTGGCGTGATCAATGTCGTCAATGGCTTCGGTCTTGAAGCGGGCAAGCCGCTGGCATCCAGCCCCCGCATCGCCAAGATCGCATTCACAGGCGAAACCACGACCGGTCGCCTCATCATGCAATATGCCAGCCAGAACCTCATTCCGGTTACGCTGGAACTTGGCGGCAAGTCGCCCAACATCTTCTTCAAGGATGTGGCTGCCGAAGATGACGACTTCCTCGACAAGGCCATTGAAGGCTTCGTCATGTTCGCCCTCAATCAGGGTGAAGTCTGCACATGCCCGAGCCGTGCGCTTGTCCATGAGTCGATCTACGACAAGTTCATGGAAAAGGCGCTGAAGCGTGTGGAAGCCATCGTGCAAGGCGATCCGCTTGATCCGGCAACGATGATCGGCGCGCAGGCCTCGAGCGAGCAGCTTGAGAAGATCCTGAGCTATCTCGACATCGGTCGTCAGGAAGGCGCAGAAGTGCTGACCGGCGGTGAACGCAATGTTCTGCCGGGCGATCTGGCTGGCGGCTATTACGTCAAGCCGACCGTGTTCAAGGGCAACAACAAGATGCGTATCTTCCAGGAAGAAATCTTCGGACCGGTCGTGTCCGTTGCGACCTTCAAGGACGATGCGGAAGCGCTGTCGATTGCCAATGACACGCTCTATGGTCTCGGCGCCGGTATCTGGACCCGTGACGGAACGCGGGCCTATCGCTTCGGTCGCGCTATTCAGGCGGGCCGTGTGTGGACCAACTGCTACCATGCCTATCCGGCCCACGCGGCCTTCGGTGGTTACAAGCAGTCGGGCATCGGTCGCGAAAACCATCTGAAGATGCTGGAGCATTACCAGAACACCAAGAACATGCTGGTGAGCTACAGCCCGAAGAAACTCGGCTTCTTCTAAAGCATGTCGCGGAAAAGTGGGAACCGTTTTTCCGATCACGACATGCGTATAAACTAAGTGCGTTATATTCAGGCTATGGCGGCCTGCAAACGGCATTCTTCTCCGCTTCCGGTGCTCACGTACCTTTAAGTACGCTCCGCTCCGGTTCTCGAAGAACACCATTTTCGGCACGCCATAGCCAGAATCTAATCACCCCTTGTCCTCGTCGCTGGGCGTGCTGCAAAGCGGGGAATTAACGTCTCCGCATTGCGTCTAATCAAAGCGTATTTGCGTCTTCCAGGTCAGTATTGCGTTGGAAGAACGGCATCGGTTCACCCTCCCAGGGGACTGCGAAGGGGCCTGGGCGAAAATGCCCGGGCAACCCTTGAATGGTCCTGAAAGCTGCATTGCGCGGCAAGCTGGACGCGGCACCCGGGTGCGCCATATTCCTGTTACTCATTTCTTCCGACCCGTATCGGGAAACAGCTTGAAAGAAACTCAATTCGATAACGAAGGAGAGACTTCATGGCCAAGACAATGAAAGCAGCAGTGGTACGAGCATTTGGCAAGCCGTTGACAATCGACGAGGTGCCGATACCCGAACCGGGACCGGGACAGATACAGGTTGCCATTCAGGCATCCGGCGTCTGTCACACCGATCTTCATGCCGCCGAAGGCGACTGGCCGGTGAAGCCCAATCCGCCATTTATCCCCGGACATGAGGGCGTGGGTTTCGTGTCGGGCGTGGGTGCTGGCGTCAAGCATGTGAAGGAAGGCGACCGCGTCGGCGTTCCATGGCTTTATACGGCCTGCGGTCATTGCCGCCACTGTCTCGGTGGCTGGGAGACGCTCTGCGAGGAACAGCTCAATACCGGCTATTCGGTCAATGGCGGCTTCGGGCAATATGTGGTTGCTGACCCGAATTTCGTCGGCCATTTGCCGAAGAATGCCGATTTCAACGAAATCGCGCCGGTGCTCTGTGCCGGTGTTACGGTCTATAAGGGCCTCAAGGTGACAGACACCAAACCGGGCGATTGGGTGGTGATTTCCGGCGTCGGTGGCCTTGGCCATATGGCGGTGCAATATGCCAAGGCCATGGGAATGAACGTTGCCGCCGTCGATATCGACGACAAGAAACTCGAACTGGCTCGTAAGCTTGGCGCGACGGTGACGGTCAATGCCAAGACCAACAAGGATCCGGCGGCCTATATCAAGAAGGAAACCGATGGCGGCGCGCAAGGTGTGCTGGTGACAGCGGTTTCGCCCATTGCCTTCGAACAGGCGCTTGGCATGGTGGCGCGCGGCGGCACGGTGGCGCTGAACGGCTTGCCGCCGGGCGATTTTCCGCTGTCAATCTTCAACATGGTGCTGAACGGCGTCACCGTGCGCGGTTCCATCGTCGGCACCCGGCTCGATTTGCAGGAATCGCTCGATTTCGCTGCCGACGGCAAGGTCAAGGCGACCATCCGCACCGAGAAACTGGAAAATGTTAATTCCATCTTCGATGATATGCGCAAGGGCAACATCGAAGGTCGCGTCGTGATGGATCTGACGCAGTAAAGCGTGCAGGATAGACGTTACATATTCTGAACGGGCGGACCTGTTTCGCCCGTTCTCATGCGAGGGAGGAGAGAATGTTGCAAGAAAACCCGCAAAAGGGTTCTGCGAGGAATCCTGAAACGAACGCTGGCGACGACGGCAAGGGCCAGGTCAGCGCCACGCCTGCCGCGCTTGATCTCATTGCCGAATTGCAGGCGGAATATGGGCCGATCATGTTCCATCAGTCGGGCGGCTGTTGCGACGGTTCTTCACCGATGTGCTATCCGCAGGGCGAGTTTGTCGTCGGAGACAATGATGTCAAACTGGGCGAAATTGGCGGCGCGCCGGTCTATATCAGCGGCCCGCAATATGAAGTCTGGAAGCACACTGAACTCATCATTGATGTCGTTCCGGGGCGCGGGGGCATGTTTTCGCTCGATAACGGGCGCGAAGTGCGTTTTCTGACGCGATCCCGCATATGTTCCATTCCCTGAAGCGTTTGGCCTTTTCGTTATCCGACGAACAGGTTAGAGCATTTCCAACAAAAGCGTGTAGCGGTTTTGTGTTTGGGAGTGCGCAAAAATAGCGAACGCTTCGAGGAGGAAGACGATCCCATATGGCTGCAACAGGCAAAAGAGCGACGATACACGATGTGGCGCGTCTGGCAGGCGTGTCGATCAAGACCGTTTCGCGTGTTTACAACGACGAACCGAATGTGCGCGAGGCAATCCGCGAAAAGGTGCGCGAAGTGGGGCAGGAGCTGCGCTATCGGCCCAATGCGGCGGCGCGCAATCTGGTGGAACGACGTTCGCATCTGATCGGTCTTTTCTTCGAAAACCCCAGTTCCAGCTATGTGACGGAATTGCAGATGGGCGCGCTGGAGCGCCTGCGCGGCACGCGCTATCGCCTGCTGATCTTTCCGGTCGAGAACCGCGCCGATATTCGTGGCGCGCTGATCGAAACCGCCCATGCGTCAGGCCTCGACGGCATCATCGTGACGCCGCCCATGTCGGACGATCCGGAAATTTTGCAGGAGCTTTCAGCCTCGGCCATGCCGTTTGCGCGCGTGGCGGGCGACGTCAATGTGCATCCGACCGATAGTGTTTCCATCGACGACGAAGCAGCAACCGTCGACCTGATGGAGTATCTTCTGAAGCTCGGCCACAGGAAGATTGCGATCATCATTGGCGACCCGACCCACCGCTCCGCCGAATTGCGACTGGCCGGTTATCGCCGGGCGCTGGAAGCGGCAGGGATCGAGCGCAATCCCGATTATGAAGCGCAAGGCGGCTTCAGTTTTGCCAGCGGTCTTGTGGCGGGAAAGAAACTTCTGTCACTCGAAAATCGCCCGACGGCGATCTTCGCCTCCAATGACGATATGGCGGCGGCGGTGGTGCAGATGGCGCATGACCACAAACTGTCGGTTCCGGGCGATCTCACCGTGGTCGGTTTCGATGACAGCTCGATTGCCAGCATGGTGTCGCCGCAGATCACCACCGTGCGCCAGCCGATCTTCGAAATGACGCGTGGTGCAGCCGATATGCTGTTGAACCATATCGAGAACGGCCAAACCTCACCGGCCCGAAAGATCGACTACAAGCTGATCATTCGCCAGTCTGCCGGCAAGGCGCCGGTATAAACACCGCGATTAGCTTTGTGACGGGGCCGGGAAGAACCGGTCTCGTGCATAGCTGCTGCCGAAGATCATGTCATATTGCAGCATTTGATAGTCGCGCAGGAGCGGCGCGAAAGGCGGGCGCTGCTGCCAGCCTTCATCGGCATTTTCATCGCCATCGAACACGGCATGCGCATCAACAATGCGGTACTGGTCGTGCAACTGGCGCAGGAAGCCGGTGTAATAGGGATGCTGCATCCCGGCCATTTCGAGTATCTGCATCGGCAGGAAAGCCGGGCTGATCGTGCCGGTGCCGCGTTCCGCGCCGCGCTTGTTCGTCCATAGCACCAGCGGTGTTTCATGCTGGAGAAGCATGTCGGCGGCAGGCGCGATGCGGCTTGCGACGCGATCCTGCATGAAACCGGTTTCGGTATAGACCGGGCCGAGCGGCGGCAGATGATCGCCGAAGAACACCAGAATGGTTTCGCGTTCGCGCTTCGATGCCCATTCCATCAGACGGGCGAGGCTTGCATCGGCATCCATAGCGCCTTGCGAGTAGGTGCGGATCGACTGGCGCACAGCTTCGCTGGCGTCGGTCTGCACATCGAGCTTTGAATCCGGATAGCGGTTGGCCTCATAGGGGCCATGGCCTTGCAGCGAAACAGCAAAGAAGAAAAACGGGTCCTGCTGCTCATCCGCCTCGCGAATGATCTCGGTGGTCAGCGCATCGTCCGAGGCAAGCGTGCCGCGCTTTTCCAACGGCGGCATGTTTTCTTCCGACATGAACTTGTCGAAGCCCATGTTTTCATAGACAGGACCGCGGTTCCAGAACCACTGGCGATAGGGATGGATCGCCCGCGTTGCATAGCCCTGTTCCTTGAAGAAGCTTGCAAGCGATGGCAGCGGACGGCGAATATATTGCTGATAAGGAATGCTGCCCGAAGGCAGGAATGCCTTGGAAAAGCCTGTCAGCGCTTCAAACTCGACATTGGCGGTCATGCCGCCGAATTCCGGTGAGAACACATAGCCGGACTGTTCGGCGCGCACGGTCGGGATCGGATCGGCGCTGAAGGCCACACCCGGCAGACGGGTCGGGTCCCAGAAAGACTCGCTCATGATCATGATGACGTCGGGCTTGCCGGTATCAAGTGCTGCCGGAATGAGCTGCGCTGGCGGTTCAATCGACGCGATGGTTTCCGGTGAATAGCCTTCCGGCGCGAAGACGGTTGCCATTGGCACGTTCAAAATGAAGGCCATGGTGAAACCGTTATGCGCGTAATTTTCCTTCTGGTCCCACATGATGGGCAGAACGCGCAGGCGGTCGCGCGCCAGTGAAAAACTGGAATAGTCGGAAATGAAAGCGAACCAGGCGAGCAGCGGTAGCGCGAAGGCCAGACGAAGCGCGCGACCTTTCCAGGGAATGCGGTCGAAACGACGCCACCAGAAAAGGCTTGCGGCAATCAGCAGCGCAGCGCTGGCAATCAGGAGAAGGGCGATGCCGACAGCGCTCCACGGACGCTCACGCACCAGAAGCGGCAGCAGATCGACGATCTGGCGCGCATAGAGAAAATCGCTCGGATAGAGCGGGTCGCCGAGATAAAGGCTTTTTTCACGCGCAGTCGTCGCGGCGATCAGCGCTAGCGGCCCAACCACGAAAAGCCCGTAATGGATACGCCCGAAAAGCGCGTCGCTGGCGGTCAGCACCACGACGAAGAAGGCAACCGTTGTCCATGCCGGCTTATGCGGGGTGCGGAAAAACTCGATGGCTTCGGCAAACGAACCGCGGAAAATCCACTCGACGGAGAAGACGAGCAGAACGGACAGGACGATGGAGGCAAGCGCAACCCAGACGAAGCGCACTGGCCACGAGACATGCGAAGCGCCGAAAATGGCCGCATCGCTCCAGCGACGTTCGCCCGCGTTTTCCACTACTCCAGACATGTCTTACCTGCTACCATTTCTAAATATGAGAAATTTCGTGTCACATTTCTGTCATGGAAATGTCAAGCCACGGTTGAGCGGCGGGTGATACCGGACGTGATCTGAACGCGCAATGAATAGAAAAAGCCCAATAAAAATAGGGCCGGAAGTGATTCCGGCCCTATTCTTTAAGTGCTGACGATATTCGTCGGTTAAATGACGTCTTCGAGACCCTTGGTCAGCTCCAGCGCCTGCCGTTCGAACAGACGGCGGTAGATGCCGCCCGGCTTGCGGATCAGCGCGTCATGGTCGCCTTCCTCGATGATCTGACCCTTGTCGAAGACAAGCAGCCGGTCGAGTGCGCGCACCGTCGATAGCCGGTGAGCGATGACGAGCGTGGTACGCCCGACCATCAGACGTTCCATCGCCTGCTGGATCAGCACTTCCGATTCCGAGTCGAGGCTGGACGTCGCCTCGTCAAGGATCAGAACCGGCGCATTGGCCAGAAACGCCCGGGCAATGGCCACGCGCTGGCGTTCGCCGCCCGACAGCTTCACGCCGCGTTCACCCACCAGTGTCGCATAGCCCTTCGGCAGCCGGGTGATGAAGTCATGCGCGCTGGCAAGGCGTGCCGCTTCCTCAATCTCGGCCTGTGTCGCGCCGGGACGGGCATAGGCGATGTTCTCGGCCAGTGTGCGGTGAAACAGGATCGGCTCCTGCTGCACGATGGCAATCTGCGACCGCAGCGACGCCTGGGTGACCTCAGCAATGTTCTGACCATCAATGCGGATGGCGCCGTCCGTGACGTCGTAAAGCCGCTGAATCAGCTTCACGAAGGTGGTCTTGCCGGAGCCGGAATGGCCGACAAGGCCGACCCGCTCGCCCGCATCGATCTTGACCGAGAAGTCGCGGTAAAGCGGGTCTTCATGGTTGCCATAATGGAACGTGACATGATCGAATGTGATCTCGCCCGCACCGATCTTGATGGCGGGAGCGCCAGACCTGTCGGCAATGCCATAGGGCTGTGCCTCGATATCGACCAGTTCTTCCATGTCGTTGACCGACCGTTGCAGGTTGCGGATATGCATGCCGACATCGCGCAGATAGCCCTGCAACATGAAGAAGGCTGTCAGAACAAAGGTGATGTCGCCTGCCGTGGCTTTGCCCTGGCTCCAGAGATAGAGCGCAAAGGCAATGACAACACCGCGCATGACCAGAAGGTTCGCGCCCTGAATGAAGCCGTTCAGCGTGCCGATCAGCCATGTGCGGCGCGTGCGACTGCGCCACTTGGTGACGACCTTGGACAGACGAACATCTTCACGGCTTTCCGCGCCGAATGCCTTCACGACAGCGTTGCAGGAGATGGCATCGGCCAGCGAGCCGCCCATGCGCGTGTCCCAGCTATTGGCCAATGTTGCAGCGGGCGCAACAAAGCCAAGCGAAATCACAATCGTGCAGACGATGAACAGCACAGAGCCGATTGCAACCAGCAGCCCCATCAGCGGCCAGTACCACGACAGCAACGCAACCGAGCCAAGCAGCATCAGGATTGACGGCAACAGCGCCACGATCAGCGTGTCATTGAGCAGATCGAGCGCCCACATGGCGCGCGAAACCTTGCGGACTGTTGATCCGGCAAAGGCATTGGCGTGCCAGTCGGTCGAAAACCGCTGCAACTTGTGGAACGAACTTGCCGCCATGTCGCTCATGATCTTCAGGGTGAAGTCGGTGATGACATAGAAGGTCAACTGGCGGGTGATCAGCGCCAGCGCGCCCAGCGCCAGTAGCACGACAAGCGCCTGAATGGCGGCATCCCATGCACCATTATTGCCAAGCGAAAGCGCATCGACCAGCCGCCCTGAATAGAGCGGGGTCAAAACATCTGCGGCTGTTGCAAGCAGCATGCCGATTATCATCAGCGCCAGCCGCAAGGGCTGACTTCGCCAATGGCTGAAAGTGTAGCCGAGGACATTGCGGAACGCAGGTCCCCGGAAATCTAAACGAAACCGAGTCATATCCATATTACCAGCCTGTGCTCGCGCGCAGAACTGGCCCTTGATTGAGAAAACAAAACGATCGGCTCCGGGAGGAGCCGCGAACAGCGGTGGTTTTGGAAAGGTGCTCCGAAGGAGCGATACTCAGCCCGCGAGGCGGGCCGCGGACCTAGCGATTAGAGGCGCCCGCAGAAACACAGGGCACCATTGGGAATGGATAATCGACGCGCATCTCATACCTCCTGCCAGTGTTTCAGATGCGTGCACAATAAATGAGCAAGATTGTTTGCCAAGGCCCTAAATGCAATTTCTGGTTCGCAAGGTGTCGGGTGTGGCAATTTTACAAGAACGTCGATTTTGGGATTTTAAAAGTAATACTTTTCACATTTTCTGCTAAAAGCCCGTTGCAACCTTGCATTCGCTGGTTCGATGCGCGAATGAAAGTGAGATATATCAGGGCCGCACGGCTGATATCGGGAGAGAGAGTTCATATGACAATTCATCAGAATCTGATCGCTGGCGAGTGGGTTGGCGGTGACGGCACTGCCAACATCAATCCGTCCGACACCAATGATGTGGTGGGCAC